>CAZWXJ010000009.1:25441-29854 GCA_964637735.1 uncultured Oscillospiraceae bacterium | reverse complement strand
ATGAAGAACTGAATGCAAATAATGGTGCTGATGATACAGGGCTTTCAGATGCACGCAATGACTTAACTGCGGAAGAACAAGAACTGAAAATGAAGCAGTTTAGCTTGCAAAAAGACATTGAAATACATGAAAATGCAATTGAACAACTATTGCATAGAAGCACCAGTGAAGAAAGCAGTAAAGCGCAAATTGAGCAAAGTATTGCATTGCTAAAACAACAAATAGAAAATGAGCAACAAAGCATTGCTGCAGTGCAAACCAAGAAACAAGAATTAACACAAAAAACGCAAAAAATAGAAGATAGATTGCAAGAAGTGTTAAAAGAAAAAATGGAAGCAGAAGAAGCAAATAGCGAACAAGCTGGAAAGATGAAAAGCATTGGCGAGGAAAAAGAAAACCTTACCAAAGAAATGACACGCCTTGAAGAACGCAAAGCGAACCTAGAGCAAGAGTATGAGAACACCATTGCAAAGCTGTGGGAAGAATATGAAGTTACTTTAAGCGAAGCAGCAACATTAACGGTTGCGTTTAATAATGTAACGGAACTACGCCGCATGGTAAATGAAGTACGCAGTGGCATAAAAGCACTTGGTGCTGTAAATGTAAACGCCATTGAAGAGTTTGCGCAGGTAAGCGAGCGGTACCTCTTCTTAAAGGAACAAGTAGAAGACGTAGAAACGTCTAAAGCAGAACTTGAAAACTTAATTTCTGGGTTGAAAACCGAAATGGAAATTATTTTTAGAAACAGCTTTGCAGAAATTAACAAAAATTTTGGAGAAGTGTTTGTTGAATTATTTGGTGGCGGCAGTGCACGCCTTTCTTTAACAGATGACCAAAATATTTTAGAATGTGGAATTGATATTGATGTTGCTCCGCCTGGGAAAATCATCAAGAGCTTAAATGCACTTTCAGGTGGTGAGCAAGCGCTGGTTGCTATTTCTATCTATTTTGCCATTTTGGCGGTTAACCCAGCACCTTTCTGTGTGCTAGACGAAATTGAGGCCGCACTAGATGATGTAAACGTTGTGCGTTATGCCAACTATTTGCGCCGTATTTGCGATGATACACAGTTCATAGTCATTACACATAGGCGTGGTACAATGGAAGAAGCAGACGTTTTATATGGTGTTACCATGCAAGAAGATGGTGTGTCTAAAATATTACGCTTGAACGCAAATGAAGTAGATGCCGAACTTGTGTCGTAAACCGTTTACCTCGAAAGGAGATTGTCATGGGCATTTTTGATGCACTAGGAAAAAGCTTGCAAAAAACCAGAGATTCCGTTTTTGGAACAGTGAATGACCTTGCAGGTGCTACCAAAATAAATGATGTATTTTATGATGACTTGGAAGAACAGTTGATTTTAGCCGATGTAGGTGTCGAAACAACTGAAAAAATAGTATCTGCCGTGCGTGCAAAGGCACTGAGAGACCATTTAACAACTGGTGAGCAAGTGGTTGCTTTGTTAAAAGAACAAATAAATGAGTTACTGAAAGCCGATGAACCTTTCAACCTCTCAGGTAAACCATGTGTTATTTTGGTAATAGGGGTAAATGGTGTTGGAAAGACAACATCTGTAGCAAAACTTGGACATTTTTTCAAAGAGCAAGGGCAAAAAGTATTACTTGCCGCAGGAGATACCTTCCGTGCAGCTGCTGTAGAACAACTGGAAACATGGGCAGAACGTATAGACTTACCTTTGGTAAAACAAAAAGAAGGTGCTGACCCTTCAGCGGTTATATTTGACGCTGTCTCAATGGCGGCGGCGCAAAATTATGACATTGTTATTTGTGACACAGCTGGGCGCTTACATACCAAGAAAAACCTTATGGCAGAACTGAATAAAATTAGCCGTGTAACTGAGAAAGCAAGCCCTGAGTCTAGCGTGGAAACGCTGCTTGTGTTAGATGCCGTAACAGGGCAAAATGCTATTCGGCAGGCCTCTGAATTTGTTGACGCCGCTAATGCCACTGGTATTATTTTAACCAAGCTTGACGGTACAGCACGTGGCGGCAGTGTTATTTCTATTAAAGATGCTTTGAACTTACCCGTACGTTTTGTAGGCGTGGGTGAGGGTGTAGATGACTTGTTACCGTTTGATGGCGAAGCATTTACAGAAGCCTTGTTCTTGAAAGAGGAGTAGCGCTTTATGGAATGGGTTGCCGCAACGAATAATCAAAATAAACTTGCTGAAATGCAAAGAATTTTAGATGGGTTTGGTTATCAAGTTTTATCTTTGGCAGAAGTAGGCATAGACGTAGATGTGGAAGAAACGGGTACAACGTTTGCAGAAAACGCATTGCTAAAAGCGAGAGAAATTTGTAAACTCGCAAGCAAACCTACAATTGCAGATGATTCAGGCTTATGTGTTGACGCATTACAGGGTGCCCCTGGTGTATACAGTGCCCGCTATGCAGGTGCACACGGAGACGACAAAGCCAATAACCAAAAATTGCTGGCTGAAATGGAAGACATTCCTACTGAAAGAAGAGGCGGGCAATTTGTAAGTGCCATAGCTGTTGTATGGCCAAACGGCACTGAAAAAGTATTTGAGGGCACTTGTGCGGGTGTTATTGGCTTAGAAGAAAAAGGCAGCAATGGGTTCGGGTATGACCCCCTGTTTTATGTAGGCGAAAAAACCTATGCTGAAATGACAGATGATGAAAAAGATGCCATTAGCCACCGTGCAAAGGCATTGCAAAAATTAAAAGAATATTTAAAAGAAAATGAATAAAAAATTTATAATTTAAAGGATAATTTATGTTAACATCAAAACAACGTGCCACATTACGTGGCGCAGCAAACGGAATTGATACCATTTTTCAAGTAGGGAAAGGTGGTATTGGTGACGAACTGATTATACAAACTGAAAATGCACTTAAAGCACGTGAACTTATTAAAATGCGTGTGCTGGAAACAAGTGAATTTTCTGCCAGAGAGGCAGCAGAAACATTGGCAGAAGCAACTGGTGCAGAAGTGATACAAGTCATCGGAACAAAATTCATTTTGTTTAAAAAGAAAGCGAAAGATAGCGCTTTTCAAGATTTGCTTAAAAAATAAAAGGAGGTGCAATATGAAAATGTTATTGTTCGGTGGAACGTTTAACCCACCACATAACGGGCATATTGCACTTTTGCATAATTGTATAGCAGAGATTCACCCTGATGAAGTGCGGGTAATACCTGCAGGTGTACCACCGCACAAAACAGGTGTTGATATTGAAACAGAGCACAGGCTTGCCATGTGTGAAGTGTTCACACAATTATTCACAAACTGTGTGATTGATGACAGAGAGATAAACCGTACAGGAAAAAGCTACACAATTGATACCATTCACGAATTGCGGGCAGATTATAAGGCCGCAACTTTTTATTTATGTATCGGCAGCGATATGTTTCTTTCGTTTGAAGAGTGGCATTGTTACCAAGACATTTTGCGTGAAGTGGTATTAACCGTGCATGTGCGCACCGATACTGATAAAGAAAAAATGTATGATATGAAAAAGGCTTTAGAAGAACAAGGTGCAAACATTATTTTACTTACTACAAATTATATTGATGTATCATCAAGCGAAATTAGAAAGCTTTGTGCTGAAAATAAAGACATTCATAATTTGGTACCGCCTTTTGTTTATGAATATATTCAAAAGCACCACTTATATAAAAAGAAACCTACAACCCAAACAGAAGAGAATGCCACTTTAGAAGCGTTATTAAAAGAAACACTTAGCAACGAAAGAGCGCACCATGTGCTGAATGTGCGAGATATGGCTGTGAAACTTGCGGGCATATACCATGTAGATGCTGCAAAAGCGGAAACCGCTGCCCTTTTGCATGACCTTTGCAAAGAAAATTCTGATGAAGAGAATTTGCGATTGATAAAACAGGATGCTATAATATTTGCAGCCTACAAGAATTTACTTCATGCCATTATTCACGGGCCTGCAGCAGCGGCATATGCAAAATATCAACTGCATATTATTGACCAAGATATTTTAAATGCTGTTACTTACCACACAACAGGCAGAGAAAATATGAGCATGCTTGAAAAGGTGGTTTTCTTAGCTGATAAAATTTCAAATGAGAGAGATTACCCAGGTGTTGAGCGTATTCGTGTGCTCGCCTTACAAGGCGATATAGATGATGCAATGATTCTGTTTATGGAAGATAACATGGATTATTTGCAAACAAAAGGGAAACTGGTTGATGAAACCACTTATGCAGCATTGCAATATCTTTTGAAAGAGAAAACGGAGGACCGTTAATTGCCTCAAGATAAAAACGACAGAAAACGACGAGAACAATTTACCGATAGACAACAACGCTCTTCACAAAGCCGCCCGCGGCAACAAAGCGGACAAGGGCAACGCAAGCCTGCTAACAGGCAAGACGAACAAGCAATGCGTGCCTCTTC
>CAZWXJ010000009.1:0-25431 GCA_964637735.1 uncultured Oscillospiraceae bacterium | reverse complement strand
TCAAAGCGCAGAATGATGGAGCGCAGAAGACGTGAACAACTAAAGCGAAAACGACGCAGAAAAAGAATAGCTTTCACTGCTTTTCTACTATGTTTTGCTGTACTAGGTTATACAGTTTACAATTTACTAAACTCTGCTTTGATACGAAACGACGGGGTGTTGCCAAAAGAAATTGGTACGCCAAAAGAGATTGAGAAAGACGTTATTACGTTTCTCATTTGTGGCATTGACTATGAAGAAGGGCGCAACTATGGCGCCAATATGGGTATGACCGACGTCATTTTGTATGTTAGTTTTGATGTAAAGGCAAACAAAATCAACATCCTACAAATTCCACGTGATACTTACATAGGTAATGATGTATCTACAGGTGGCAGTGGTAAAATTAACTCGGTTGCATTTCACAGTGAAGAAACACCTGCTGTAACAGGGCTTGCCCGCTTGATACATGACAAAATGGGTTTGCCTGTTGATTATTATATAACCATTGATATGGATGCTTTTAAAGAAGTAATTGATGTTCTTGGCGGTGTAGAGGTATATGTACCAGAACGTATGGAACTTGATGGAAATGTTTTGGAACCAGGGTTGCAACATATGGATGGAACCACGGCAGAATTTTTTGTTCGCTATAGAAATTTTGCACAGGCTGACTTGAAACGGTTAGAAATGCAACGATATTTTTATGCAGCAGTGTTTCAAAAACTCATTTCCTTTCCGCCATCAGACGTTGTAAAGGTACTGCCCGCATACATGCAATATGTGCAAACCGACTTAAATTTAACTGCACTTGGTAAACTGTTTCCAAAAGTCATGAATGTACCTGCGGAGAATATTGTGATTTATAAAGTACCCGGGGAAGCCGTTATGCATAATGGGCACAGTGTATACAGCATACACACCCAGCCGCTGGTCAATTTAATAAATGAAGGATTTAGACCATACCAAACACCGCTTACAGCGGAGGACATTACGATACCTGAACTTGCTTATACGAATGATTATGTAACTGGTGAAGGCGTTTCGCTTTCAGGGTTTCAAACAGAATAAATAAAAAAGGAGAACTTACATGACAGCACGAGAAACAGCAATAGCCATTGCAAATGCTTTAGACGATAAAAAGGCACAAGATATAAAAGTGCTTCAAATTGAAGATTTAACCGTAGTAACAGACTATTTTGTGATTGCGAATGGTACTAGCACAACACAGGTACGTGCCCTAGCTGAGGAAGTTGAATTTCAGCTTGAGCAAAAAGGTGTGCGCCCAAAACATATTGAAAGTTCAGAAAACAGAAGCTGGATTTTAATGGATTATAATTCTGTTATTGTACATATTTTTTTACCAGAGGCACGTGAGTTTTACGATTTAGAACGACTATGGGCCGATGGTTTGCCTGTAGAACTAGATATGGCACAAGATTAAAACGTAAAACTGTATTTGAGGAGCGAGTAAAATTATGAAGTATGATTTCAAAGAAGTAGAGAAGAAGTGGCAAACTATTTGGGATGCGGAGAATACATTTGCTGCTTCAAACAATAGTACAAAACCTAAATTTTATGCGTTGATAGAATTTCCTTACCCGTCAGCTGCTGGGCTGCACGTAGGGCACCCACGTTCTTATACAGCTATGGATATTGTGTCTCGGAAAAAGCGTATGGACGGCTATAATGTGCTTTACCCAATGGGGTGGGACGCCTTTGGTTTACCCACTGAAAACTTTGCCATGAAGCACCACATTCACCCAGAAATTGTAACCAGAGATAACATTGCAAACTTTAAAAAGCAATTACAAAGTTTGGGCTTTTCTTTTGACTGGACGAGGGAAGTTAATACAACTGACCCTTCTTACTATAAATGGACACAATGGATTTTCTTGCAGCTTTATAAAAAGGGCTTGGCTTACAAAAAAGAAATGTCAGTTAACTTTTGCACAAGCTGTAAGGTTGTGCTTGCCAATGAAGAAGTAGTGAACGGCAAGTGTGAACGCTGCCACGGAGACGTTGTGCATAAAGTAAAAAGCCAATGGATGTTGAAAATTACCGAATACGCTGACCGCTTGATTGACGATTTAGATGATGTGAATTATATTGATCGTGTGGTAACACAGCAGAAAAACTGGATTGGACGCAGCCATGGTGCTGAAATTACGTTTGACACAACAGCTGGAGACAGCATTGATGTATTCACCACAAGACCCGACACTGTATTTGGCGCAACCTATATGGTTTTTGCGCCAGAGCATGCTTTGGTTGCAAAATGGATGGATACCCTTGCTAATAAAGAAGAAGTGCAAGCTTATATTGATGAAGCAGCACATAAAAGTGACTTTGAACGTACAGAACTTGCCAAAGACAAAACTGGAGTAGCACTAAAAGGCGTAGGGGCTATTAACCCTGCAACGGGAAAAGAAATTCCTATTTTCATATCTGACTATGTTTTGGCTTCATATGGTACAGGTGCCATAATGGCAGTACCTGCGCATGACACACGCGACTATGAGTTTGCTACAAAATTTGGCTTACCTATTGTAGAAGTGGTTGCAGGTGGAGATATTACAAACGAAGCCTATACCAATACGGAAACTGGCACAATGGTTAATTCAGGCTTTTTGAATGGCATGACCGTTGAGGAAGCGAAAAAAGCAATTGTTACCTGGCTTGAAAAGGAAGAAAAAGGAACGCCAAAAGTAAACTTCAAATTACGAGACTGGGTGTTTAGCCGCCAGCGTTATTGGGGAGAACCCATTCCTATGGTGTACTGCGAAAAATGTGGTTGGCAGCCTATTCCTGAAGATCAATTGCCTTTGGTATTACCCGCACTAGAAGATTTTGAGCCAACAGATGATGGGGAAAGCCCGCTCTCTCGCTTACCAGAATGGGTAAACACAACCTGCCCACATTGTGGCGGCCCTGCAAAAAGAGAGACCGATACCATGCCTCAATGGGCGGGGTCATCTTGGTATTTTTTGCGCTATACTGACCCTGACAACAACAAAGAACTTGCCTCAAAAGAAGCACTGGAATATTGGCTGCCTATTGATTGGTATAACGGTGGTATGGAACATACAACTCTTCACTTACTGTACTCACGGTTTTGGCATAAGTTTTTGTTTGACATTGGCGTTGTACCAACTGCTGAACCATATGCAAAACGTACCAGCCACGGCATGATTTTAGGCGAAGACGGTGAAAAAATGTCTAAATCTCGTGGCAATGTTGTAAACCCTGATGATATTGTAGGTGAATTTGGCGCTGATACCATGCGCCTTTATGAAATGTTCATCGGAGACTTTGAAAAAACAGCACCATGGAGCACTTCTAGCATCAAAGGCTGCAAGCGCTTTCTTGAAAAAGTGTGGGACTATTCTGAGAAAATTATTGACGGTGAAGGCTACCGCCCTGTGTTTGAAGGGCTTATTCACCGCACCATTCAAAAAGTGGGCGATGATATTTTGGCAATGAAGTTTAACACTGCCATTGCAGCCATGATGACTTTGTTGAACGAATTTAGCACCACCGATGGCGTGACAGCAGATGAGTATAAAACATTGTTACAGCTGTTAAACCCATTTGCGCCACACATGACGGAAGAACTATGGCAACAAATGAACTTCGGCAAGCAACTTGCTTATATGCCATGGCCTATATTTGACCCTAAAAAGTGTAAAGAAGACACGGTGGAAGTTGCTGTGCAAATCAACGGGAAAGTGCGTGCACGCTTTGTTGTAAGCACTGATATTGCAAAAGAAGATGCCATTATGCAGGCAAAAGCAATTGAAAACATTGCAAATGAAATAGAAACAAAACAAATTGTAAAAGAAATTTATGTACCTGGGAAGCTTGTAAATATTGTTGTGAAATAACGTGTGCTAATTGACAGGCAAGCTTGTTCAGTGTATAATTTCATTGTTAGTAGTTTGCTAACGAATACCGAGCCGAGGGAGGGAACGAAATGTCAGAAACACGTATTAAAGATAACGAATCTATCGACAGTGCACTGCGTCGCTTTAAGCGCTCTTGTGCAAAATCGGGTGTTCTCGCCGAGGTTCGTAAACGCGAACATTATGAAAAACCTTCTGTAAAGCGTAAGAAAAAATCTGAAGCTGCCCGTAAACGCAAATATAAATAAGTATTTGCCTTAGCGCGCGGTTGTGCACGGTTAAGTGCATAGTGTGAGACTGTAAAAGCGGGCCTTTTGGCCCGCTTTTCGTGAATTATGGAGAGTATATGCAATTGTTTGTACCTGATTATATATTAAAAAGAACAGAAGATATAACACCTGCTTTTTTAAATAGCCTTGGCATTACAACGCTAGCGCTTGATGTTGATAACACCATTACTACACATGGCAATATGGCTGTTAGTGACTCTATGCGTGCATGGCTTGATGAAATGCAAAATGCGGGGTTTCATTTATATATTGTTTCGAACAATAAGTTTGAACGTGTTTCACCCCTTGCCATGAACTTGAACTTACCTTATACGCATTTTTCAATAAAACCATTGCCAAATGCTTTTCGAAAAGTGTGTAAAGAATGTAATGCCACCCCGCAAGAACTTGCAGTAGTAGGAGACCAAATTTTCACTGACGTTTTGGGTGGCAATTTGTTTGGGGCAACTACCATTATGGTAGAGCCTATTCGCAAAGAAACGACGCTATATTTTAAAATAAAACGGGCATTTGAACAGCCGTTTATTAAAAAATACTATCAATCGAAAAATATTGAAAAGTGATGATGGAGTGAACATGGAGCAAGTTTCAAAATCAACCCATAATAGAAAATTGCAAGATGTATTTGTAGTTTTGTTTACATGCTTTTTTTTACTTATATTTGGATTTTCGCTTTTCTCTATTTTTTTTAACAAGCAAGCAGATGATCTGCAATTTAGCAAAAAAATATATATAGTAATGGCGCTTTTGTATGGAGCTTTTATATGTGTTTTTTACAAAAATGTCTTACGGAAAATTACAGATAAAAAAATACATAATAAACGGCTCGCACTTTTTTTTCTAATTCTTTTTTCTGCACAATGCTTTATTGCATGGAGTGTTTATGGCAATAATGGATGGGATAGCCAAATTGTTTTAACAGGGGCAGATAATTTTATTACAGGAAGAACAAATGAATTCGGCGTTTATTTTTTGAACTACCCCAATAACATACCACTTCTTAGTTTTTATAGATATTATTTTACAATATTAAATATGTTAGGTATTTCAAATTATTTACTGGGCGCTATTGTTGTTTCTATTATTGCAATAGACATATCTATTCTTTTTCTTTTTTTAACAACAAATATACTTTTTGAAAAGAAAGAAGCAATATTTGTACTATTTATTGCAACTTTTTTGATTGGATTTTCACCATGGATATCTGTTCCATATACAGACACACTTACACTTCCTTTCCCAATTATTATGCTGTATTTATTGGTGCAGGCAATAAAGCAAAATGAAAAGTACAAATGGACTTTTGTAGGGCTTGCTGGTGCGATTTCGTTTATAGGTTGTAAATTTAAACCCACGCAATATATAATTTATGTTGCGCTTGCAATTAGTGTTTTTTTATTTAATGATATAAAAGAAAATAAGTTAAAAAAAATGGCTATCACAGTAAGCGTGTTCGTTGTGGGTGTTTTAGTAAGCATGCTTTTATGTAATGTTGTTATTCACAAAGCAACTGGAAAAGTATTTACAAAAGAGGAAATTCAAGAGAATAGATTTCCTTTTACACATTATATTATGATGGGATTGGCTGAACCATATGGTGCTTATAATGATGCTGATGTAGAAGCTACACGCGAACAAAAAGGTTATAATGCAAAAGTAAAATATAATTTGCAAGAAAGTGAGCATAGAGTTCGTGAAATGGGAATTGGAAAATACACTTTATTTTTAATGCGAAAGTTAAACTTCACTTTACAGGATGGTACGTTTCATTTTGGTTTAGAGGGCGGGTTTCATTTAACTCCTGCTATTACACAAAATGAAGTAAGCAACCAAATACAGCGGTTATATCGTGCAGATGGGGACTTGTATTTTCTGCTTGCAAATTGGCAGCAAGCACAATGGCTCGTCATATTATTTTTTGGTGTGATATCTGGTTTTATAAATTTCAAACAAAAAAGGAATGCGGCTTTGTTCTTTTCTCAACTTTGCATGGTAGGTGTGGTTTTATTTAATTTATTGTTTGAAGCACGCAGTAGGTATCTGTTTAGCTTTTTACCATTTTTTATTTTATCGGCTATATATGGGATGATTTTTTTGACTGAAACTATAAAAAATAAAAATAAAGAGGTATAGTACTATTTCAACTATTTTGTTTGGCCCAGCGGGGAATAGCGAAAGCTTTTCTACAATGGGGTATAAAAAGAATACAGATGTGCCCATTTACCTAAAACAATTTGGCTTAAATGCCTTTGAGTATCAGTGCGGGCATGGTGTGCGCATCAAACCAGAAACTGCGGAGACCTTTGGCGTACCTATGCAAGAGGCGGGTATACAAGTTAGCATGCATGCGCCTTACTACATATCTATGTCAAGCCTAACAGAAGAAACACGGCTGAAAAGTGTAGACTATATGCTACAAAGTGCCGCTGCATTGAAAGCGATGGGAGGTAAAAGAATTATTTTCCATGCAGGCTCATGCGGCAAGCAAACACGAGAAGAAGCACTGCGGCTAGCGGTGAATACAATGCACGCTATTGTTGATGCGTTTGATGAAAATGACTTTTCTAGCATGATACCATGCCCAGAAGTAATGGGGAAAATGGCACAGCTTGGCACGGTAGAAGAAGTGCTTGCGCTGTGCAAGGTAGATAAACGCATTACCCCCTGCCTAGACTTTGGGCATTTAAACGCCCGCACAGGTGGCGGGCTTGCAACAAAGCAAGATTTTGCGACCGTTTTGAATTTGCTTGCAGATACATTGCAAGATGAAAGAGCAAGCAATTTTCATGTGCATTTTTCAAAAATTGAGTATACGATAAAAGGTGGAGAGAAAAAACACCTAACTTTTGAAGATACTATGTTTGGACCACAATATGAGCCATTGCTTGAGCTTTGTTATGAACGTGGCTTGGCACCTACCATTATTTGTGAGTCTGCTGGCACACAAGCAGAAGATGCCACAACCATGAAAACATATTATGAAAACCTTTCGAAATAAAAAGGAGGAATGTTGATTATGAATAGAATAGAAAAAGTTTTTAAAAATTTGCCAACAGACTTTGAGGCAGGGCTTGTGAATAGCGATGTGAATAGATTTTATTTGCTAGGCATGCAATCTTCTGCGGGTACTATTTTGCTTTTTCCTACAAAAGCGTATTTCATTATTGATTTTCGGTATATTGAATTGGCGCAAGAAAAGGTGAAAAATGCCGAAGTAATTTTGCAAGAAAATTTGCCTGCACAAATTTTAGAGTTGATGAAAAAGCACAGTGCAACCACACTTTCTGTTGAACAAACCTTGTCTGTTGGCGAATTAAACAAGCTACAAGCTGATTTGCCAGACATTCAAATTGACAAAAGTGACGTGCTGACTACCGCTATTGAAAAGGCACGGGCTATAAAAGATTTAGATGAAATTCAAAAAATAAAAGAAGCGCAGCGTATTACTGATGAAACATTTTCTTACATTTGCACCCTGATAGAAGTAGGCAAAAAAGAGAAAGACCTTGCTTTGGAAATGGAAATTTTCATGAAAAAGCAAGGGGCAGAAGGGCTTGCATTTAGCACTATTTTCGTAAGCGGTACAAACAGCAGTTTACCTCACGGTGTACCAAGCGATAAATTGATTCAAAAAGGCGATTTTATTACGATGGACTTTGGTGCTAGATATGGCGGATATAACACTGATATGACCCGTACAATTGCCGTTGGCAGCGCATCAGATGAAATGTGTGAAGTTTACAATATTGTTTTAGATGCGCAATTGAAAGCATTAAGTGCAGTACGTGCAGGGGCTAATTGCAAAGCAATTGATGCAATTGCCCGTGATTTGATTTATAACGCAGGTTATGAAGGGAAATTTGGGCATGGCCTTGGGCATGCAGTTGGCATTGAGATTCATGAGAACCCACGCTTTAGCCCGTCTGCACCAGATGATATGGTTTTAGAAACGGGTATGATGATGACGGTAGAACCTGGCATTTACTTACCAGGTAAGTTTGGTGTGCGTATTGAGGACAGCGTGATTGTTACAGAAACAGGGTGTGACAATTTGGCGAAAAGCCCAAAGGAACTGATTATTTTGTGATTATGCTTGAATTCAAAGCATTACTATATTAAAATATAGGGTAGGCATTGCTTTGCCACTAAAGCTGGCTTAGGTAATACTAACAACTGAATAGAACGATAGAGGAGAATATGTATGGTATCAGCAGGAGATTTTCGTAACGGGGTTACATTTGAAGAAGAAGGAAACGTTTATCAAATTATTGAATTTCAGCATGTAAAACCCGGAAAAGGTGCTGCGTTTGTGCGTACAAAAATACGCAATGTTATTTCAGGTAGTGTGGTAGAGCGCACATATAACCCATCTGACAAATTCCCATCTGCTTTCATTGAAAGAAGAGACATGCAATATTTGTATGCAGATGATAATTTACACTATTTTATGGACCTTGAAACATATGAGCAAACGCCTATTAGTGATAGTGAGTTATCAGATGCTTTTAAATTTGTAAAAGAGAATGAAACCGTAAAGGTACTTTCTTACAAAGGAAATGTATTTGGGGTAGAACCACCAAACTTTGTTGAATTGAAAATTGTTGAAACAGAACCTGGTGCAAAAGGAAACACAGCAACAAATACATTAAAACCTGCCATTCTTGAAACAGGTGCCGAAGTACGTGTGCCGCTTTTCATCAATGAAGGGGAAGTTATTCGAATTGATACAAGAACTGGCGAGTACATGGAACGTGCATAACCAAAAAAACAGAAAAGAGGATTTAAAATGAACCTTACAGAAAAAGTAGCATACCTACAAGGCTTATGCGAAGGCTTGGAATTAGACGCAGACAAAAAAGAAGTAAAAGTATTAGATGCCATTATTGATGTGTTAGAAGATATGGCACTTAGCGTAACCGACCTTGAAGATGATGTAGCACAATTGTTTGACGAAATTGATGCTATTGATGAAGACCTTGATGACCTTGAAGACTTTTTGTATGAAGAAGATGACGACGATTGTGACTGCGGCTGTGGGCATCACCACCATCATGACCATGATGATGACATGATGTATGAAGTAACCTGCCCTGCATGTGGAGATGCATTTGCTATTGATGAAGATTCTTTGCTTGAAGATGAAATTGTTTGCCCAAACTGTGGCAAAAAGTTAGAACTTTTTGATGGAGATGACGCTTGCGACTGCGGACATGACCACGGGCATGACCATGATCATGATCACGAATAAAAAATAGAAATAAAAAAGACCTTGCAATCAGCAAGGTCTTTTTGCTTGTTCATTTTTGGTTTTTTAAATAACGCCTGTAATGGTTAGTACAATTTGTGCAATTAAGGCAGAGCCAACAAATGTGCCAAGGAATGTTAGCAAAGATACACACACAATGGCAACACCTTGCTTTTTAAATTCACTCATGTCTTTCCCAATAGAAATACCAGCATAAGCCAGAATAGGTGTACACAATGAGAGCAGACCTACTTTACTAAATTCAGCAACCAAATATTCTGCAAATGGGAAAAGCCCAGGAATACTGCAAATCATAGAAATTAAAGAAATATACAAGATAGTAGGTAGTTTTACTTTTCCTTTTGAAATTCTTTCTACCAATTCTTGTATAAAGCAGCCAACAATAACAATTGCAAACATCATTAGAAGTGCAGGTACGGCTTCAAGTGGCGTTACAGGTGCACCAGCTTTATAAGTAGAAATAAAGTTAGCGAGAGCAGCAAGTATACCACTAATGCATAATACTTTTATACGTACAGCCCATACATTTTTTGTATTTGTATTTGCTTCCATGTTAGTTTTCCTCCTTCACAGCAGTTGCAGCAACTTCTTCTGCTACAGCTTTTTTGCCTTTTAGTTTTTTGTATAACCAGTTAGTAAGCGGCAAAGCAATAAATAAACTCATATACAAGCCGTCAAGCCCTGTTAAAACTTGGCTGGTAGTGGCATAAGCACTTAGCTCAGCTGCCATTTCAGGGAACGCTTCAACAATAGGTGCTAAAGCGGCAGCCATCATAGAAGCAGAACCTGTGCCAGATGCCATAGCAAGCGCATATGGGTGGAAAATACCAATGCTGATTAAAGCAGATACCATAAGACCATTGAAGATAGTGCCGAGTAATGTACCAGTAATATAACCGCCCATTACGCCAGTACCTTCAGGAGAGTCAAGCCCGTAAATGTCACTTACAATAGCAAGCGAGCCTTCACGTGAAATAGAGAAACAACACCCAACAGCAGCACGCCCCATTTTAAACAAAAGCACAGCAACTGGCAAAGAAAGGAAAATAGTACCAAGGTTACCAAGTTCTTGTAACAACAATGCAGGGCCAGCAGTTAAAATTTTCTGTAAGTTTGGGCCAATGTCAGCACCCATTTTAGCACATAAAAACATAACGCTTATGCCAATGTAAGGGCTGGCGGTTTCCATTGTCTTTTTGTCAATAATCAGGCCTTCACCGTTTTTCTTTGGTAAAGAAAGTACAATACCCAAAATAAGAGCAAACAACATCGGGAATAATTTAAAACTCAATTTGCCAAATTCAAAGGCTTTCATTCCTATTAATTCAGCGGCGACTACTAGAACAAGGCACAATACATGTACTTTCCAGTCGCTCCAAAATCCATCTTTTTTCTGTTCCATTAAAATAACTCCTCAAAAATATTTTTTATATTCATGAAATTTACCGCAAAAAAACCAGGCCTTGCGATGAATTTCACAAAGCATGGTTATAACGGTTAAACCGTTTTTAGCAAAGGCAAAAAGCTTTAAATGTTACCCCATTCTTCAAGGTACTGCTCTTTTGTCATAGCAGGTTTAAAAGCTTCTTGGATAGCGAGGCCAGCCTCGGCACCGTCTGCCAAAAGGTCGATTGCCGTCATAACCAAGGCCTTTGCTGATGATATATAAGCGAGGTCTCTGTCGACCAAGCGATAATTATCGGAATGGAAAGCGCCTGTTGCGCCGCCTATACTTGCATGCAAGGTAGGCATGATGTGAGAGATATCTCCTGCATCGGTAGAGCCACCGCCACCTGCATCTAATTTTTGAACATGATCTTTGCCCATTAGTTCAACAAGGTTGTCATACATAACATCCATCAAACCATCATTCGGAATGAAGGGGAGGTAACCAGGTAAATTGGTTACTTCACATTCTGCGCCAACAGCCATGCCGCCAGCTTCAAATGCACGTTGTACTTTTTTGGTTGCATCTAAAATAGCATCAACAGATGCACCACGTACATAGTTTTCAAGCTGTACGTCAGCAGGTACAACATTTACAAGGTCTCCACCTTTGGTAATAATTGGGTGTACACGAATATGATCTTCATCTTTAAATGTTTCACGCTGTGCGTTTACAGCTGTCAAACCAACAACAGCAGCATTCAATGCATTGATGCCCATATGTGGCGCACCGCCTGCATGTGCTTCTTGCCCCGTGTACTGAATGGTTTGCCCAAGGAAACCGTTGGTTGAACCACCGCACACGCCAGTAATGCCTTCAGGGTTATCTCCCATGGTATGTTGCATAATCATCATGTCAATGTCATCCATAATACCAAGGCGCACAAATTCTTGCTTACCGCCAAGGAAGTGTACTTTTCCTTCATCACGAAGCCCTTTGCGGTAGCCAATTTCAACATATTCTTCTGCTGGTACTGCCATTAAAACAATATCACCAGAAAGTTCTTCCATAATGCCTGTGTCTTTCAAAGCATAAGCAACACCAGCAAGCCCTGCTATCATACAGTTGTGCCCACAGCAGTGCGCAGCGCCTGTGTCAGGGTCAGCGTTCGGGTGCATAGGTGAAACAACAGCATCAAGCTCTCCCATAATAGCGAGTTTCATGCGGGTTTCTTTGCCTTTTAAAGGCGCAACAACACCAGTAATCGCAACTTCGTCTTCATACTTGTAGCCAAGTTCATCAAACAAAGCTTTTACTTTTGTAGCGGTTTTAAACTCTTTATATCCAAGTTCGGGTTCTGAGTATATTGAATCCCCTATCGCCACTATTCTATCACGGTTATCGTCGATCGCTTTCAAGGCGATTGCCTTGAGTTCTTCTTTGGTTCGAGCCATTCCTCAAAACCCCTTTCTTTGTGAAATAATAAATTCCCAATGTAAGCATAGTAAAAAAGACGTTCACTTGGGAATTATTAATATATTAACAGAATATGAACACTTTGCAAGTATAATTTTGCTTCACACAAAAATTGAATTGATAATTTTGGTTTTTTGAACGGGGAAACGTCCTTGATAGGAAAACACAATTTGCAAAAAACTGTTTAAATTTAACAAAAAGTATATTTTTAAGGTAAATTTGGTAGTAAAACCGCTGAAAATGAACTTATTATAAAAACAAGCGTTCTTCATTTGAAAACAAATTATAATAAAAAAACAGAGAAAGAATTTCTTCTTTCTCTGTTTTTGTAGTTTTTATTGCGCTTCTGACAAAGCACGTTCAAGCCAAATGGAAGCAATTTCTAATGCGTTATAAAGTCCGTTACGGTCTGCCTTACGTACAATGCGGTCTTTCGGGCTTAGTGAAGTGTCATTTGAAAGTAGAGTAATATACACTTTGTCTGCAATTTCTTCTCCCGCTTCCTCTTTTGTTGAGAGGATTTGCATGGAAACCATATAAGGTTCGTTTACATCCCCATAATATAGTTCATTCCCATTGCGCAACAAGGGTTTACCTTTATAAGTTAGCGGAGCATCCATGCTCTTTTTATCTGCCATGTTGTCAGCATCCTTCCGTTCATAATATTCATTTAACTTCGTTATTATAGCATATGTAAGGGTGCGTTACAAACAAAACCGCATTTACAAATTTGTAAATGCGGCATGAAGGTTATTCACCCAAATAATGTTTTAACAAGGTGGAAAGTAGTTCATCACGGTCAATCTTCCGAATTTTACTACGTGCACCATTATAAGTGGTAATGTAGGTTGGGTCTTCAGAAAGAATGTAACCAACCAGTTGGTTAATAGGGTTGTAACCTTTTTGCTTCAAGGCATCATATACTTCGGTGAGCGATGCTTTGATTTCTTTGTCTTTGTCTTGTTCTAAAGCAAAAACAGTTGTTGTTTCACTCATTCAAAACCCTCCTTGTTCATATTGGTATGCTTATTGTAACACTATTGTAAATTCTTTTCAAGAAGAAAGTTAGCTACGTAAATAAACATTTACTTCTTTTAAGGCAGTCAAAACGTTTTCTACAACTGCATCAGCTTCCTCATCGGTCAATGTTTTGTCTAATAGTCGCAGTTTTAGGGAATAAGCAAGGCTTTTTTTATCAGCCTCTATTTTATCGCCTGTGTAAACGTCAAACAATGTAAGTTCTGCTAATTTTTCACCAGCCGCCGTTTCAATTATTTCAGCAATGGTTGCCGCAGGAAGAGACTTATCTGCAACCAAAGAGAGATCTCGGGTAATGGCAGGGTGGCGTGGTAGTGGCGCAAAAGCTTTTAAGCCATCACGTACTTTGAAGAGCGCATCTACATCAACATCTGCTACCCAAACACGGGTGCGAATATCATAGTTTTTCAAAACAGTAGGGTGTACTTCACCAAGCGTAGCAAGTTTTGCATCGCCTAAGTAAATATCAGCAGCTCTTCCTGGGTGGTATGTGGTACCTTTTGTATTTTGTACAACTTTGTAGTTATTTACATTTGCAGTGGCTAAAAGCTGCTCTACAATACCTTTTAAAGTGTAAAAGTCATACTTTGGCCCGTACATAGCAAGAATGAACTTGTCTTTTTCTTCTGGCAGTAATTCGGGGTCATTATTCGGAATATACTCGGTGGCGTTTTCAAATAACATCACTTGTTCAGTACGAGCATTGTAATTACGGGCAACAACATCCATCATGGAAGGAATAGCTGTCGTACGCATAATACTTGTGTCCTCGCCAAGCGGGTTTGAGATAAGTACAGCGCTACGTAGGGGGCTGTTTTCAGGTAGGTTAATCATATCAAACGCTTTTGGTGAATAGAAAGAAAAGGTTTCGCATTCATACATACCATAGCCTACCAAAGAAGCAATTAACTGGTTTTCAAACGTTTGGCGTACTGTTGGGCGAGCAGTTGCCACACCGTGCATAACGGTTGAAGGTATGTTATTGTAGCCATAAATACGTGCCACTTCTTCTGATAAATCATGTATACCGGTTACATCATAGCGGTGGCGGGGTACAATTACAGTATCATCGCTCACACCAAACCCAAGTGAAAGCAGAATTTCGACCATTGTTTCACGCTGCAAATCCGTTCCAAGGTTTTTGTTAATCCGTGCAACATCTAACGGAATTTGACGTTCTATACGTGGGTTCGGGTAATCATCAGCAATGCCGCCAATAATATCACCAGCATCAAGCTCTTCAACAAGTTCTAATGCACGCAAGGTTGCATACAAGCAGTTTTCAGGGTTCAGCCCTTTTTCAAAACGCCCGCTGGCTTCAGTGCGCAGCCCTAATTTTTTAGAAGTTGTACGCACATTTGGTCCATCAAAGCAAGCACCTTCAAAAACAATAGTAGTGGTGTCATCATAAATACCGCTATATTCACCACCCATAACACCCGCAATGCCAATGGGTTCATTGGCATCAGCAATTACCAGCATGTCAGATGTTAGAATGCGTTCGACACCGTCAAGTGTTACAATTTTTTCGCCTTCTTTTGCCATGCGGGTTTTAATGGTTTTACCATTTACATATTTATAGTCAAATGCGTGCATAGGGTGCCCGTATTCCAGCATAACATAGTTGGTAATGTCAACAATGTTGTTTATAGGGCGTACACCGCATTGGCGCAAACGTGTGCGCAACCAAAGTGGAGACGGTTTAACACGCACATTAGTTACCATAGCAGCAGTGTAGCGCAACGCCTCGGGTGCTTTAATAGCTACTGTTAAATAGTCTGCAATGTTTCCAGTCGTTTTGGTAGGCATGCTGGGGGTGCGGACAATAAAAGGCACACCATACGTTGCAGCGGCTTCTCTGCCTATGCCTTGTACCGCCAAACAGTCAGGGCGGTTTGGCGTAATTTCAAATTCATATAAAACGTCATCCATGCCAAGTGCAGTGGCAATGTCAGTGCCAAGTGCTGCTGTTATTTCATCATCAAGCACCATAATGCCATCAGGGTCAGCAGTGGGGAAGTCATGCGCTGTAAAACCAAGCTCTTGTATAGAGCAAAGCATGCCATTGCTTTCTACACCACGCATTTCACTTTTTTGAATGCGCACACCGCCTGGCAAGGTAGAATCATCTAACGCAACGGGTATACGGTCACCTGTTTTCAAATTGGTTGCGCCAGTAACAATTATTATGCTTTCTGGTGCGCCCACATCTACCGTGCAAACAACCAATTTGTCAGCATTCGGGTGACCATTTATTTCAAGTATTTTTCCAACAACAACTTTGTCAATAACATCTGCTTCACTTTCGAAAGACTCTACTTTTGTTCCGCTCATGGTCATTTTATCAGCAAATTCTTGTGGTGTTGTTGTGAATTTTGCATAGTCTTGTATCCATCTCAAAGGTGCATCCATGTATAATTTCCTCCCTCACTCTTAAAATTGGCGCAAGAAGCGCATGTCGTTTTCATAGAATAAGCGCATGTCATCAATGTCATAACGCATCATTGTAATTCTTTCAAGCCCAATACCAAAAGCATAGCCGCTGTAAACATTCGGGTCAATGCCACAATTTTCAAGCACTTTTGGGTGAATTAAGCCACAACCTAAAATTTCTATCCAGCCTTCACCCTTGCACATGGGGCAGCCTGTGCCACCACATTTAAAACAGCTCATGTCCATTTCAGCACTAGGTTCTGTATAAGCAAAGTGATGCGGACGAAAACGCACTTTGGTTTCCTCACCATATAGTTTGCGTATAAACACTTCAAGGGTTCCTTTCAAGTCACTAAAGGTAATGCCTTTGTCAACAACAAGCCCTTCAATTTGGTGGAAGAGCGGGGAATGGGTTGCATCTACAGCGTCTGAGCGGTACACACGCCCTGGCACAATAACACGTATGGGCAATTCACCCTTTTCCATGGTGCGTACCTGCATGGGGCTGGTTTGTGTACGCAGAAGAATATTTTCTGTAATATAAAAGGTGTCTTGTGTATCTCTTGATGGATGGCTACGAGGCATGTTCAGCATCTCAAAGTTATAGTGGTCATACTCAATTTCAGGGCCAGCTAAACTGTCAAACCCCATGCCAAGGAATATTTCTTTCAGTTCGTCTAACACTTGTTGTAACGGGTGGCGTTTACCTTGTAATGGGCGGTTGCCAGGTAAAGTAACATCAATACCCTCCGTCGCAAGCTGTGCCTCTAATGCTTTGCCATCAAGCTCTTTCATTTGTTTGCAAATTTCATTGTCAATGTTTTCACGCACAACGTTTGCCAGTGCACCAACTTCACGGCGCTCTTCATCTGCTAATGTGCCAAGCTGTTTTAAAATGGCAGTTACTTCGCCTTTTTTACCCAAAAAGCGAATGCGCAACTCTTCAATTTCAGCTTTTCCTGTGGCAGATGAAAGCAGGTTAATGGCCTCGTTTTGAATGTTTTGTAAAGCCTCTTTCACGAAATCACCTCAAAAATAAAATTTAGTTTATGACGCTTTTATATAAATATGTACTATTTTAATAAGGCAGAAAATAAAAAAGCTCCGCCCCTTAAAATAAGGGACGAAGCGCATAAACCAACACTCCGCGGTACCACCCACGTTTTTGCTGCGAAGAGCAAACACTCTTTTACCATGTAACGGTAGTGCCCGTTTTAGCCTACTTGCAAACTGTTTCAGCCAAACCGCTCATAAGTGAACTTCCTTACCAATAAGCTTTAGGCGCTTCCAGCCTTGCATTCTTGTAACAGAATGTCGGCACCATTCTCTTGAAAGGTTATATGGTAAGTACTTTTCTTAATCAATGCGTTTAAAGCATTGTAACACGCTTTTTTTTAGTTTGCAAGTACTTATGAATACGTTATAATGTTATATAAAGAAAGTGAGGGCTGTGTATGATATACGGAATTGGTATTGATATGGTTGATATTTCACGTATTGAAAAAAGTTTACAGAACCCACATTTTATGAAACGTGTTTTTTCACAAGAAGAACAAAAAGAACTTGCTGATAGAAAAACGGAGAATGTTGCGGCAGCTTTTGCAGCGAAAGAAGCGTTTTCAAAAGCCATTGGTACTGGGCTTCCTGGTATTCACCTGAACGAAGTTTCACTATTGCATGAAAAAAGCGGTAAGCCGTATATTGAACTATCAGGCGAAACGGAAAAAAAGCTACGTAAATTGAACCTTGCTATTCATGTTTCGGTTACACATGAAGCAGGGCTTGCACAGTGCATGGTTGTGCTAGAAGAGGGTAGACCTGCAAACAACATAAAACTTTTATAATCAATATTTATATTTTTTGGAGGGGTAACAATGTACAGTTTCAGAAATGATTACAGCGAGACAGCACACCCACGTATTTTACAAGCCATGGTTGACACCAACATGAGCCAACCAGAAGGCTATGGGTATGACGAACATAGCAAAAATGCCATTGCTTACATGAAAGAAAAACTGCAAAGAGATGACGTTGATATTCATTTTGTTTCAGGTGGCACGCAGGCTAACCTGCTGGCCATTGCAGGCGCATTGCGCCCATTTGAAGGCGTTATTTGCACCGATAAAGCGCATATTCATACGCATGAGGCTGGATCTATAGAAGCAACAGGGCATAAACTTTTGGTTGAATTTTCGGCTGATGGGAAACTGACAGTTGACATGATAAAACACGCCTTAAAAGTGAATAGTGCCGAAGAAACACCTTGCCCAAAACTGGTATACATTTCAAATGCTACTGAACTTGGCACGGTATACACCAAAGCAGAATTAGCTGCATTATATAACTGCTGCCAAGAAAATAAATTGTATTTGTTTATTGACGGCGCACGCATTGGTAGCGCACTTGCATGGGAAGGTTCTGGTATGACCATGGCAGAGTACCCAGCAGTTTGTGATGCTTTTTATATAGGTGGCACCAAAAACGGAGCATTAATGGGGGAAGCATTGGTCATTGTAAATGACGAATTGAAAGCAGGCTTTCGTAGAAACATGAAACAACGTGGTGCCATTTTGGCAAAAGGAAAGGTGCTAGGCATTCAGTTTGAAGAACTTTTCAAAGATGATTTGTTTATGCAGCTTGCCACACATGCCAACAAAATGGCAGATAAACTGCGTGGTGGCATTGCCGCATGTGGACATGGGTTTTTAGTGGAAACGCAGTCTAATCAATTATTCCCCATATTCCCAAACAACGTACTGCAAACACTTGAAAAAGAATTTGTGGCGCCTGCATGGGATGTTGAGATTGACGATTCACATACTTGCGTGCGCATGGTAACTTCTTGGGCAACTGATGAAGTACAAGTAGATAAATTTTTAGAATTGTTAAAAACAGCATAATGTGAAGGATATATAAAACATGAAAGAAGTATACTACCAGTCAGACAGGGGAAAGGTATATTACCAATATTATGAAAACCCAAGCAATAAAACTTGCTTGGTGTTTACGCATGGGCTAACTGCTGACGGCACAATGTTTGACAAACAAGTAGAATACTTTAAAGATTCATATTCTGTACTCGTGTGGGATGTTCCAATGCACGGTAAGTCTCGCCCATATGCAAATTTTATGTACAAAAATGTAGCGGAAGACTTACACCAAATATTGCTGGCAGAGGAAATTGAGAAACCTATATTAGTAGGCATGTCTATGGGTGGGTATGTTAGTCAAATGTATATTAATCTATACCCTGAAAATGTAAAAGCCTTTGTCTCAATTGACAGCACACCTTTTGGTACGGTTTATTATTCTGTTATTGATAAATGGCTACTTGAAAGAGTATCAACTTTATTTAATTTTGTGCCAGAAAGAACGCTTAAGAGAATGCTTATGAATGGAACTTCCTGTACCACTTATGGCAGAGAAGTATTTGCTACTATATTAGAAAAGCTAACAAAGCAAGACATTATTGACCAAACGAACATAGCCTATGGTGTATTTATGCATGAAAACAAAGACATTGTGTTTACTATGCCTGTATTGCTTTTACTTGGAGATAAAGACAAAACGGGGAAAGTAGCGCAATATAATAAACAATGGGCAGAAAAAGAAAATTTCCCACTTGTTATTGTTGAGAATGCCGCACACATGTCAAACGTTGACAATTACGAGCAAGTAAATACAGAAATTGAAAACTTTATAAAAGACTTATAAAAAGACTTGTATCACACCTATACTACATGTGTATAAATATAGAAAAGCGATATGGTACACAGATACTACTATATCACTTTTCTATATCGTAATTGTATTTTGCAAATTAATATTATTTAGCTATTGATTAATTTGCAAAGTATGCTATAATATAATCAATATAGAAACAAAGAAGAAAAAAGTGGAGTTATAAAGGAGGTGAGACAGTGTTTATAAAATCTTCGGAACATCTATGTGATAATTATAATGTTATATCAAAGCTGGCACACGTAACAAGAGAGCCAATTTTTATTACTCATAATAATGATGCAGATACAGTCATCATGAGTATTGAGACCTACGAAAATATTTCTAATCGTTTTAAAGTACCAAAAGAAAATCAAGAAAAATTAATATTATCTGTTGAAGAAAGAAGTGATACTGTGGGCGAATTTGAATTGGCTAATATCTTGAAAGAAATGTATGATTCTGCTGGTAGGGGTGATCAGGTTGCGATGATTCACTTATTTTCAATTAAATATGCAAATGAACTTGAGCAGCGTGGTATTAGCAAGGTTGAAATACTTAAATATGCAGAACTTCCATCTACATATCAAACTGAGATTTCAAAAGGTATTAAGATTGCAAAATATGTTGACGTAAAACCAGAATATATGTAATTGAAATTGACTTTTTAAAACACCAGCATAATAATGCTGGTGTTTTAAAAATTGTAATATAGTAAGCGTGAGTTTATTTTTCAAGCATCATTTTAGCAGCTTTGTAAATGTCCCCACAGCCAAGGGTAATTACCAAATCTCCTGGTTTTGCATGTGCCATAGTATATTCAACTACTTCGTCAAACCCGTCAAACCAAACACTGTTCGGTATTTTCTCGGCAAGGTCTTTGGTGTAAATGCCAATGGTGTTTACTTCACGGCTCCCCATAATTTCCGTCATAACAACATGGTCAGCAATTTGCAAAGCTTCGGCAAAATCATCAAGCAATAGTTTGGTGCGTGAATAAGTAAACGGCTGGAAAACAGCCCAAACTGCATTATAACTCATTTTTTTAGCAGCTTCTAACGTAACAGTTAGTTCAGCAGGGTGATGGGCGTAATCATCTGCAATGGTAACGCCATTTACTTCGCCCAAAATTTCAAAGCGGCGCCCAGCGCCCCTAAAGGCATTCAACCCCGCCGCAATTTCTTCTGGGGTACATTTTACAAGGTAACAAGCAGCAAAGGTAGCAAGTGCATTTGAAATATTATGCTCGCCTGGCACAGAAAGATGTACTCTTCCTAATTTTTTGCTTGCGTGCTCTACTTCAAAACTATAAAAAGAAGGGCGTTCTTCCTGTATATCAACCGCACGAAAGTCACATGTTTCAGTTAACCCAAAAGTAACAACTGTATCTTCTAAAACATTCAAAATGCTCATGGTGTTGCGGTCGTCTCCGTTTGCAATAATGTAACCAGTTGTTTGGTCTACAAACTTGCGAAAAGACGCTTTTAAATTGTCCATGGTTTTAAAATAATCCATGTGGTCCATGTCAATGTTCAATATAACAGAGATATATGGGTTTAAGTGTAAAAATGTATTCGAAAACTCACAAGCTTCCACCACAATGGTTTCCCCTTGCCCATCTTTTCCGTAACCGTTTATCAAAGGTAATTTCCCGCCAATTACAGCGGCACTGTCTTTGTCTGCCATGGTAAGCACCTGTGTTACCATAGAAGTTGTTGTGGTTTTTCCGTGTGTACCAGCAACGCAAATAGAATGTGGAAATAGTGCAGTAACATACCCCAATAAAACAGAACGTTCTACACAAGGAATGCCTAGTTTTTCAGCTTCTTCCATTTCAGGGTTGCCTGGTAAAAGGGCAGCGGTGTATACCACCAAGTCAGCCCCGTGTACGTTCTCAGCTTTGTGGCCTATTGAAACATCAATACCAAGCCCACGTTCATAGTTAATAATATCGCCTTCTAATACGTCAGACCCTGTGATATGGTACCCACGAGAATACAATATTTGTATAAGCGGGTACATGCCGCTACCGCCACAGCCAATAAAATGTATATTTTTTTTACCGCCTAGCAAATGTGTATTATCATTCATGAAATGCTCACCTCATATGCGTACATTATAAGCTTTTTATAAAGATAAATAAACATTTTTATAAAAATTTGCTATAATAGCAGTGTAAACACTTCAGGAGGTACCGCTATGCAACTGGAACTACCGCAAAATGTAGTAGAGATCATTGCTGTTTTTAAACAAAACGGTTTTGAGGCATATGCCGTCGGCGGGGCCATTCGCAGCTTGTTACTGAATTTACCCGTGAAAGATTGGGACATTGTAACCACTGCTTTGCCGAGTGACACAGCACACCTTTTTGAAAGGACTTTTTTAACAGGGGAAGCCTACGGAACAGTAACGGTTTTATTAAACGGTGAAACGTATGAAGTGACTTCTGCTAGAACAGAGGCTGCGTATACTGATGCCCGCCACCCAGAAGAAGTGAGGTTTGGCGCAAGCATTAAAGAAGACCTTGCCCGCAGAGACTTCACTATGAATGCAATTGCCTATAACGGAAAAACTTTATTAGACCCGTATAAAGGCGTAACAGCTATTCAAAAGAAGATGGTGCAGTGCGTTGGTACACCGCAAAAACGGTTTGAAGAAGATGCTTTGCGTATATTGCGTGCTTTTCGGTTTGCGGCAACACTGGGCTTTACTATAGAGAAAAAAACATTACAAGCCGCATTGCAATGTGCAACCAATTTGCAATATATTAGTAAAGAGCGTGTACGCATTGAACTGCAAAAAACGCTATTGTCTGCAAACCCTGCCTTACTGGAAGAACTTGTGCAAACTGGTGGGCTAACCGCTTTTCAAATACCAAACAATGCAACAAAATATTCTTTTTCTGCTTTGAATGATGTACCTGCAAAAACGTTACTTCGGTGGTGGGCATTTGCACGTGTTACAGGTGCTAATTTTACCGCACTGTGTGAATGCTTGCAGTTTTCAAAATTGTTTTTGAAAGACATGATTTTTATTGACAGAGCATTCCTTTCTGCAAAGCCGAAAACGGTGAAACAAATGAAGCGGTATTTACGAAACGGACTACCCGTTGCTGAAAAAAATTTGTTCAAGGCGTTTTCTGCGCTTGATGAAAGCTATGCGCCTTGTTTGGTTTTGTTTGCAGAGCTGGAAAAAAGCAATGACCCTTACCGTATGAACATGCTTGCCATTTCTGGCGGAGATTTATATGCACATGGTTTAAAAGGAAAAAACATTCGTAAAACAATGGAATTGTTGCTTGACACAGTGATTGAAAACCCTGAGCTTAACAAGCATAGTGTGCTACTAGAGATTGCAAAGGGCATATACACATTATTGTAAATTATAAAATGTATTGGCAATGTTATTAGTTATGATATAATATGAAAAGGTTAAAATTTTTTAATGAATTTGAAAATAGTAATTATAGGCGCAGGTGCAGCAGGGCTAACAGCAGCAGGTACCCTTTGCGAAGCAGGCTATCAGCCGACAGTTATTGAGCATAAAAAAGAGCCTGCACAAAAAATATTGATAACTGGTAAAGGCAGATGCAATGTTACAAACCATTGTGATGTTGACACCTTCATGCAGAATATTCGCAGTAACCCACAATTTTTGTACTCTGCCATAACCGCTTTTACCGCTGATGACACCATGCAGTTGTTTGAAAAACTGGATGTCCCATTAAAAACGGAACGTGGCGGACGGGTGTTTCCCGTGTCAGATAAAGCGGAAGATATTCGTAAAGCGCTATTAAAATATGCAGGTTGCATGCGCCTTGTACACGGGCAGGTTGTTGATGGTTTGTATAGTGATGGAGCAATAACAGGTGTAAAGCTAAAAAGCGGGGAAGTAATTCCTGCAGATGCAGTGCTACTTTGCACAGGGGGGCTTTCTTACCCTGCAACAGGCTCAACAGGAGAAGGCTATGCCATTGCCGAAAAGCTAGGGCATACAATTGTAAAACCAGCCGCCTCTTTGGTGGGGCTTACCATAAAAGGGAAAGAATGCCCAGCCATGATGGGGTTAGCTCTTCGCAATGTTGGGCTGAAACTGATTGAGAGCAATAGAAAAACAGTTTTTGCAGAGCAAGGTGAAATGTTATTTACTCACTTCGGCATCAGCGGGCCAATGGTCCTCTCAGCATCAGCACATATAAAAGAAGGAAAAGAATATACCGTATCAATTGATATGAAACCTGCGCTTTCTTTCGAAGAACTTGACAAACGCTTACTGAAAGATTTTGAAAAATATGCCAATAAAGACATCAAAAACGCACTAGACGATTTGCTTCCTAAAAAAATGATACCGATTATATTAAATAGATGGGGCGTGCCTGAAAAAAAGGTACACCAAGTAACCAAGCAAGAACGTATAAAACTTGCAGAGCTCATTAAAAATTTCTCGCTGCAAATTTATGGGAAAGAAGATGTTACCCATGCTGTTATTACAGCGGGTGGCGTTTCTGTAAAAGAGGTTGACCCTAAAACCATGCAGTCAAAACTTATAAATGGCTTATATTTTGCAGGGGAAATACTAGACGTAGACGGGTATACAGGCGGTTTCAATTTGCAAATTGCCTTTTCGACAGCGGTAGCCTCTGCAAACGGACTGATAAAACAAGCAAAAGGTGGAAAACAATAGTATGATTGTTGCAGTAGACGGACCTTCTGGAGCGGGTAAAAGCACACTCTGCAAAGCACTTGCAGAATATTTTGGGTATGTATATGTTGACACAGGTGCAATGTACCGTGCCATTGGTTTGTACGTGTTAGAAAGTAATGCTGATACAAACAATGCAGAAGAAGTGAAACGACTTCTTCCAGATATTCAAATTGATTTGCGTTACCAAGGCGGGGCGCAACATATTTACCTACAAGGGAAAGATGTATCAGAGGCAATACGCAAACCTGAAGTCTCAATGGCTGCATCAAATGTTTCAAAGCACCCTGTGGTACGTGCATTTTTACTTTCATTGCAACGGTCTTTAGCAGAAAAAGGCAATGTTTTAATGGACGGTCGAGATATTGGTACGGTTGTATTGCCAAATGCAGATGTAAAAATCTTTTTGACTGCCGACCAAACTGACAGAGCACAGCGCCGTTTTGAAGAGCTTGTTTTAAAAGGTGAAAATGTAACGTATGAAGACGTGCTACATGACATTGAAAAAAGAGACGACCAAGATATGAATAGGGCAGCGGCGCCTTTAAAACCTGCGCCAGATGCGGTTGTAGTGAACACAACGGGGAATACATTTGAAGAGTCTTTACAAGAACTAATAAACCTCATTGAGGAGCGACGGTAATATATGGTATATGTAATTGCATTTTCGGTAGTGTGGGTTCTGGGGCATCTTCTTTTCAGAATAAAAACAGTTGGGAAAGAGAATTTACCGACAGACAGAGGGTATATTCTTTGCCCAAACCACATTTCAGCCCTTGACCCAGTGTTTATTGTTATAGCACGTGGGGCAGGGCGCAAGCTTGCTATTATGGGGAAGGAAGAACTGTTCAAAAACCCTATTTTGGCATGGCTTTTTAGAAGCGTTGGTGTTGTGGAAGTACAGCGGGGAAAAGGTGACACAGAAGCCATTGATGAATCAATTAATGCCGTGAAAAATGGGCGTGGTATGCTTATTTTTCCTGAAGGCACACGCACCCCTGATGGTGAACTTGGCAAATTTAAAAGTGGCGCCTTTTTCATTGCCGCTAATACCGAGGCAGATATTATCCCGTGCCGTATTACTTATAGTACAGGTAAAATGAAGTTATTTTGCCGTATTTTAATTGTATTTGGTACCCCTGTTTCTATGCAAGAAATGGGGCTTTTGGAAGGGTATAAAGCGTCTAACGTGCGTGAAGCGAAACAAATGCTAAAAAACGATATTTTAGCATTACCGGA
>CAZWXJ010000008.1:1350-30512 GCA_964637735.1 uncultured Oscillospiraceae bacterium | reverse complement strand
TACAAATATAGCATTTTTTAAAAGTGATGTCAACAGAAAAACAGCAAATTTATTTACCTAACTTGCATTTCAGCAAGTTAGCCAAACAGTACCCCGTTACACCCTGCATTTAGTGCTGCACTTCTTAGTGTTGCAGCATTCACATCACCAGCAGCAATGTCTGTAAATCGAATGACAACATCATTAACGCCTTGTGCTTTTGCTTTGTCTACAATTGCTTTCAGCTCTGCCTCTGTCCACACAGTGCCGTTATTGGTGGCACTCATGCTAATTACCATATTATTTTGCCCAAATGTAATAGGGTTTGCAATATAGCTAGTCAAATTCTCTTCATTTACTGCAGAAAGTGGGTACTCTACTGAAACAACCATTCCCTTTTCAGCACCTACCGCATTGAGCTTTGTAACAACTGTACGCAATGCTTCGTCTCGTGTCATAGTGCTTTCAGTTGGGCCATAAGCCGTTAAGCCTAGCCCCGCAACTGACGGATATTGAACAGCCCGCACAACAACATGGTCAAAGTTCAAATCTGCCAATTCTTTTACAATGTTCACCACATAGTTTTGCGCTTCGGTAGCATAAGGGTTTAACCATGATTTGCCACCGTTGGCAGGGTCATTGTCATACCAGCGCCCACCACCTGCGCCGTTGTATTGCACTGCCCATTCAGCATTGGCAAGTGCCGCAAGTGGGTCTTTATAGGCATAAATGGCTGCTGTAACAGCAATGTCATGTTCATGGAAAATAGAAATGATTTCACTTGGAACAATTTGCATACTGGCTTTTGCGTCATCACTTGTTGCAAAAGCAGAATTATAATAAAACAAACCATTTTCATCTTTCATAACCAAAACAACTTCTTTTATATTTTGGTCTTGTAAGCTTTTGGCATATGCAATCACCATTTCTGTGTTTTGCATAGAAGAAAGATCTGCCGTAACTGCTGTATGAGGTGTGCCCATATATGTCGGTATGTCTTCACCGTCTGGGTTTTCAGGTGTACTGCCGTCAACCGTTTCAGACCCACTATTGGAAATGTTGTTTTCCCTCGCATTTTCAATCAAGTTGCTAATCAGGTTCATGGTAGGTTTTGCTAAGAAAAAGGCGCCAACAAAAACCAAAACAAGAACCACTACCCAAATAACAGTTGCCCTAATTTTGCGGTTACGCTCTGTATTTCCAAATGTCGTTTTTGACCGTTTAATTTTAACCGGTTTGTCTTTTTTCGGCATGGTGCGCCCCCTTTTATATATAAACAATACGAACAAGCTTTCATTCTTGCTTCATTCGTAACTTAGCTCCATTTCATATGGCCTGTAAAAGCGTAAATAGCCAATGCCAAAATACCAATATAAATAAGGTTAATAGGCAGTCCTTTGAATGATTTTGGCACTTCTTTTCCTTTCATTTTGCGTTGCCCCTCAGAGACTAGCAAAACAGCCAACACATACCCTATGGCTGAACCTATGGCAAAGCCAATTGTTTCAATAAGTGTAAACTGCTGGGTGGTGGTAATATATAAAACGCCTAATACACAGCAGTTAAACGCTGCCATAGGCAGTGCTGCAACCACTTCACAAATGCGCCCTTTTTTCAGCATTTCTGCGTTGCGCAATAGCACCCCTAAGCAGAAGAATAGAACAATTAAAAAAGAAATTACAGTGCAACACACCATGGCAAGTGGTGTAATGGGCGTGCGCCAAAATTCGGGCACATATGTTTGAATAAGTATATTTGCAAAGTAAGCAAAAACACCTGCAATCACTTCAACAATGCATAAAACGCCACCGAAAATAAGGGTGTCAATGGTACCGTCATCTACCAGTTTTAACAAGCGGCTTACGCCAAACCCACGGAAAAAAATGGCGTTTTCAACACTAACGGCAACAATTGCCATTAGAAAAAAAGAGCTAACTGCACTAAGCAACCCCATCTTGTTCCACCCCCTCGTATACATCCTGACGGAACCGTGCAATAACTGCACGCCATAGGGCAGCAAGCACGCCAACAATCATAAACCCGCCGCTTGTTAATGCGGCAATCGGCATCGGGGCACCGTCAATTACTTTTATACCATATAATGTGCCAAAAGCCAAAAATTCACGAATGGCAGCAACCAAAAAGAGTGCCAATTCAAACCCTATGGTTGTAAGAATACCTTTTACAAAAGCGGTTGATAGTTTTTCTTTCGTCGGTTTTTCATATCGTTTTATAATAATAGGGTCTAGCACCAAAAGGGGCAAATAAATACCTACTGACTGTATGCCCACGCCAAATAAATAACGCATTAAAATGTACACCCCAACATATACCCCTGCAGACGTAAGCGCATATACAATACTGCAAAAACGATATAACACTACGCGACTAACCAAAGAGGCTATTACACGGGTAGGCAATAGCAATAACAGCACTGCTGTGCCTAGTATAACAGCATTATTTAAAGTAGTGGCAGCCACCACAACGGGTGCTAAAGCAAGGCCCGTAATAAACACGGGGTTGCGTAAAAAAATGCGGTCTCTTTGTTCTATTTGTTCATAGTTTTTTGCATAATAATTTGCTCGTTTTGTTTTCATTTTGCTACGCCCTCCGCCTTTTTCGCCACGCCTTCCGTTTTCTTAGGCTTCGGTTTCGTAAGCGCCATCATTTTTCTGTCAATAAAGTCAGAAAAACTATTGACGATAATCATTGCAAAACACACACCCAGCTCAAACGTACCAAAATAACGGAACATCATGGTAACAAAGCCAAGAATGGCGCCGTATACTATTTTTGCAAGGTTATTCTTTGGTAGTGTAACAGGGTCAGCCAATAAAAAAACCGCCGCATATACAAATGCGCCTGACAAAACTTCATAACGCATTACATCAAAACGGCTTGCAAGGTAAACACGTGGAAATGCAAAAGCAATCAGTGCTGTAACAGAGATAAATGCCACACTGCTATATAGAAACTTATGCCCACGGGCAATTAAAAACAATGCACAGGCAATAATAACTATAACAAACGTTGCGCCCATTGGGCCTGCATAGTTTCCTAAAATTAGGTTCATGGTGCCTATGTTTGGTAACCCACCCATTTTTAAAACAGAAGATGCTGCTTCTGTCATACGCACACCCTCGGTAGAAAAAAGAGGAAGGGTTTGCAAAGGTTGCGGGTATTTAAATACTTCCTGCGGCCAGCCAACTGCCACAATGGCATAACCAACCGCTGCCAGGTTAAACGGGTACGAATGTGCACCACCAAAGGCATGTTTTGCAAGTAGCACAAACACTGCCACCCCAAAAATAACAATATAAAAACTAATGGTTGCTGGCAACATAAGTGTAAAAATAACTGCCGATGCAATAGAATTTATTTCTCTCTTTTCCCATTTTTTGCCTTGCAATGTCGCAGCAAGCCAGTCACAAACACGGGCTGTGCCCATGGCAACTAACACTAGCAAAATAGGTCTTATTCCGTAAAGGTATGTTGCCAACAAAACAAGCGGTATGGTTGCCGCCAAAATTTCTTTATAAAACACATTCTCTTTATAAATCGGTGATGATTTATCTAAAAGCACTTTCTCTTGCATGAGATCCCCCGTTATTATTATCCTCTAAACTATCTGCTTTCACCACGAAGCCCGTTTATTGCTTGCTTCATATCTGCTTGCCCAAATACAGCTGAGCCCGCAACCAATACATTCGCACCTGCTTCAATAACTGCTGGCGCTGTTTCTATGTTAATGCCGCCGTCTACTTCTATCAGCAACTGTTGTAGCCCATTTTTTACAGCATATTCTTTTATGGTTTGTAGTTTTACAAGGGCTGATGGCATAAACGCTTGCCCACCAAACCCAGGCTCTACTGACATGACAAGAATAAGGTCAACCATATGCAAATAGGGCAAAATATCTTCAACCTTTGTATGTGGTTTTAACACAATGCCCGCTTTACAGCCTACTTTGTGAATTGCCTGCACGGTTTCTTCTACATCAGACCCCGCTTCCACATGAAAACTAATTAAGCTAGCCCCTGCTTTTGCAAATTCTTCCACATAGCGCAGTGGCTCTACAATCATCAAATGTACATCAAAAAGAACATTAGGAAAAGCCTTACGCAAACTTGCAACCACAGGTATGCCAATAGAAATATTTGGTACAAACACGCCGTCCATAACGTCTATGTGTAGCATATCTGCACCATTTTGCAGTACCCTTTCACAGTCATGTGCAAGGTGGGCAAAATCTGCTGAGAGAATGGACGGTGCAATTTGAACTCTATTTATAGGCATCGTTTTATCGTTTTGCATGGCATTCTCCTTGTTTTCAGTACATTACATTTTACTCTTTTATACACCTATAAGTCAACCAATGCTTTGCAAAATACGCTTTTTTATGATACGCTAATAGCAGGCAAAAATTGACAAATTTGAAAGAAGGCATTTGGAATGATTTTGAAACACAATGTAGAACGTTTAAACTGCGAATTGCCTTACCTTGGCTTTGGGGCAATGCGCTTACCCACAAACCCAGATGAAAGCATTGACAAAGAACACGTAAAACAAATGGTAGCTTATGCGATGGAAAATGGCGTAAACTACTTTGACACTGCTTATATGTACCACCAAGGCACGTCAGAATCTGTTATGGGGGAAGTGCTTTCTGCCTACCCACGTAACAGTTTTTACGTTGCCACTAAGTTACCCGTTGTTGCCCTACATGAAGAAGGCGACCAAGAACGCATTTTTGCTGAACAACTTGCACGCCTACAAGTAGACTATTTTGACTTTTATTTGGCACATGCCGTTGATAAAGAAAAAATTGCTACCATGGAAAAACTTGATACCATCAACTTTTTGCTGAAAATGAAACAAGAAGGCAAAATCAAACATCTCGGTTTTTCTTTCCATGATGATACAGAGTGCTTCAAAAAAGCACTAGCCATGACAGATTGGGATTTTGTACAACTGCAATTGAATTATTACGACTTTGCTTTGAACGAGGAAGCCCCTACGCTTCACAAACTTGCCGTAGATGCAAACCTTCCTATATTTTTAATGGAACCTGTGCGTGGTGGTATGCTTGCAAATATGCCTGAAGGCGGCGTAGAAATTTTGAAAAAAGCAAACCCAAATAAATCTCCTGCAACTTTTGCGTTGCAATGGGCTTCTGAACTAGAAGGTGTCAGCATGACACTTTCTGGCATGAGTAACCTTGACCAATTGAAAGAAAACGTTGCAACATTCTCTTCAAAAGAAACACTAACAGACACCGAAAGAAAAGCCATTGCAGAAACAGGTGTATTTCTCGTCTCTTACAAAACCATTGGTTGCACCAACTGCCAATACTGCTTACCTTGCCCCGTGGGTATTGAAATCCCGCAAATCTTCAAAATTTATAATGATTACAAACTACTGAAAAACGTATTCTTCACCCGTAAAAATTACGGCGATATTCCCGCAGACGCAAAACCGTCTGCCTGCATACATTGCAATCAGTGTGTGTCTGCCTGCCCGCAGCAATTGCAAGTGCCTGACTTCCTTGCTATGGCAGATGAAGAGCTTTCTGCTGTTTAATACATAACACATTTTTGTAAGAATACTTTTCCCCAAAATCAAAAGGTTTGCCAAATGGCAAACCTTTTTTGTTGTCTGTTTTAAAGCTGCTTTATGCTTGTGTCAGTGTAACTTCTACTATAACTGTTTTTCCTGTTTCAGGTTTATACACCAGTAACTCTACGGTATCTCCTGGTTTATGCGCTTTTAAAAAATTCATATAACTTGCCACCGTAGTAACGTCTTGCCCGTTTATTTTTAAAACAACATTCCCCGCTTCAATATTATGCCCTGCAATTGGGCTACCTGCTTGTACAAGTGTTATGTAAAGGCCTTGCTCTGGCAAATTATTCAGCGCACCTACCGTTTCATTCAATTCAGCAACGGCAATGCCAAGTGTTGCACGATTTTTCACATACCCAAACTCAACTAGGTCGTCAATCACCATTCTCGCTTCTGAAAAAGGAAGTACAAATGCCGTACCTTCTTGTTTGCCATGTACAATATGCCCACTATATATACCAATAACATGCCCCTGTAGGTTGATGACTGCGCCACCCGCATTGCCCTCGCCTACTACAGCATTTATTTTCATTAAATTGAGCGCATAAGCACCCTCTGCAACCGATATCTGTTTGTCTGTTCCCGCTATAACACACCATATAGTAGCACTGTTTTGGCTTGTAGAATTCCCTACTACCAATACTTGGTCTCCAATAGAAATATCAGGCGAGACAGAAAATGTAGCTGGCACTAAATTGCTTGCATGAATACGCAATACAGCAAGGTCTGTATAAGTGTCGGCCCCTATAATTTGTGCTGTATATGTACTGCCGTTTTGCAGGGTCACCTGCACACCTTGTGCATTTTGCAGCGCATAGTTGCTGGTTACAATTAACCCATCACGTGAGATAATAATCCCGCTCACCACGGCAGCTGGTTCTATTTCGTTTCTTTGGTAAACCGTTACCTCTACAACTGACGGCAACACTTCACGTGCTGCTTCTGTGTAAGAAAGGTTGGGTGCATTTTCTTCATCAGGTACTGTGTCTACAATGGAAAGGTTTCCGCCTTGGTTTCCAACAACATAAGCAGATGCAACTTCTTCGCCAGTGTTTTTTCCTGTGCGCCCTAAAGCGCCGTTTATTAAAGAAAAGAAACCAACCACCATGAAAAGTGTTAGCACCGCAATTAAAACTGACAGTTTACGTTGCGCTGCCGCCATTTCAGGTGTAGGCGCCTGTGCGCCATCTACAGTGAACCTGTATTCCACAGCCCCTTGTTCAGAGGGGTCCTTTTTTCCGTTTCCTTGCCCTTGAAACAAATTCAATGCCATCTTTTCCTCACAATCAGCCCTATTTATACTTCAACTGTTTTTGCGGTTTTTTGTTTCTCTTCTTTTCCCGCTGGCACATAAAAAACAAATTCTGTGTACTCTCCTGTCACTGAGCGCACCATAATATCTCCGCCACTTTTGTTAATTAACTTTTTACAAATGTACAGCCCAAGCCCTGCGCCTTCTGTGTTCAAGCTACGGCTTTTGTCAGTTTTATAAAAACGGTCAAACACGTGGGGTATATCTTCTTTTCGAATACCTTCACCCGTGTTTTTTACGCTGACATATACACGATTTTGCTTTTTCTCAACATGTAAGGTAATCACGCCATTTTCTCCTGCAAACTTAACGGCATTGTCTACCAAGTTAAACACCACCTGGTGAACAACGTCAGGGTCTGCGTGCACAAGGGTACGCACAGGGGCAAGCCCTTCTATGCGAATGCCCCTTTCGTCAATGCGCTTTTCAGCGCCAAACACCACCATGGTTATGGTTTCCCAAACGTCATAGCTAACGGCATTTTGGCTGTAGTCCCCTTTTTCAAGCTTGGTTACATCTAACATACTGCGTGTTAACCGAGAGAGCCTTCCAACTTCTTGTGACACAATTTCAAGGTACCTATCTTGCATTTCATATGGTATGGTGCCGTCTAAAATGCCGTCAACAAAGCCTTTAATGCTTGTCATTGGGGTACGTAGCTCATGGGCCACATTGTCAATGAAGGTTGAGCGTGTTTCTTCGTTTTCTTGCAAGTCTTGCGCCATATTATTAAAAGTAAGTGCAAGCTGTGCTATTTCATCATCACCCTCTACAGGTGTACGTGCTGAGAAATCTCCCTGCCCGTAGCTTTGCACTACTTCTGTCATGTTCCGCAAGGGGGTCGTCATGCGTTGTGTTAATAAAACAGATAAAATAGAAGATACAAAAATCATGACGCCTGCCGATATAATAAACATGAACAACATATCATTCAAAAAAGTGCTTAGTGCAGATGCGTTTGTAGACGCAAATAAAATGCCAATGAAGTCGCCATCTGCCGAAATCACTTTACGTGCCACTGTATAATGGCTTACTTTATATACACCTGCTAAGGTGCCCATTTCTGTGTAGTTGCCCGTTGTAATTACTTCATTAATAACGTCAGGTGGCATCATGTATGTTGTGTGCGAACACGGGTATGTTTCGCTACATATAAGCGTTCTACCGTTGGCATCTACCAAAAATAAAATGGAATCATTCGCTGCGCCAATTGTTGTAAAAGATTGTTTGATAGACTCATTATTTAAAAAAATATTGTTTCCATCTTCTTGAATGCTATTATTTAGTGCCATAGCACCGCTGTTCAAATTTCCAATCAGTTCTTTTTCCAGGTCTCCCTGAAAATAATGGTTGGCAAAAAACATCAAAGTAAGCCCTAGCAATAAGATGCCGGACAGCAGAATAACTACCGTTGTTCTAAAATACCTTGTTGTAATAGAATTGCGCATGTCTTTCGCCTTATCTAGTTTTATTCTTTTACTTCAAATTTATACCCGACACCCCAAACGGTTTTCAGGTTCCATTCATCACTAATGCCTTCCAGTTTTTCACGCAGGCGTTTAATATGCACGTCAATGGTGCGGCTATCACCGTAATATTCAAAGCCCCAAACTTCATCAAGCAGTTGGTCTCTTGTAAATACACGGTTGGGGTTGCTTGCCAAATAATATACAAGCTCTAATTCTTTAGGGGGGGTGTCAACCACAATGCCGTCTACTTTCATTTCATAGCGGGTAAGGTTAATGGTAAGTTTGTCATAGCTCAGTACTTTGTCTCCGCCGTCTTGCTTTTTTTCTACCGCATGGTAACGGCGCATAACGGCTTTAATTCTGGCCACTACTTCTTTGGTATCAAACGGCTTTACAATATAGTCATCTGCACCAAGTTCTAGCCCCAGCACTTTGTCAAACGTTTCCCCTTTGGCGGTTAGCATAATAACAGGTACATCACTCTGCGCGCGAATACGGCGGCAAGTTTCCCAGCCGTCCATGCGTGGCATCATAATGTCAAGTAATACAATACCAATTTCACCTGGTTTAAACAGGCTTAGTGCTTGTTCACCATCATTTGCAATAATTGTTTCAAAACCTTCTTTTTCAAGGTAAAGGCGCAACAATTCACAGATATTTTTGTCATCATCGACGATCATGATTCTTTCGCGGTCCATAAATATACCTCTCTATTTCATAATATTGAAGAGATTCGCTAATGATATTATATTATAAACGCTTTTATTTTAAAAGGCATGAATAAAATGTAAATGTTGCGCCACACCTTTTTGAAAGGTATAATAATAACACATTCTATTTATATGTTATTTATTGAAGGAGATTTTCATGAAACTTGGTATTGTTGGGTTACCCAACGTTGGGAAAAGCACACTATTTAACGCAATTACAGGGGCAGGTGCCGCAAGCGCCAACTACCCCTTTTGTACCATAGAACCAAACGTGGGTGTTGTTGCCGTGCCAGACGTACGCCTTGATGCCCTTGCAGAAATGTATCACCCCAAAAAATACACCCCTGCCACCATTGAATTTGTTGACATTGCAGGGCTTGTAAAGGGTGCTTCAAAAGGCGAAGGGCTTGGCAATAAATTTCTTGCCAACATACGTGAGGTGGATGCCATTGTGCATGTTGTGCGCTGTTTTGACTCTTCCGACATTATTCACGTAGAAGGCAGTGTTGACCCCGCCCGTGACATTGAAACCATTGACATTGAGTTGATTCTTTCTGACATGGAAATTTTACAGCGCCGCATTGACAAAACCACCAAAAACATAAAAGGCGACAAAACCCTTGCCACCGAACTTGCCTTTTTAGAAAAGCTTATGAAGTATTTGGAAGACGGCAAAAACGCACGCACTTTACCACTTGAAAACGAAACTGAACAAGAACTATTTGCTGACATTCCCTTGCTTTCAGCAAAGCCTGTTATTTATGCCGCCAACCTTTCAGAAGATGACCTGCTGACTGGCATTGACAGCAACCCTTACTATGGTGTTGTGAAAGCCCTTGCCGAAAAAGAGCATGCTGGTTGCCTGCCTATTTGTGCCAAAATTGAAGAAGATATTTCTACCTTTGACCCTGCTGAAAAACAAGCCTTTTTGGCTGAGCTTGGGCTCGAAATTTCAGGGCTTGATAATTTGATAAAAGAAGGCTATAACCTGCTTGGCTTAATCTCTTACCTCACCGCAGGTGAAGAAGAAGTGCGTGCATGGACGATTACGAAAGGCACAAAAGCCCCAGGTGCCGCAGGTAAAATCCACTCTGACTTTGAGCGGGGTTTTATTCGTGCTGAAATAGTGGCATATGATGACTTAATGGCGTGTGGCAGTATGGCGGCCGCCCGTGAAAAGGGACTTTTACGCAGTGAAGGCAAAGAGTATGTGATGCAAGATGGAGATGTTACGTTGTTTCGGTTTAATGTTTAATACAAATTTGCGGAGGTTGCTTGCTTGGACAATTTGTTTGAATTGATTCCCAAAGATAAATTTGATAATTCTAGTATACCATTGCTTAATACAATGAATGTACAAGATGCTGTGCCCATTTTAGGAGAGCTTCTTGAATGGATACAAGATATAAATTGGCCTATTGCACAAGAGTTAATAGAAGTATTACCACGCTTTCACATGCAATTAGTACCACATATTAAAAGTGTTTTGCATGCAGATGATGACATTTGGAAATGTTGGACATTGTGCCTTATACAAAAATTTCCTAAAGAAACGGTACTATTATTAGCCAGTGACATAAAGCGAATTGCTTATAACCCCACTGCATCAGAAATAGATGAAGGCGCACATGAATATGCTCTTGGTACTATAAAACAGTTTGATTTATAAAAACTTACTTTAACGGAGGAACCATGAAAACAATAGGTATTATAGGCGCTATGCCTGAAGAAGTTGCTATTTTACGTGATAAACTAGAAAACATGAAAGAGGCCCACACAGGTGGCATTGATGTTTATACAGGCATATTGCATGGCAAAAACATTGCCCTTTGTTGCTGTGGCATGGGTAAAGCTAGCGCCGCCGCCGCAACCCAACTTCTTATTTCGGCATTTGGCGCAGATGCCATTATTAACTCTGGCATTGCAGGCAACATGACGTCTTTACTTACCATTGGGGACGTCGCCATTTCTACCACTGTCATAAACCATGACAGCGAAAATGAAATGATTAACCAAAGCTACCCTTACCAGTTTGAATTTACAGCAGACGAAGCAATGGTAAGCGCCGCTGCTCGTGCCTGCCATGAAATTGGCGTAAAGTGCGCCACAGGGCGCATTGCAACAGGAGACCAATTTATTGGAGACAGCGCAACCAAAAAACGCATTGCCAGCATGGTTGTCCCTTTGTGTGTTGAAATGGAAGGCGCCGCCATTGGGCATATTGCCGCTAAGAATGACAAACCGTTTGTCATCATACGGTCTATGAGTGATGACGCCGATGAAGCGGGGCATGAAAAGTTAGTAGAAAAGCATTTTGACATTACCGAATACTGCCAAACCGCAAGCACCATTACCGAACTGACCGTTAAAAATTATGAATAACCCTTCAGCACAAACTACCTACTGCGAAACCGAGCAAGTGTTTTTACGCCATTTTCAAAAAGATGATTTGGATGATTTGTTCCGCTACAGTAGCCAGGAAAACATTGGTGAAAGTGCTGGGTGGAAACACCATGAAACCTTGCACGAAGCCAAGAAAATGCTTTCCCTCTTTTTGAAAAACAAAGACATATATGCCATTGTTAGCAAAGAAACCCACCAAGTAATTGGGCATTTTAACATTCAGCCTGACTCCGAACAAAACCTCCCTGATGTAAAAGAACTGGGGTTTGTATTGCACCCTGCTTTTCATGGAAAACACATTATGTCTGCGCTCATTCCCGTTGTTTTGAATCATTTGTTCGCAAGTGGTATAAACATTGTTTGGGCATGTTGTTTTCAGCACAATACTGCTTCAAAGCACCTTATTGAAAAATGCGGGTTTCGTTTTGCACAAGAAGGAACTTATACTTCATACAGTTTAAACAAAACATTTTCCTCTTATGAATATGTTTATACAAAAGAAATGTGGGCGCAACACAATAAAGAAGCCACATAACCATGACATGCGGGTTTTAAACCAAAACGAGGTAGCCAGTGATGGAAAAAACAGCAGAACAAATTTTGCGGCAACGTATGCACGGGCTATATCTATCACGCCCATGCGAGAGTATTGTACAGCTCTCACATGAACTTCTTGGGTTACATGGTTGGTTTCACCGCAATGTCACTTTTTCTGCGTTGATACGTGGCGCCAGCTTAACAGGGTGGAAAACTTCTTTGACAAAAACATGGCTTTACCGTGGCACTTTGCATGGTGTTGTGCATGAAGACCTTCCCCTGTTACTTGCCCTTCATAAAGATGAATACCACCTTGACAAGATGTACCAAGAAATTGCCGACAGAGCAATAGCCTTGATGGAAGACGGTGTGTATTCCCGCTCTGAAATGCGCCTTATATTTGCAGAAGAATATGACAAGCCTATTATTGACAGGGCCTTCTCTCCGTGGGGTGGCATCTTCTGCGAGCTAGCACGCATTGGCAAGGTTTCCTTTCGAAACATGACAAGCCGTGATTTTGACTTGATAGACGCTGAGCCAGTGCAAACTTTTGACGATGTGCTGCCTGGTTTATTCAAAAAATTCATCACCGCTTATGGCCCTGCAACACTGGCAGATGCTGCGTGGTTTTTTGGGCTAACGAAAGAGAAAAAAGATGCGCTACTTTCTTTAAACCTTGAAGAATATGCACAGCTTACGTACCAAAACGAAACTTATTATTACATAAAGAATGATGTTGCTATGGGAGATATCCCTAAATTAACCCTACTGTCTGGTTTTGACCCGCTCGTCGTGTCATACACAAATCGAGATATCGTGTTGCCACAGGAATATAAAAAGGCTGTTATTTTAAAGTCTGGCATATGCCTTCCTACCATTGCCATAAACGGGCAAATAGCTGGCACGTGGAATATAAAGAAAGGCAAACCTGTTGTAGACTTTTTCGCCACGCAACCCAAACGCATACAAGATGCTTCACTAGACCTGGTTGCAGATATACAGTACCGAACATCAGGCATTCTATAAAAAAAAGAGACGCTTTTAACAAAGTGTCTCTTTCATTTTTATAATACTTATTTTTTACAGTTGCCCTCTTTTATATGCGCCGTTCAACTTTATACAAACAGCCGTACTGCGCAATACACCAATAGCAGTGCCATGCCTATGTTTAGTAACCGTGCATGTTTTGTAAACACTTTTTTAAACACCACACCAAACAACGCCCAACATATGGTTGCTATAAAGCTAATGGTAGAAAGCAACAACGCAAACCCCAATAGAACAGGTATGCTTGTAAAATAAGGCGTAACATAGGTTGCCATAACGGTTATGCAATACAGTATGCCTTTCGGGTTCATAAATTGCAGCGCAAAGCCAGACGCAAATGTACCTGCATTTTCATTACTATCCGCAATGTCTCCTGTGCTTTTTACCATACTCCATGCAAGGTACAGCATATACCCCGCTCCAAGCAACTTCATGTAAATGGCAAGGTTGGGTATGGCTTTTCCAAGTGCATTGCCAAATAAAGCACTCAACATCATCACAATGGTAAAGCCCGCATAAATACCCAGGTTAAACCGAATACTTTTCTTCAGTCCATATCTGCCTGCGTTACTCATAGACATAATATTGTTTGGTCCTGGGGTGAAATCCATAATAAAAACATAGGTTAGTAGCTGTGGTAGTGAAAACAAAATAGTCCTTCTCTCAAACAAATTTTACAAGAACAAAGAAACAGCACAGTATACAAGCAATAACGCCATTATAACATTCAGCACCTTTGCATGGTTTGTAAACAGTTTTTTGAATAGGGTGCCAAATAATGCCCAACAAACTGTTGCTATAAAGCTAATACCCGCTAACAAAAGCCCTAGCCCCAAAATTACAAACATATTATTAAAATAAGGCAAAATATAGTTAGACATAACTGTTATACCATACAAAATAGCCTTTGGGTTTACAAACTGCAATGTTAGCCCATTGAAAAAGGTAGCACCTTTGCTGTTTTCATTTATTTCACCTGTGCTTCTCAGCATGTTCCATGCAAGGTACAACATATATGCCGCACCCACTATTTGCATAATGAATTTTATATTCGGTATAACAGAGGCAAGCACTGTGCCAAAAAGCGCACTTAGCCACATTAAAATAGAAAATCCCACTAGCACACCAAAGTTAAACTGAATACTCTTCTTCAGCCCTAATTTACTTGCGTTACTCATAGACGTAATATTATTTGGCCCTGGTGTAAAAGCCATAATCACCGCATACGTCAGTAACCCCGAAATTGAAAACATACCTACCTCCTTCTTTCAAGCTGCTATTTGAACAGCTTTTGCCAGTCATCATTTTCTTTCATATAGTTATACGTTTCTTCCTGAAACCCTTCCATTATATCTTCTCGCACCTGCTTTATATACGCTTTATCTGGTTCGTGAAAAGCCATGTGTTTATACAACGGTGCGCTTACAAACCCCATAATACTTTCTGTATCTTCAAGCATGGTTTTTACAATCTCTAAGGTTTTTGGCATATCTTTTTCTATGGTTGCAAGCTCTAACCCGTTTGACACTTCATGGTATAACCCCATTTCAAATAAATGCGCAAGTTCCCGTATTTTTTCGTTTATCATGTGGGCGGTTTTCATGTCTTTTTCTTCCATGGCAAGCATGTAAATACCGTGGAATGTTTGGTTCACATTTTGGTAAGCTGCATACAGTAGTTCTTCATACATTTTGTAGGCTTCTTCTGTTTTGCTTTGTTTGCTATAAAGCCACGCTTGTTTTCTTTTTCGCTCTGGGTTTTCGTTTGAAAAATGTGCAAGGCATTGTTCCGCTTCATCATATTCTTTTTTATTCATGTGAAAATAAAACAGAGCATCTGCCGCATTGCTTTTTATGCCTTCATTTTCACTTTCCAGCGCACGGGTATAACTTTGCCTAATATAATCGTCATACTTGTCCGTGTCAGGCACCTCTTCCATTTTACGGTAACTGTCAAGCATTTGGGCCGCCCATAAAAGCAAGGCAGTACTATCGGGGTATTTTTCTACTTGCTTTTTTGCCCATAAAAAAACGTCCTCATAGTCTTCTTTTTTTAGCTTTTCATATATTTCTTCTGCTATTTTGTTTGCTTCTATATCGCTTAATTCTTCTTTGTGCGAAAGCAGTTCATCCACCGAAATATCAAACAGCCGTGCTATTGGCGAAAGCAGCGCAATGTCTGGCATGGTATGCCCGTTTTCCCATTTGTTTACAGCAGGTGCTGTTACACCCAAACGGTTTGCCATATCTTCTTGCGTCATGCCTTTTTCTTTGCGGTGCTTTTTTATGGTTTGCCCTATTTGCATCATAACGTTCCTCCATACATGTGTGTTGTTTCATTACACTTTTAGAATAACAAACCTTTTTCATTGCTACAATTGAACATTTATTAACAAATAGGAATATTTTATAACCATTGTTCACTTTTATTCTACATAACATTTTTATAAAAAGCTACTCAAACGTAACACCATATTTTATTTTTAAGCGGTCTGTTTTTTTCAGAATCATGTTTGACAGCACAAGCAAGAAAAGTGCAGTTCCGCCTGCGTGTGCTACGTCAAACGGAATGGCGCTGATGTAACTAAGCAAAATTGCCTGCCACGTTAATGTTGGCACAAAGGCAGCTACGCTGTAAAAGTTCATAATGCCACCGTACAACACATATGTTGTAACAAAGCCATATATGGGCAATACCCACCTTTTTTTTGCAATGTCTTTCTTATAAAAAAGAAGCCCTGTTACAAAGCCAGCCAGCCCAAAGGCCACCATTTGGAATGGCGTCCACGGGCCTTGCCCAAACAAAAAGTTAGAACAAAAAGTAGAAAACACACCCACCAAAAACCCAAACCTTGCCCCAAAGGCTATGCCACCCAGCATCACAAGCGCCATCATGGGTTTAATTTGCGGCACCCAAAAAAATGCTGCACGGCTTGCCACTATTAACGCTGTGTATATAGCAACCAGCGCCACCTTTTGGGCGGTAGGCTTTGCATCTTCATACAAAACAAAAGCGGGCAGCGCTGCAAGCACCGCTATACCCATGCTAAGTAGGTATACACCCCTTACCCGAAAAACAAAAAAAGACAAAAACAGTAGCAATGGAATGGCAATGCAATAAAAAATACCAAGTATTATTTTTACAGGAAGTTTGCTTTGCTTTATTCGCACAAGGCAAGCACCTCCTGCGTTGTTGTAACATCTTCCACTATGCCACGGGTGAAACGGCGTGCCTCTGTAGTGTAAAACAAGTTAGATAAGAAGAATTGTTTTGCTGTATCCTCTCCCATAACTTCTCCATCAAACAGTAAAGCGCATCTGTCAGCGTACTCTGCTGCAAAACTAACATCATGCGAAACCATAACGATGGTTTTTCCTTCTTTTGTAAAGCCTCGCAATAATTCCCCAAGCTTTTGTTTGGCTTCCACATCAAGCGCATTTGTTGGTTCATCCAGCAGTAATAATTTCGGATTGCGCAACATCACTTTTGCAAGGGCCGCCCGCTGCATTTCCCCACCTGAAAAATCAAGCGGGTTGCGGGTTAATAGGTGGGCAACGCCGAATTGCCTCGCCATTTGCACTGCTTCTTCTTGTGTGGCGCCTGTGGTTTCCAAGTCTTTTTGCAACATATCTTCCGTAAATAAAAACAATGGGTTTTGTGGCAGTACACCAATGCACGCATCAAAGAGCTCCGTCTCTTTGTAATTGGCAAGGGTTTTGCCATACAGTGTAACCTTCCCGCTATAGGGTATATATTCTTTGCAAAACAAGTTTAAAAGGGTTGTTTTACCACCCCCGTTTTCACCCATTAGGCAACAAATTTCACCTGCTTGTACCGTTAAAGATGCCCCTTTTAATATGTCTCTTCCCTTTTTTTCATACCGAAACCATATTTTTTCTGCTTGTAAAACGGTTTCTTTTTTTGCCATCATTTCACTTTTTGTAATGTCTCTTTTATTTTTATTTTGTAAAAGCTTTTGTGCTAGTTGTTTTCTGCCTTCCTGCACAGTTAGCGGTAAATCTTCTTCACGCAAAGCAAGGGCCGCTTGGGTAGGCACAGGCAAGGTGTTCATAAGCGGGTTTCCTGCTTGCCACAATATTTTTGCCGCTTCAATAGGTGAAGCATCACAAATAATCTCCCCTTGTTTCAAAACAACTACTTTATTCGCTATGGGTAATATCTGGTCTATCTTCTGTTCTGACAGAATAATCGTCGTACCAAACTCACGGTTCACTTTTTGCACAAGTTGCAAAAAATGCTCAGCTGCAATGGGGTCAAGGCTTGCGGTTGGTTCGTCAAGCAAAAGCAAGTTTGGTTGTTGCAGTAGCACCGCCGCCAAATTTACGGTTTGTTTTTGCCCTGCCGAAAGTTCATGTGCTTTTTTTTGCATTTCTTGTTCCAACCCAAAAAAACTCGCCATTTCGCCCACCTTACGGCGAATTTCATCGGTTGGCACGCCGCTGTTTTCAAGCCCGAACGCAAGTTCTTGCCACACTACATCCGTTACAAACTGCATGTCAGCATTCTGCGCCACATACCCAATTTCCATTGTTTGTTTTTCAAAGGGTAATTCATAAAGCGGTTGCTGTTTATACCATATGTCACCCTGCAAGTTACCCACAGGCGCAATGGCTTGCTTTAGCAAACATAGCAACGTTGTTTTCCCACTGCCATTCAGCCCGCAAAGTAGCACAAAATCTCCTTCTTCTACTTGCAAAGAAAGGTTTTGTAATGCAGGTAAAACATTGCCTGCCTCGTCAGCAATGTTCGCATACTGAAAGTTTAAATTTTTGATTGTAAGTAGTTCCATTTTAACTCCTGTAAACCGTCTACTAAAAAGGGCAAACTATAGAATAAAAGCAAAAGCGCAACACTATAAATAGTAGGCTCTGCAAAAGAAAGCATCGGGAAAAACCGTGCTGAAAACCCGCCGCTTGCCATTGTGTAGGTAACGCCGCCAAATAGCAAAGTAAAAACGCCCATTAAAGCATAGTCGCTTTTTATATAGGTATATTTTATATAACTGGTGCGCCCTGCAAGCCCATATCCTCTGCTTTTCATGGCGGCGGCAACCTGCACCGCACCTTCTAGCGCATAGCTGATGAGCACCGACAATACCCGCATGCCGCCTATGGCACGCTCTTTCAGTGTACCACTTGTAACAAACACACCTAGGCCACGCTGTGCGGACATAATTTCTTTTGTTTTTTGCAATAAGTTTGGTACAAAGCGTAGCACCATGGTTAAACTTAAAGTAAGGGTAGGCACTTTGTCACCAAATAATAACATCACTTTTTCAGAGGTAAACACCTTGCTGTAGCATAAAAACCAAATAATAACAGCAGAAAAAGAAAGCCCTGTTACCAGCCCAAACAAAAGGGATTCCCGCGTAACAGGTTTACCAAACAGTTTAAAAAGCACAGTTACCCCACGGTGGTTCACAAGCCCGTTTACCAAAATCGAAACGACAACCAGTGGCACTGTAAACTTTATGTCTTGCAAAAATGTTTTCCCGCTTGTTATTTTTGCATGGTACAGCATACCACCCGCTAAAGAAATAAATAGCAGAACTGGGTGAGTAGACACCATGGAAAACCCCGCTGCTATAAAAAAATAAAGCAACTGCAATAACGGTGGTCTGTTTTCAAACTCTCCACGCAAAAATGCCACCCTCACTTCGTTTGTTCTTGGTTTAAGTTTACGGTTTTGCATGCCCTTTGTCAAACCGCTCAGCCCTTAGCAGAAAGGAATATATGTATCTTTTTTTTGAAAAAAAGTTGACTATTTTATCTTTCTCTCGTAAAACCATGGTTCGTTTTTTTGTATGTAAATAATTATTTTGCTTCTATAATTGACAGCAACCAAAAATACAGATAAACTTTACTTAATAAGCACTTTGAAACTTTGTTTCATGCGCAGTAGGGGGAATAGTATGCCAGTATATGCAAGTTATAATGAAGCACTGCCACGCAATAGTTTTGTGTTGCTTTCAGGGCTTGCACGCAGGCTAAAATTACCTGCGCAAATTGTGGCAAAGCTTGACTTTTGGGGACCAAGTGGCTTTATTTATGACCGTGTTGCTGCTGAAATGCTTGACATGGCAATGGAAGCTGGTGAACTTGAGCGAGGCGATACCGTAATAGAAGCATCTTCTGGACCTTTTGCAACGTCTTTATGCATTGCTGCCGCAAGGCGTGGTTTAAAAGTAACCTTGTGTGTACCCGAAAGTTTAAGTGCCCGTAGCCAAAAAATGTTTACTGCACTTGGTGCTATTTTACAGTATGTACCTGGCGGAGACGGCCGCACAGGTATGTTACGCCGTGCAAACGCTTTGGTGCAAGAAGGTTGTGGCTACTTTTTAAACTACCTTGACAACGACAACAACCCTGAAGTACACCGCCGCACGACAGGCCCTGAAATTATGGAAGCCCTGCATGATTCTTTTGACTATTTTGTGGCAGGCGTAAATAGCGCAGGTACTATAACAGGCACCAGTGAATACTTAAAAGCTTGGTCAAACATAAAAACCATAGCAGTAGAGCCTTATGAAAACCAAGTGCTAACTGGCGGCTTTGCAGGCAAGCATGGCATTGTGGGTATGGGGCTTCCGTTTATACCCCCTAACTATAACCCCTATATTGTTGACGGTGTTATGACGGCCTCAACCGGAGATGCCAACGCTATGGCTGACACTGTTTTTTACACCGATGGCGTGCCTGTAAGCATTGCAGGTGGTGCCGCTTTAGCGGCCTGTGTTGAACTTGCAAAGCAACCCCAAAACGAAGGAAAAACCATTGTAACTGTGTTTGGGGCAAAGCGCAATTTCTAATGCTTTTTCTATATGCTCATTCAAACATTGTGCATAATGCACAATGTTTTTGTTTTTCACAGTGCAAAATGCTATGTACAATCCAAAAATAATCATCTTTTTTGTTTTATTGTTGACAAGCTAAAGTCGTTCGTGTTACGATTCGTTCAATCAATTGTGGTTTTGAACTCTCAAAACAACAATGATAGAGGTTGCGATTACCAAGAGTAGCTTACAGCATAAGGGCATGCACCTGCTGTAGCAAAAGGGGTCATCGCCGAGGTTCTAAAAAGTTGCACTGGCTTTTTAGTTCCGGGCCGTCGCAGAATATGCGCCGGACTGTCACCCGATAGGTGGAGCGCTATCATTGGTAATAGGTGAAAATGTGTCTTTCTTTGTAAAGCAGTATTTTTGCAAGTTATCATGGACGTTCCCTTTCGGAAACGTTCTTTTTTATTGTAAAAAAATGTTTAGAAAGGTAGAACAAAAATGAAAAGAATTTTAGCAGTACTTTTAAGCATGGCTTTGGCTTTTGGCCTAGTAGCATGCGGAGGAAACGAAGACCCAAGCACAGACCCAAGCGCAGAAGGCAGACCTGTTTTACGTGTTGGTATGGAGTGCGCCTACGCCCCTTACAACTGGGCACAAACTGATGACAGCAACGGTGCTGTACCCATTGTTGGTAGCCAAAATTATGCCTATGGGTATGACGTAATGATGGCTATTTACTTAGCTGATGAAATGGGTTATGACCTAGAAATTTACCAAATGGACTGGGATTCTTTGGTAATGGCTGTACAAACAGGGCAAATTGACTGTGCCATTGCAGGACAATCTATCACATCTGAAAGATTAGAAAGTGTAGACTTCACAACCCCTTATTACTATGCTTCTATTGTTTGCCTTGTACGGGAAGACACAGACTATGCTACCGCCACTGGCGTACAAGACCTTGCCGGTGTTACAGCAACATCTCAGTTAAACACAGTATGGTATGACGTTTGCCTGCCACAAGTACCAAATGCAAATATTTTACCCGCTATGGAAACAGCCCCTGCCATGATGGTTGCTTTAAACGCAGGCGGCGTTGACCTTGTTGTGACGGACATGCCTACTGCTATGGCGGCTGTAGTCGCTTACCCGAACTTCGTATTACTTGATTTTACAGAAGGCGACGATGGGTTTGAAGTATCAGAAGAAGAAATCAACATCGGCATCTCTGTTGCGAAAGACAATACAGAACTTTTGAACGACTTAAATGCAGCACTTGCTACATTAACACCAGAAGATTTTGAAAGAATGATGAACGAAGCCATTGCGGCACAACCACTTTCTGCATAAAACAGTTTACTATTTTGTAAAAGCAGAATATACCCAACCGTCAAAAGTTGGCAGTAGGGCTACGGCACCCTCCCCTTTCGTGCCACTGCCCTGCTGCCCTTTTGAATATATAAACTATATTATTACATATGGTTTGGCAATTATGTTTCAGTAAAGAAGGTTACATTTATGAGTTTACCACAAGGGTTTTGGCCTCGTGTCTTTTTCCTAGTTGACATGTACGGCAGTTCTTTTTTAGTAGGTGCCTACCGCACATTTGTTATTGCGCTTATTGGCACCATTATAGGCTGTTTAATTGGCTTTGTTGTGGGGGTTATACAAACCATACCCATTGAAAAGAATGACCCGCTATGGAAGAAAATTGTTTTGAAAATTGTGCGCAGCATTCTTGCCATTTATGTAGAAGTATTCCGTGGTACACCTATGATGGTACAGTCTATGTTCATTTATTATGGCGCCATGCAATACCTTGGTATACACCTTTCCATGTGGGCGGCGGGCATTTTTATTGTTTCTATTAACACAGGCGCATACATGGCAGAAACCGTACGTGGTGGTATTCTCTCGGTTGACATTGGGCAAACAGAAGGTGCCAAAGCCATTGGTATGAACCACGTGCAAACCATGACAAATGTTATTCTTCCGCAAGCATTACGCAACATTTTGCCACAAATTGGCAACAACCTTATTATTAATATTAAAGACACCAGCGTACTTTCTGTTATCGGCGTGGTAGAACTTTTCTTTTCAAGCAAATCCGTCGCAGGTACGTATTATACCTACTTTGAGGCATTCACCATTGCTATGATCATCTACCTCGTCATGACGGTCACTTGCTCATTCTTGTTGCGTTTGTGGGAAAGCAAAATGGACGGTGACAGCACTTATGACCTTGCCACCACTGACATTCTTGCACATACCAGCGGTTTGTACCGTTACCCTAAAAAAACGGAGGATTTCACCAATGATTAACCATGAAACCCCTCCTATTTTAGAAGTACGCCATTTAAGCAAGTCATTCGGCAATGTGCCTGTTTTAAAAGACATTCACTTTGAAGTACACAGTGGAGACGTCACCTGCATTATTGGGGCTTCTGGCTCAGGAAAGTCCACCTTGCTACGGTGCCTCAACTTGCTTGAAACGCCCACAAATGGGCAAATTTTGTACCATGAGGAAGACATTACCACCAAAGGGTTTGATGCCAATGCTTACCGCACCAATGTTGGCATGGTTTTCCAAAACTTCAACCTATTTAGTAACTTAACGGTCCTTGAAAACTGCACTGTTGGGCTGACAAAAGTATTGAAAATAGACAAAGAGCAAGCAAAGCAAGTGGCTTTATACAACCTTGAAAAAGTTGGCATGGCACCTTACATCAACGCAAAGCCTGCGCAAATTTCAGGGGGGCAAAAACAGCGTGTTGCCATTGCCCGTGCCCTTGCCATGGAACCTGAACTATTACTGTTTGATGAGCCGACTTCGGCACTTGACCCGCAAATGGTAGGCGAAGTACTTGCCGTTATGCGCAAACTGGCTGACGAAGGCATGACCATGATTATTGTTACACACGAAATGGCCTTTGCCCGTGATGTTTCAAAGCATGTGGTGTTCATGGCAAATGGTGTTATTTGCGAAGAAGGCGACCCTGTTGAAATATTCACTGCGCCGCAAAACCCGCTTACGCAAGACTTTTTGGCACGTTTTATGGAAAGATAGCATTCTTTTTATTTTGTTGTAACCATTGAAGGTATTTGCTATAATGAGTCGTTCTTATTTATAGAAAACTTTCAATGAGGTGGACAACATGGCAGCTACTGCAACAGCAAACACAAACGCCTTGCCAAAATTACAAACCAATTTAGACACAAACTTTTTAAAACTCATTGCCGTTATTACCATGATCATCGATCATATCGGCGGTGAGTTTTTTCCTGACCAAATTATCTTTCGCTTAATTGGGCGGGTTACCTTTCCTCTGTTTTGCTACTGCATGGTGGTTGGCTTTTTGTATACAAGCGACATTAAAAAATACCTCACACGTATTGCTGTATTTGCGTTTGTATCACAGCCCTTCTGGATCTTCGCATTCAACCAAGACGATTTTTTTGGCAACCTTACAAATACGAATATCTTCTTTACCTTGTTTTTCAGTTTGCTAGGGCTTTGGGCTTTTCAAGAGAAAAGGTGGGCCATATTTGCAGGCGTTGTTTTGCTTTTAATGCTTTTTAATTTTGACTATGGAACCGATGGGCTTGTTTATATGCTCATCTTTTACCAGTTTCGAGACAAACCAAAGGTAAGCCTTGTTCTCATTTTATTACTTTTCACCGTTATGCCTTTGGCAACCACGTTTATATGGAACGGTGCAGATTTTCACATTGCAGGTATTGGCCTTCCCATGAGTATCACCTCTATATTTGCACTGCCACTTATTTACATGCACACCAATGTAAAACCCGCTATCAATAAATACTTCTTCTACGCAATATACCCACTGCATTTAGGGGTAATAGGGCTTGTGCGGTTACTCATTACAAAAGGTATTCTTTAATACCATTACATGTATGTAAAAAGGTCCAACAGTTAAAACCTGTTGGACCTTTTTTATTTCACTTTTATTTTTAATTGCTCTATGGGTATTGCTACATAGTTGGTTTGGGTAGTTACCACAAACCCTAATTTTTTATAAAGCGGAAAAGCAACGGCATTCTCACTATTTACTTCCAGTGTGCAGCTTCCCTGCAAACCATATAGCACTTGTTGTAGCATTTGTTTTCCATAGCCGTTCCCACGTTCCCGCTCGTCTACTACCACGCCTGAAAGGTAAGTAGTCCCTTCTTCTTTCGTAAGTACACACATACCCACTTGTTTTGGCACATGCATGAAATCTTCAACAAAAGCCCCATAAATTGTTTTTTCTGTTACTTGCATAGACGTTTGCAGGTAATTTTTTGCACTATCTATGTCGCCGCCAAAGGCCTGCACTGAAAGCGCAAGAGAGACTTCTTCATCTTTCCTAGTTATTGGCTTTACCGTTAGTCCACAACTTTCGTCTTGCAATATTTGTGCTGGGTCTTGTAATATCATTTCATATTCTGTAAACGTTGGGTTTAACCCCCAGTGCATCAGTACTTGTTTTGCTTCGTTGCTAACTTCGTCATAAGTAAGCAGCACATTTTTTACGGATGGGTATTTCTCAAGCTCTGCAAGCACTTCGTTTATCAGTTGTTTGAAAACATTCTGCATACGATACTCTGGATGTACATATGCCATCAATTCTACTTCATGATTTTGTGGTGCAAACAAGTTCACCACACCTACTAGTTTTTCATCATGATACGCCAAATAAAACGCTGGTAGTTCTTTGCTAAAGTTCAGCGTTGTTTCAAATATCATCGTTCTGTAATTTTCTTTTGGCATGCAAGCCTTTTCCAGCCGTTTTATTTCGTTTACCTTTTCTGCGGGTAATGTTATATATTTTTCTATATGCAAATTGGTCTCCTTATTCTTCATGTGTATTTAGTAAAACCATATGTACATGGTCTTTCCATTGTCCATTTATTTTCAAATATTTTTCAGCAAGCCCTTCGCTTACAAATCCAAGCTTTTCTACCACTCTGAAAGATGCCACATTTTCAGGCATAATGTTTGCCTCTAAACGGTGTAAATGCAGCTCTTCAAACGCAAAAGTGCAGAGCGCTCGCACAGCTTCTGTTGTATAACCGTTTCCTCGTTCGTTTACCCCACACCTGTACCCCACGTGGCAAGCCTGAAACACGCCATACACCACATTATTCAAAGCTACCGTTCCTATTATTTCATCTGGTGCATCTTTGTGGCTCACCCAAAACCGAAAGCCGCTTCCTTCGGCCGCACGAAAACTGTCTTGCGCCAAAAGTGCTTGCTGTTTTTCAGCAGTAAAGTAAGCTGCATTGTGTAGGGGCTCAAACTGCGTTTGTGTGTGTTTGTTTTTTTGCAGAAAAGCAAGTACCGCACTTGTTAATGCGGTACTTGAAGGCCGTAAAATAAGTCTTTCTGTTTGCAGTATGCTCGTTTGTTTTGCTTCCATGCTTTACTTCCTATTGCATTATGGTTTTGGTTCGGTGAAAAACGTCTGGCTAATTTGCTCATTCATATTGTTTACCGCAGGCGCTTCTTCTACAACAATTACTTCTTCTTGTGCATGCGTTTCACTTGTTTCCATAGCCGTTTTTTCCGCTTCATCTTCTTCTATTTCAACAGGCAAAATAGGCGGCTCTATTATTACAGGAAGGTCTTCTATCACCTCTGTAACAGGCATCAAGGGTTCTGTTCTTTCTGCCGCTGGTTCTTGTGCTGGTTGCGCAGGTGGGGTATTTTGTGGGGCAACCGCCTCTGCTGAAGGGGCAGGTTTTTCTTCCTGTTGCCTTGCTACTTCTTCATCAGGTGCAAATAGCTTTAACTTCATGGTAGACAGGCTATACAAGAAGGTTTTCAAGTCTCTGAATCTATCTTTTGGCTCAAGTGCCATGGCTTGTTCAATAAAGCTACGCGCACGGTTACTGTAAGAGAATGTCATTTCACTGCCAGTGCTACGTGCAATGGTATCAAGCGGCTCTTTGCCTTCAGTAAGCGTATACAAAATAGCACCCATAAAATACATAATGGTTTGCTGGTTAAATTGCCCGCCATATACTTCTGGCGCCGAAAACCCATCTTGAATCGTTTTGAAGTTTTGCTGTTCTTGTTCTGTTAACCTTGTTTTATAAAACTGTAATGTTTTGTTTTTCTCAATATAAATATTATCAACAAATAATAGTGGCACATTACCTGCAACTTCATCTGGTTGAAAGTAGTCTTCCATAAAGTCTTCCACCATGGAAACACCATCATAATCATTCAGGCGTGTGTTAAAGGTATAAAAGCTTTTCAGTGGCACTTTTGTACCGCTTGTTTCTGCGGTTGTATTTGCTTGTTGTGTTTGCTGTTGTGGTGCAGCCGTGTTGGTTTTGGTCTTTCTTGTTGCTTTACGTGCCTTCATTTGTGCGTCTACTTTTGTTTTGTTTTTTCTATAATACAAAAGTGCAACAATGGCTAATATTACAACCAGTACACCGCCAACAATAACCCCAGTTGGTATAGCGCCCGCTTTTTTGTAAGATATATTATTTGCTTCTAAAATGGCAACTAGCTCGGTGGCATGTATACTACCGCTCATACCCTCTGCACCATTCATGCTAAAGGTATTAATGCCAAGCAGCCTACCTTCTTCGTCTACAAGTGGCCCGCCAGAGTTCCCACCGTTAATGGCAGCGTTTGATTGTATAATCCATGTTTTCACACTGGTATCATTCGAATGGTACCCTTGGTGAATGCGGCTAATAATGCCATCTGTAATCGTAATAGACTGTTTATCTGCTAAAAATTCGCCGCTAATATAGTCAGCTGTTCCAGGGTAACCCAGTGCATATACTGACTCTCCCGTTCCAAAACTAAAGGTGCGAATGGGTATGCCAGGTGCCCGTAAAGACGTTTCCAGTTCTAATATACAAATATCTTTTTTCGGTGCGTAAACCTCTATTTCCGCTATAATGTATTCACCTGTATCATAAAAAACATATATTTCAACAGCGTCCTCTACCACGTGGCAATTGGTAACTACATAGCGGCTATTGCTAGAAACTGTGAATCCAGTTCCAATATATTCATCGCCATATTTATCAACAATCAGCACACGTATTACACTGTCTCGTGTGTTCAATACTTTTTTTGGCACATTCGCAGCATAAACAATGCCTGTACACACGCAAAGTGAAAGCATGATTGCCAGTATTGCTTTTTTAATTTTATTCACCCTCATAATTCGCACCTCAATATATAATTAGCTTCATTTTAACACACTCACTTCTTTTCGTCATCAACAATCTTTGCTATTTACACAAATTATACATATTGCTCAAAGTCTTATAATCCTTTACAATAATATCACTAACTTTATTTTGAAAAGGTGTTTTTATATGCCAAGCAACTATCCTTTCTATATTTTTCCGCTTGTTATTGCCCTTTGCTTTTTGGCGTTGTTTTTTGTTTTTCGCCATACTAGCAAAAGCAGTTTGTTTAGTGGTTTCTTTTTCGCATGCTTTTTACTGTTTTGTGGTATTGCTTTTTTTGCTTTCGCCGCCATTTCTCAAGTTGCATTTTTGCAATGGGTTGTTGTTCTAATTGGGCTTTTTGCCAGCTTTGTATTGGTATTTGGTATTTATGTTTTTGTTGTTTTACTACTTTTGAATGCACGCCTTATGTTCAAGCGTGAGCGACGCACCTTTGCAAATAGTTTAACCTTACTTTTAAGTGTAGTGCTTATTGTGCACATTGTGTTCAGCTTTGCTGCAAACACCACTGTTACACCTTACTGGGTACAAGTGCTTGACACTGCTTTATGGGTACTTGGCTTTTGTTACTTCGCCCATATTTTTATTTTTTTAACCACCTGCCTTTTATGCAATATTTCTTATAAAAAGAAAAACCAAGATTATATTATTATTTTAGGTAGCGGGCTTGTAAACGGAACCGTTTCGCCTTTGTTAGCTGCACGAATTGACAAAGCCATTTCTTTTTACCATAAACAAAAAGAGGTGCTGCCACCCCCTGTTTTGCTTTTTAGTGGCGGGCAAGGTGCTGATGAGAGCACCAGTGAAGCTGCTGCTATGGCAGCTTATGCCATAGAAAAAGGCATACCTGAAAAAGATATTTTAACCGAAACAAAGTCTACCAACACCGCAGAAAATATGCGTTTTTCAAAAGAAATGATGGACGCCCGCAGTGGCGAAAACACGTATCACAGTATTTATTCTACCAGCAATTACCACGTTTTACGTGCAGGCATTTACGCCCAACGTGCAGGGTTAAACAGCAGTGGCATTGGTGCCAAAACCGCTTGGTATTACCTCCCCAATGCCCTTCTACGTGAATATATTGCCTATTTAAAAATGTACTGGAAGCAAACTATCTTTTTTACTTGTGCAGTGCTTATTCTCACTTTTTTGTTTTTGATGTTGATGAGACCTTACCTATAATATTTTAATAATTGAAAGAGAGTGAAACGATGAAAGAAATGTATGTGCCCGATGAAAGAATCCCTTATTTTTCAGACGATGGGCTGTCTTGCGCAGAAAGCACCTTGCGTTATTTAATTGAGCAAGGCATTGCCAAAACACCAATTGACAGCGTAAAAATGATGACTGGTATGCACGGCAACATGGGGCGCTGTGCAAATTGCGGTGCTATTAACGGCGGTGCCGCCGCTATTGGTAGCGTACTTGGAAGAACCGAGCCTGGCGAAAGCGGCAAACCCGTTTATGAAGCGGTAGAAGAATTTCAGCAATTGTTCGAAGAAAAGTTTGGCAGTACAAAGTGCGCGGACCTTACCGCAGAGCGGGACCTTGCTTCACACGAACAACAAGACTTATGTGTAGGGTATGTATATGCCGCCACCCAAATGGTGCAGCAAGTTTTAAAAAAATATAAATAACAAGCTAGCCACTTTTTAAGCTGCCTTTTTACCCATTTGTATAATTCATATACAAATGGGTATTCTTTTTGTAAACTTCTGCTATGTCTTTTAATCAACACCACTGTGTATAATAAAATTACTAGCCGACACCTACGAAAAGAAAGGGGATTTTTGTATGATCAGCAAAGAACGCATTACCGCCATTGCAACTGAATTAGAACCGTACACCATTGAAAAACGTCGTGAAATTCACCGCTTCGGAGAAGTTTCTGGCACAGAAGTGAAAACCAGCGGAATGATTGCCGCTGAAGCCGAAAAGCTTGGCTTGCCTGTGGAGAAATTGAAAAACACAGGGCTCATCGTCACGCTAGACACTGGGCGCCCAGGTGCACACGTTGCCTTACGGGCTGACATTGACGCCCTGCCCATGAAGGAACACCC
>CAZWXJ010000008.1:0-1340 GCA_964637735.1 uncultured Oscillospiraceae bacterium | reverse complement strand
GGGGCTCGCCACGTCGTGTCTGATGACCCAAACACCTGCCACGCCTGCGGACATGACGCCCATACTGCCATGTTACTTACTGCCATGAAAGGTCTTACTTCAATAAAAGACGAATTCAACGGTGTCGTGTATTTTTGCTTTGAAGAAGGGGAAGAAAACGGCGGTGGCATACAGGCCATGTTAGACGCTTTAGAGAAAAAACAAGTAGACACTATTTGGGGCATACACGTTTATGCGGTTATGTCAAGCGGCACTATTTCTGTAGATGCAGGCCCACGTATGGCAGGCGGCGCAGGGGTAGATATTACCGTAAAAGGGCGTGGCGGGCATGGCTCTCGTACTGACCTTGCCAACAACCCCGTTTTCGCTGCAGCCGCCATTGTAAACAACCTTGGCACTGTTTTTGCAAACCAAATTGATGCCGACGAAACCGTTACCCTTGGTGTTACCCGTATTAACGGTGGTGAAATAAGCAACATTATACCTGACACTTGCTATATAGGTGGCTCTATGCGCTTTTTCAATTTAGAAGAGGGTGCAAAAGCTGTTGAAGTGCTTAAAAAAGTGGCTACCAATTGTGCCGATATGTACGACTGCACCGTTGAGTTTGGACCTGCCACCCGTGTGTTTGGCGCACCTACTACCAACGATGATGCAAAAGCCGCCTTGGCGCAAGAAGTACTGAATGATGTCCTTCCTGCCGGCACAGTTATACACCAAAAGAAATGGTATGGCAGTGAAAGCATGGGGCGTTACCTTGCCAAATACCCTGGCGTGTTTGCTTTTCTTGGCATTAACAACCCTGAAAAAGGAACAGGGGCTGACCACCACAATGAGCACTTTGATGTAGACGAAGATGTGCTACGCATTGGCGTTATTTCTACCATGGCATATGCACTGGCACATTTAACTTAACAAAACAATTTATAAACAAAAAGAACGCAAAGGTTTTAACTTTGCGTTCTTTTTATAATGTAAAATATTTAACAGCAACTGCATGCCTGCGTTATCCACTTCACATGTACGCCACTTACTTGTTTTATTATAACTTCAAGCTGTTGCCTCTTTGCGCATCGGCTGGCAATCTCCACAAAAAGCACATTCCGCTTCATGTACGTCATCTTCTTCAAGCGCCCATCTTCTCATTTCTTCTACAACGCTGAAAAAGCTAACCCCTTTTTCAGTCAGGGAATATTCTACCCGTGGTGGAATTTCTGGAAACACTTCACGCGCAAGTATTCCATCTTCTTCCATTTCACGCAATTGTTGTGTTAACACTTTTGCGCTTACCTTTCCAAGCCGTTTTCCAATTTCACCATACCGCACGGGCCCTTGAGACA
>CAZWXJ010000007.1:21936-30864 GCA_964637735.1 uncultured Oscillospiraceae bacterium | reverse complement strand
AATGAAAGAAAAGCTACCAAGCTATCAAAGCGTTGGCGGCAAATTAAAAGAAACTTCTACAAGCTGAGTGAGAAAGATAGACTGAAAATACTTGGTGTGCTTGGGGCAGCAATATTAGTAGTTATTTTGGTAATAGCTGTACTCATAAGTTTCGGAAAAGGGAAGAATGGCTCAATTAATTCTGATGTTTTTTCAGGAAGTGCTTCTTTTGACCCCAATGCGGATAACGAGTATGACCCGAATAACCTAGGGCTTGACCCAGAGGAATACAAAGACACTATTTTAAGTGTAACCGACGATGCAGGTAAAACATATTTAACTGACACGCTGTTTATTGGGGACTCTAATACAGAAGCTTTGTATTCATACAGGTTGTTAACCCTACAAAACACAATTGGTATCTCTTCAATGGGTATTCAATCTGCTACAAACAACACGTGTGTTTATTTTTCGGGCTATTCTGACCCAACGACGATTCCAAAAGCAGTTTCTATGCTGAAGCCACGCAGAGTTATTATCAATTTCGGTACCAACAATGCTGATGGCAGTATGTCAGAAGAAACTTTTGTAAAACAATACAAAACATTAATTTCGGCTATTGAGAAACAATACCCTTATTGCGACATCATTGTTATGGCTATACACCCCGTGGCAAAAAACAGAAGTTATAAAAACATCACGATGCAAACAATTGATAGTTATAATATTGCTTTAGCTGAAATGTGTAAAGAAGACGGATATAAGTTTTTAAATACAAGTGAAGTTCTAAAAGATAAAAATGGCTTTTTGAAAACATCTTTTGTCCGAGAAGATGGTATTCATTTAAACGAAGCTGGCTGTAATGCAGTTTTAGAGTATGCCAGAACACATTCATATATCACGAAAGATGAAAGACCCAATACATCGAATATTCCACAAAGAAGGCCTGCGCCGTACGTTCCACCTGCTTCTTCAGAAGAAATGAGTAGTAGTTCAATCATTTCATCATCAGTTGCATCTAGTTCTTTCATATCAAGTTCAGAATCAGAAAGTTCTTCCAGTATACCTGATGTGCCAAGTTCTAGTGAAGCCAGCGTTGTTGTTCCAGAGCCTTCTTCTGAAACACCTTCAACACCAGTTGAAGAAAGCAGTGCACCTATAGGTGAAGAAAGCAATAGCGGCAGCGGAAGCGGGAGCAGTAGCGAAGCTGGTGGTTAATCATTGAAGATAATTTTGCTATAAGGAGAGCCGAATGAACGTAACAGTCTTAGGTTGTGGGCGTTGGGGGTCTTTTTTAGCCACCTACCACAGTAAAAAACATAACGTTATGTTGTGGGGTCTTGAAAATTCTGAAACATTTCAGGAATTGAAAAACACCAGGCAAAACAATTATTTAACATTGCCTGATAATATTACGTTAGAAAGTGATTTAGCGAAGGCTGTTCACCACGCAGATTATATTATCATTTCCATAAGTGCACAAAACTTAAGCGAATTTGCAGAGCGGTTAAATGGCTTTGATTTGCAAGCAAAAACATTTATTTTGTGTATGAAGGGAATTGAAGCGACAACAGGCCGGCGGTTAACGCAAGTCATGGAAGATACCATTCACCAGCCCATAAAAACAGCCGTTTGGGTTGGCCCTGGGCATGTGGAAGACTTTATGAAAGGCGTACCAAACTGCCAAGTGGTTGACAGTGCTGATGCAGAAGTTACAAAAGACATTGTCGAGAAATTCTCAAGCGATTTAATTCGTTTATATATTGGCACAGATATTATAGGCAGTGAGATTGGTGCGGCAGCTAAAAACGTAATAGGCATTGCTGCAGGCATGCTTGACGGAAAAGGCTGGGCAAGCTTAAAAGGCGCCCTTATGGCAAGAGGCGCAAGGGAAGTAGCCCGTTTAATAAAAGCAATGGGCGGAAACGAACTCTCAGCATATGGGCTTTGCCACTTAGGAGATTATGAAGCAACGCTTTTCTCACAACATAGCCATAACCGCATGTTTGGTGAAGCATGGATAAAAGGCGAAAAATACACTCAGCTTGCGGAAGGTGTAGCCACAGTAAAAGCTTTATGTAGTTTAAGTGAAGAATATGGTGTAGAATTACCCATCTCTGATGCAATTTACTCTATTTTATACAATGAAGTGGATGCTGACACTGCGCTAAGTAAATTATTTTTGCGTTCTACAAAAGGCGAATTTGATTATTAACAAAGGAAAGCCGGGTGGAGACACTCGGCTTTTTTGAAAGAAAGAAACAGGAGTGAGAAAAATGTACAAATATAATTGTTTATTGCTTGACCTTGATGGAACACTAATGGATTTTGAGCAGGCAGAAAAATTAGCACTACAAACAACGTTTGAAAACTTTCATATTCCTGTAACCGAAGACAATGCAGCACGATATGACAAAATTAACAAAGCGCTCTGGAAATCTTTCGAGCAGGGAAAAGCAAAAAAAGAAAAATTAGTAAATACTAGGTTTGCCATGTTACTTTCCCAGCTAGATATACAAGGTGACCCTGTAAAGATGAATACCTTTTATTTAAATGAACTTTCAAAACACGGAATACTATTTGATGGTGTTATCGAGCTGCTTGAAGAACTAGAAGAAGGCTGCACCATAGCGGTTGCAACCAATGGTGTGCAGAAAACACAAGAAGGACGTGTAAAGGCAAGTGCCTTGCACCCTTTTGTTGATTTATTAATCACATCTGAAGAAGCAAAAGCGGCAAAACCATCTGAAAAATTCTTCAATTATGCTTTGAAAATGTTGGGCGTAACCAATAAACAAAAAGTGCTAATGGTGGGTGACAGTTTAGAAGCAGACATAAAAGGTGGCAGCAAATTTGGCATTGACACCTGCTGGTATAACCCAAACAACTTACCTGTGCCAGATGATGTAAAACCTACCTATGTTATTACCAATTTTGATGAATTGGTGCGTATTGTTGAAGGAGAAACAATAAAGTGAACATTCAAAAAAAGAATATTGACTTTCCTTCTGCAGATGGAAAATCAATTATTCATGCAGAATATTGGTTTGACAAAGATGTAGTAAAAGTCGGTATTTTACAAATTGCACATGGCATGTGTGAACATACAGAGCGTTATGCAGACTTTATGCAATTTATGGCAACCAAAGGCTTTGTTGTGTGCACAAACGACCATTTAGGTCACGGAGCAAGCAGCACGCCAGAAAATTACGGTTTTTTTGCTGAAAAAAACGGTGCGGATTTTGTGTTAGAAGATATGCTCACACTGTACAACATTGTAAAAGGGAAGTTTCGTAAGTTAAAAGTGTTTATGCTGGGGCATAGCATGGGTTCTTTTTTTGCACGCTGGTTTGCGGAGCAATACCCTAACTTATTAGATGGCGCTATTTTTATGGGCACCGCTGGCCCGAATGACATGGCGGGAGTTGGCATTGCCTTAACGAAAGCGATTGGTGGGCTTCGTGGTAAAAGATATCGCTCAAAGCTTATACATAACATGTCAACTGGCGGTTACGTAAAAACAATTGAAAATGCAAAAACCCCGTATGACTGGATTAGCAAAGACGAAGACACTGTTGCAAAATATGCTGCAGATGACAGATGTACCTTTATGTTCACAATAAGTGGTTACAAAGATATTTTTACTACACTACAACATGTAAGTACAAGTGAATGGGCACAAGGCGTTCGAAAAGATTTGCCTATTTTGCTGGTTTCAGGCGCAGAAGACCCTGTAGGAAACTTTGGGGAAGGCGTGCGTGAAGTATTTGCACTACTTGAAAACACAGAACATAAAAATGTAACTTTAAAATTGTATGAAAATATGCGCCATGAACCTTTAAATGAAATAAACCGCAAAATGGTATATGACGATATTGCTACTTGGCTTTCAAATATTGCAGACCCTTATATTGCTTGCACTTGCATGAGCCGTACCATTCGAAGAAGCCGAAAATGCGGGCATTGTAGTTTTTAATGTACTTTGGAGAGTGTTATGACTAAAACGAACGCAATTAGAATACTAGAAAAACAAAATATACCTTTTGAAGTACAAGAATACACCGTAGAGGATGGCGATTTAAGCGGTGTAGGCGTTGCACGCAAAATAAATGAACAACCAGAGAATGTCTTCAAAACGCTGGTATGCAAAGGAAAGGTAGAGCATTATGTGTTTGTGATACCAGCGCAAGAAGAATTAGACTTAAAAAAAGCAGCGAAAGTTGCAAAAGAGAAAAATATGGAAATGATACCGCAAAAAAGCTTGCTTTCTACAACAGGGTATGTGCATGGCGGGTGCTCACCCATTGGCATGAAAAAACAATTTGCAACTTTTATTGACGGTAGCGCAAAAGAAAAACCATATTTTATAGTAAGTGCAGGGAAAATTGGCATGCAAATTAAACTGCCACCACTTGCGTTGGCAGAATTTATACAGGCTGATTTTTCCGACTTGACGAAATAATACAAGAATTGAGTAGGAAGAACCATGTTAATGACATTACAAGATCTTTCCCTCTTTTTTGGAGAAAGATTAATTTTAGAAAATATATCTGGCATTATTTCCGATGAAGACAGAATTGGCATTATCGGAGACAATGGCGCAGGAAAAACATCATTGTTAAAAATACTAACGGGTGAATACACACCTGAAAAAGGGCATGTAAGCATTGCCCAAGGTACAGTGGTGGGTTATTTAGAACAAAATGCAGGTTTTTTACCAAGTAATACGGTATATGAAGAAGCAAAAACTGCATATCAGCACGTGCTTAATGCAATGCAAAAAATCGAAGAAATTGAATATAAATTACAAACGGAAGAAAACGAAGAATTATTAACAGAACATGATGCGCTTACAGCCTTTATTGAGGCTAAAGACGGATATCAGATTGATGTGCAAATTAAAAAAGTACTGAACGGAATGAACTTTCCAAGTACGACATATGACAAAAAAGTGTCATCCCTTTCAGGCGGAGAGCGCACAAGGCTTGCGTTGGCAAAATTATTGCTGTTTGCACCCGATATTATGATATTAGATGAACCGACCAACCACCTTGACATTGATACATTAAACTGGCTTGAGACTTTTTTAAGAAGCTATAAAGGTGCCATTGTGGTTGTTTCGCATGACAGATACTTCCTTGACCAAATTGCAAATAGAATGTGGGAAATTGAAAACCATAATATGGCTGCTTATAAAGGAAATTATTCTGCTTTTTTGGTGCAAAAAGATGCAGCGATTGTACTGCAAGAAAAACAGCATAAAGCAGATGTAGAAAAAGCAGCGAAATTGCAAGAGTATATTGATAAAAATTTAGTGCGTGCATCTACTTCTAAAATGGCAAAAAGCCGCAGAAAAACCCTAGAAAAAATGGAAATTACTGAAAAACCGCACATATGGCATAGCCGTATGGTTATGAACATTGCGTTTGATACGCAGCCTTATGAAGAAGTGTTAACTGTAAAAAACTTAGCAGTGAAATTTGAAAAATCACAAACGCCTTTGTTCGAGCATATAAATTTTTTAGTGCGCAGAAGTGAAGCCTTGGTTATTGCGGGGCCGAACGGGGCAGGTAAATCTACTTTACTAAAGGTGCTAACAGGTGCTGTTAAGCCATTTGCAGGCAGTGTGCGTTTTGGGCAAGGTGTGCGTTATTCTTTATTTGAGCAATTACAAAGAAAAAGCAATGAGCAAGTATTACACGTTATCTGGAATAAATATCGTAGTTTTACAGAACTTGAAGTGCGTAATCATTTGGCAAAATTTGGGTTTCGCGGGGAAGATATTTACAAACCCGTAAGCGCACTTTCAGGTGGGGAACTTGCAAAATTGCGCTTTGCTGAAATTGTGCTAGAAAAGCCTAATGTTTTATTGTTAGATGAACCAACCAACCATCTAGACATCTACACAAGAGAAGCGCTGAGTGAAGGGCTTGAAAAGTATGAAGGCACAACCATTGTTGTAACGCATGACAGGTATTTAATGCAAAGTCTAAAATGCCCTATTTTGTACATTGATGACAAAAAGGGCACCATATACCCAAGTTATGATGCGCTCATAAACAGAAATGCGTCTTCTAGCGTTGCAACGCAAAAGCAAGAAGACGCATATATAGAAAAGCCAGCTACGCAAAACCCGAAAGAAGAGCGGCGCAAAAAGGCAGAACTGCGGCAAAAGAAAAGCGAATTAGAAGAAGAAATTGAAAAACTACAAGCTAGCATTATTGGGTTTGAAAATTTGCTAGAAGATGAAGAAGTCATGCGAGATTATGAAAAGTTAGCAGATATTTCAGAAGAATTAAGTGATAGCCGCTTTGCGCTTGATGAGCTTTATGAGCAATGGGTAGTTCTAAATGAACAAAATGAATAAAAAATATAAACATTATGAATTTTTTTGTGTAACAATTGACAATAAAAAGGAAATATGCTATATTATAGACAAGAAACAGGAAAGGAGTGAGTCCAATGATCGTGACAGAGTCAGTGGACTGCTACTGAAAAGTTAAGATGTATAATATGCCGACATCTTTTTACCGCAGTATTTAGTTCACTTCAAAAAAGTCGCCTCGTTGCTTATTTGTAAAGAAAAGTAGAAACGAGCAATAGCGCAGAAAACCTCTTTGGTAGATTAGTTGTCAAAAGATGTTTTGCAATAGTCATGAAAAGACCAAACAAAATAGCAATGAAAAAATGAAACGCAAGTAAGTTTTACGAACACTTAATATTTAATAGCATATAATAATATTTAAGTACATAAAATGGTTTTTAGTATTGCTATCAAGAGGAATAAAGAAAAAGCGTAACAAGTGCAGACCATTGCAGCGACACTGGAAAACGGTAAGAAATATACAGGTATAAATAATATAAAACCAGCTTACATTTTAGTAGGCTGGTTTTTTGTTTCTTTTTTTAGATTAACGGTTGTGTAAAATTTTGTCAGCAACATATAAACCATGTGCTGCCGCCTGTGAAAGGCTGCGTGTAAAGCCCGTGCCATCTCCCACAGCATAAATGCCTTGGCTGCCTGCTAATTCAAAGTCTACTGTTTCAGGCCTTGCAGAATAGTATTTGCATTCAACGCCGTAAAGTAAAGTGTCGTAGTTTGTAGTACCAGGCGCAACATTGTTAAGTGCTTCTAAAGTTTCAATAATGTTATCAAGCTGGCGCTTTGGCAAGCACAAACTCAAGTCACCGGCTACAGCATTTAAAGTGGGTGTTGTAGAAGACTGCCGCAGCCGCTTATCGTCAGTACGGCGTCCTGCAAGCAAGTCTCCAAGCCGTTGCACCATAACACTGCCACCACTAATTAAGTTGGCAAGGCTTGCCACATAACGTGCATACTCAATGGGTTCTTTAAACGGCTCAGTAAAGCGAATAGTAGAAAGCAAAGCAAAGTTAGAATTCTCCGTTTTTTTATGTTCGTCTTTGTAAGAATGCCCATTTACAGTAAGCACGCCAGACGTATTTTCTACTACTACGTTTCCACGTTCATTGAAGCAGAACATACGGGTAATATCTCCGTATTGTTTTGAGCGATACCAAATTTTTGGCTCATATATTTCTTTTGAGAAAGATTCCCATACAATAGATGGAAGCTCTACACGAACGCCAATGTCTACTTGGTTGTTTTGTAAAGGAATGTCATTTTTTCTGCACCATTCTGCAAAAAAGCGAGAGCCAACACGTCCAACAGCAAAAATAATTTTATCGGCAGAAAGTTCTTTTTCGTTTCCATCTTTGTCAGTGTATTGAATGAGATGCTGTTCTTTATCACAATCAGTTACATTTGCGTCAGTCAGCATTGTAATTTTGCTCTCAACAAAAGCAATCATTTTTTGCATGGTAGCAAAGTTGGCGTCAGTACCTAAGTGTTTTAACTGCGCCTGCGCCATATGCAAGTCATATTGCAAGCATAGTTTTTTCAAACTATCGCTTGGCATAAAACGCTCTTCTGGCGCACCAAAGTTCATTAAAATGTCATCGGCTTGTTCAATATAATTCAAAACTGTATTGCCAGGCAAAAAATCAGGTAACCAACCGCCATATTCAGTAGAAATAATATATTTACCATCAGAAAAAGCGCCCGCACCAGCAAGACCTTCCATAATCGCACAAGATTTACACTTGATACACGTTTTCGTTTGCCCGCTCACAATAGGGCAAGTGCGCTTGTCAATATGGTGTCCTTTTTCAAAAAGGACAATTTTTAAATTTGGCTTTTCAGTAATGAGGCGATAAGCAGACATAAGCCCACCTATGCCACCGCCAATTATGGCTACATCGTAATCTTTCATAAAAGTAGTGCTCCTTATTTCTTTGAAAATTCTATTAGTGCTTTTTTGTAAACCTTTAAAATGCTGTTTCCAAACTCATCTATTCCATATTTGTCAGTAGAAGCGGAAACTTGTGCACGCAAATTGCTACGTTGTTCTTCTTGCAAAATGGCATACGAGTTAATTATTTCTTTAAATTCTTCAGAAGTATCAAACAATTCACCATTTTCACCTACGGTAATTTGGTTTTTGTTTAATTTGTCATCACGCTGCACAATATAAAGCCCACTTGCAAGTGCTTCCAGCATAGAAATACTGTTTATTTCTGAAAGGGATGCAGTTGCAAACATATTAAACGCCAAGTAGTAAGAAGGCAGGTCATCATGCTCAATTCTACCCAAAAAGTGAATATTATCAGCCTGAAGTTTCTGTGCAAGTGCTTCTAAATCTTCCCGCTCAGGTCCATCACCAATAAGAAACAGCTTTTTTGTGCGGTCAGTTTTGAAGTTTTCAGCAAATAAAGTAATAAGCGTATCAAGGCTTTTTTCTTTACCAAGCCTTCCAACAAAGCACAAAGCAACATCTTCATCAGCAATGTCCAGTTTTTTTCGAAGCGCTTTTGCTTTTGCAAAATCATTGCTCTCGGGGCGAAACTTAGTTAAATCAACGGTATTCGGCA
>CAZWXJ010000007.1:21606-21926 GCA_964637735.1 uncultured Oscillospiraceae bacterium | reverse complement strand
ATGTTGATAGGACGAAATACTTTACATCGCCGTAAATATTCCACTACTTTTGTACTAGGGCCAATAATTTCAGTTGCTTGCTGTGCAATTTTGCGGAAATATAAGTGGGAAACTGGCAGCGCAAGCCGTTCAAACGGTTTTGGCGCTACATAAAAAACATAATCGTCATACATGGTGTGCAAAGTGTAAACAATGGGTACTTTTAACTTGTGTGCAACATGCAACCCAAACAAACCAATGGTAAATTCTGTATGAATATGGCAGATATCAGGCTTAAACTCTTTAATACTTTTATCACTTTCATCTACTTCAACAATCAC
>CAZWXJ010000007.1:19530-21596 GCA_964637735.1 uncultured Oscillospiraceae bacterium | reverse complement strand
CTCTTTAATAAATTGTAGCCGCTTCCAACTAATGGGGCTTGTCAAACCATATCCATATATGCGTTTCATGGTTTTTGCAGGGCAATATAAAACATTGTCTTTCAAATAATGCTTCTTCGCATTCGGGTCAGTCGTAATAATCAACACAGAATGCCCTTGGTTTTCCAAAGCATTTTTTAAAGTTTCTATATGAGTAATGACCCCGCTTAAAAAGGGGTAGTATACTTCTGTAAAAATAGCAATTTTCACATGTGCCTCCTAAAAGTAACTGCGCATACATATATCATTATAACAGATAATGGGAAGTAGTAGAAGTGGTTCTTTTTGATTGAATAGATGGCAGTTCTATATTATAATGTATATAATTAAGAAAGTGAAGGTGCATATTTATGACAAAATTTTCCGTGTCACTGGGCAAACTGGTAGAACTTGTTGACTTAGAAGTTCTTTTTGCACCTGGAGATATTACAGAAAATCAAATTTATTCAAAAAATGTAAACAGGCCAGGGCTTTTGTTAACTGGCTTTCATGATTATTTCGACCCGACTCGTATTCAAATAGTTGGGCGCATGGAGTTTGCTTACCTGCAAGGGCTTACCGAAGCAGAGCGCCGTCATCGGTTTAACACGCTGTTTCAACACAAGGTGCCTGTGGTGGTTATTACCCATAGCATGGAGCCTTTCCCTGAAATGTTAGAATTTGCAAAAGAATATGAAGTACCATTACTGCGCACACCTGAAAACACGTCTACCATCATGTCAGCTATTATTTCAGTACTTAGCATTGAGCTAGCCCCCCGCATTACACGGCATGGGGTATTGGTCGAAGTGCATGGTGAGGGTATTTTAATAGTTGGTGAAAGTGGTGTTGGTAAAAGCGAAACCGCTATTGAACTTGTGAAACGTGGGCATAGGCTAATTGCAGATGATGCCGTTGAACTTCGCCGTGTTTCAAACAAAAATATTGTTGGTGCAAGCCCTGCAAATATTCAATATTTTATTGAACTGCGCGGCATAGGCATTGTAAACATTGCTAAAATGTATGGCTTTGGCTCTGTAAAACCCTCTGGAGACATAGACATGGTAATTGAATTACAACACTGGGAAGAGCATAAAAATTATAGCAGAACAGGGCTTGAAGATGAAACAACCGATATTTTGGGTGTAAGCCTGCCAATTTCCGTCATTCCTGTTCGCCCAGGTAGAAACCTTGCTATTATTATTGAAACGGCTGCTATTAACAATAGGCAGAAGAAAATGGGTTACAATGCAGCCGCAGAGCTATTCGTGCAATTAGGCTATGAAGATTGAGGTTGCATGAGGAATGGAATACAGAATTGGCGTTGACCTTGGCGGAACGCATATTGCCGCAGGGCTCATAGATGAAAATTACCAAATTATTAAACATATAGCAGTACCCACAAGTTTACCATGCGCAAAAGAAGAAGTGGAAGAGAAAATAGCTTCTTGTTGTTACAAAGTTTGCGAAATGGCAAATATTTCTATAACAGATGTATGTTCTGTTGGCATTGGCACGCCCGGCAGTGTAAATAAAGTTGATGGTGTAGTTGGGTTCAATGCAAATTTCGCTTATGAAAACTGGGAACTAGCAAAAGCATTATATGCAAGGCTTGGTAAGCCAGTTTACATTGAAAATGATGCAAACGCAGCGGCACTTGGTGAAATGCTGTGTGGTAGCGCAAAAGGGTATCAGTCAGTTTTGTTTGTTACAATTGGCACAGGCATTGGCGGTGGGCTTGTTATAAACGGAGGCATTTACAGTGGGCATAACAATGCTGCTTTAGAAATTGGGCATATGGTTATTCAAAAAGACGGTAGGGACTGCATGTGCGGGCGAAAGGGCTGTTTCGAAAAATATGCGTCAGCAAGTGCGTTGGTGAAAGGCATGCAAACTGCGTTGCAAACCGAAAAAACAAACGTTTTATGGCATGAAATTGACAATGATTTGAAAAAATTAAATGGGAAATTGATTTTTAATGCTGTGCGAAATGGCAATGCACTCGCAAAAAAAGTAATGGATGAGTATATTTCTTATTTAGCATGTGG
>CAZWXJ010000007.1:13317-19520 GCA_964637735.1 uncultured Oscillospiraceae bacterium | reverse complement strand
TTTCAGCCAGAAGTAATATGCGTTGGTGGCGGCATTTCAAACGAAATGAACACATGGCTACCACAGATGCAGAGTATAATTGATAGAGAAGAGTTTACACGTGCAAATAAAAGCCGTACGCAAATAAAAAAGGCACTCCTTGGGAATGACGCTGGGATCATCGGTGCTGCTTTTTTAAATATAGAAAATAAATAAGGATGAAGATTACACAATGACGATTGAACAATTATATGATGTTTGCAATGAACAAGGAATTTTAGCACAAAAAGATGTGCTGCTGAAAAACTACACAACGTTTAAAATAGGCGGGCCAGCAAACTTGTTTTTACAGCCTGCAACTTTAGAAGAAGTGCAAGAATGTATTTTACTTTGCAAACAGACGGGTATACAACCCTTCATTATAGGTAACGGTTCAAACGTTCTTTTTTCTTCAAATGGGTATAAAGGCGTTGTGCTTTACATAGGAAACAAACTGAGTGATATCAACGTTTCTGAAGACTCAAAAATTATTATTTGTGAGGCGGGCGTAACGCTTTCTCAAGTATGTATGAAAGCAGCAGAGCACAATTTAACAGGGTTAGAGTTTGCATATGGCATACCTGGCACGGTAGGCGGTGCAGTTTACATGAATGCGGGTGCCTTTGGTGGTGAAATGCAAGATGTAGTGAAAAGCGTAACATATATTACAAAAGATGGTGCGCTTGAAACAGTACAAAATGGAGATATAGGCTTTGTATATAGAAATTCTGCATTTCAAAAAAATAATGGATGTATTATTAAAATTGAATTTGCGCTACAAAAGGGAAACCAAGCTGAAATAAAAGAAAAAATGAGCGACATTGCGAGGCGCCGTGCTGAGAAGCAACCTCTTGACATGCCCAGTGCGGGAAGTACATTTAAACGCCCTGAAGGCGCTTATGCCGCAGCACTTATTGAGCAGTGCGGCTTAAAAGGAAAGCGAATTGGTGGCGCTATGGTAAGTGAAAAGCATGCAGGTTTTATTGTGAATGTAGAAAACGCAACCGACCAAGATGTTTTAAGTCTCATTCAGTTCGTGCAAGGCATCGTATTTGAAAAAACAGGCTTTCAGCTTGAGCCGGAAGTACGCCTTATAAAATAAAAAGGAGGGAATGCAACAATGGAAGTTTTGATTGTGACAGGATTTTCAGGTGCTGGAAAGTCTCTAGCAATGGATGCCCTTGAAGACATAGGGTATTATTGTATTGATAACCTTCCACCTGAATTTATACCTTCTTTTTTGGAATTGGCAGAGGGGAATAAAGAAAAATTTCAAAATTTGGCGTTGGTGTCAGACATTCGTGGTGGAATGGCGTTTGACCAACTGGTGCAAGCCTTACAATCTTTAAAAGAGCAAACAGTGCCCTATAAAGTTTTCTTCTTAGAAGCAAGTACAGAAGTATTAGAACGCCGTTTTAAAGAAACCAGGCGTAAGCACCCACTTGCTTTTTTAGATGAAACGCTTTCAACCGAAGATGCCATTGTAAAAGAAAAGCAAATATTACAACCTTTGTATGAAATTGCAGACTACACCTTGGACACATCTGTTTTAAGTACAGCCCAGTTAAAAGAAAATATAGTATCTTTGTTTTCTAGAACGGGTGAACACAGTATGCAGCTCAAATTCATTACATTTGGGTTTAAACACGGCTTGCCAAAAGATGCAGACATTGTATTTGATGTACGTTGTTTACCAAACCCATACTATGTAGCAGAGTTAAAAGAAAAAACAGGTGAAGATGATGAAATAGTTGAGTATGTATTTTCTTCAAATGAAGCAAAATTATTTTTGCAAAAAACAATTGACTTACTGTCTTTTTCGATTCCTTTATATATCAAAGAAGGAAAAAGCCAGTTGACAGTTGCAGTTGGCTGCACAGGTGGGAAGCATCGCTCTGTTGCTTTTGCTGAGCAACTTGCAAAAGAGTTTTCACAATACATTCCTCAAATATTTCACAGAGACATCGGTAAATAATATGGAAAAAGCAATTACTTTCTCACAGCAAGTAAAAAGCGAATTATGTACCAAAGAAAAAAAGAATTACAAACCATGCTGCAAAACAGCGTTATGCTATGGGCTTACCTGTTTTGCAAAATATTTTGATGAAAAAGGGCTTGTTATTCATACGGACTATAAGTTTATAGCTGATTATGCACAAAAAGTGTTTGATGATATAGATTTGCATGGCGAAATTACCAAAAGAAATAGCAAGGGTTTTGAATTCGCTATAAAAGAGCCTTTTGAGGTTGAAAAACTGCTTGCTTTTTTTGGGCGAACAGGTAAAGAAACCAATATGAGAATAGACCAAACCATTTTTACCTGCGAAGATTGTTATGCAAAATTTCTAATTGCAGCTTTTTTGTCTGTGGGAACCATCACCAACCCACAAAAAGAATATGCACTTGAGTTTGTAATTGGAAAATATAACCTATCGAACGATTTTGTTGAGCTTTTGCAAAGCATGGGCTTTATACCAAGAGTAAACATGAGAAAAGGGAATTATGTTATCTATTTTCGCGCAAGCGAGCAAATTGAAGACTTGCTTGTGTTAATGGGTGCCAATAAAGCTGCTTTTGAAATGATGAACTCAAAAGTGCTGAAAGAAATACGCAACAACGTAAACCGTGTCTCTAATTCTGAAACGGCGAACATAAAAAAAGCGGTTTTAGCAGCAGAAAAACATTTACAGAATATAGACTTTTTAGAAAGCCGAAACATGCTTAATCACTTGCCAGATGATTTATTAGAGATAGCAATGTTACGAAAAAAACATCCGGAATATTCGTTGCAAGAATTAGGCGAATTATGTGCACCACCACTTAGCAAAGCAGGGGTAAGCCATAGGCTAAAGAAGATTGAAAACGCCGCACTAACGTTGAAAGAAAGGAAAAACAATGCCTGAACAGGTAAAGAACTTTACACATTTACATATACATACTGAATATAGCTTATTAGACGGTGCAAGCCGTATTGATAAGCTTGTTCAAACTGCAAAAAAACATGGGCAAACGGCCCTTGCTATTACAGACCACGGTGTTATGTACGGCTGTGTAGATTTTTACAAAGCGGCAAAAAAAGCAGGCATTAAACCCATTATTGGCTGTGAAGTATATGTTGCGCCACGCACACGGCAAGACAAGGTGCATAAAATTGATTCTTCCAATTATCATTTAGTTTTGTTATGTAAAAATGAAATAGGCTATCAAAACTTAATTCAAATGGCGTCAGAAGCCTATGTAAATGGGTTTTATGTAAAGCCACGTATTGACCACGAACTTCTTGAAAAGCACCATGAAGGGCTTGTTTGCCTTTCGGCTTGCCTTGCTGGTGAAGTACCACAAGCCCTAATGACGGGAGATTACGAGCACGCAAAAGAAGTTGCCTTGTTTTACAAAGGCTTATTTGGTGATGATTACTACATTGAAATGCAAGACCATGGTATACGTGAACAAAGAACCATTCTTCCCATGCTTGTAAAACTTGCAAAAGAGCTTGATATTCAGCTAGTTGCAACCAATGATGTGCATTATATTGAAAGAGAAGACGCAAAAATGCAGCGTGTATTGGTTTGCATTCAAACCAATAAAATGATGGATGACGAAGACAAGTTAGAATTTGAAACAGAAGAATTCTATTTAAAAACGACTGAAGAAATGTATGATTTGTTTTCGTTCGCACCAGAAGCATGCGAAAACACAAATATTATTGCAGAAAAATGCAACTTTGACTATGAATTTGGCGTAACAAAGTTGCCATATTTTACAGCGCCTGAAGAATATGAAAGCAATAAAGACTTTTTCATTGCCCTTTGCAACGAAGGTTTTGAAAAATATTACGGAAACGACAAAGCAGCAAGAGACCGCCTTGACTATGAAGTAGAAATCATTGACAAAATGGGGTATATCAATTATTACCTAATTGTGTATGACTTTATAAACTACGCCAAAACACATGATATACCTGTCGGTCCGGGGCGAGGCTCTGGTGCTGGTAGTATAGCCGCATATTGCATGGGTATTACAGGGGTAGATCCTATTCAGTACAATTTATTGTTTGAACGTTTTTTAAACCCAGAGCGTATTAGCATGCCTGACTTTGACATTGATTTTTGCTATGAAAAGCGTGGGCAAGTAATTGACTATGTTATCAATAAATATGGCAGTGACCATGTTGCGCAAATAATTACATTTGGAACAATGGGTGCTCGTGCCGCTATAAGAGACGTCGGGCGGGTGCTCGGCATGTCTTATCAAGCGGTAGACAAAGTCGCAAAAGCAGTTCCGCAAGAGCTCAAAATAACGCTGGACCGTGCGCTTGAAGTTTCTAATGAATTAAAACGCCTTTACAATGAAGATGAACAAGTAACCGAGCTGATTGACTTAGCTATTAAAATTGAAGGTATGCCTCGTCATGCCTCTACCCATGCGGCAGGGGTAGTTATTACGCCTGAAAGAACTGACTTATATGTGCCGCTTGCCAGCAATGACGGGCAGGTTGTTACACAATTTCCGATGACAACGATTGAAGAACTAGGGCTTTTGAAGATGGACTTTTTAGGTCTGCGTACATTAACCGTTTTGTATGACAGTGAAAAAGCAGTGCAGAAAAAAGAAAAAGACTTTTCTATTGATAAAATACCATATGATGATGAAAAAGTGTATGAAATGCTGACAAAAGGAGATGTTGTCGGTGTATTTCAGTTTGAAGGAAATGGCATGCGCCAAGTGATGATGGGTCTTCACCCTGTTGATTTAGAAGATTTAATTGCGGTTATATCTTTATATCGCCCAGGTCCTATGGACTCTATACCTACATACTTACACAATAAACATCATCCAGAAGATGTACGCTATAAGCACCCTATGTTAGAACATATTTTGAATGTTACTTACGGCTGCATTGTGTACCAAGAGCAGGTTATGCAAATTTGCCGTGAACTCGCAGGTTTTAGTTACGGGCAAGCAGACCTTGTGCGCCGTGCTATGTCAAAGAAAAAGCACGATGTCATGGAACAAGAACGGCAGGTGTTTATTTATGGCAGTGATGAACCAGGGCATAAATGTGTAGGTTGCGTAGCGAATGGAGTACCTGCAGAAGTCGCAAATTCTATTTTTGATGAAATGAGTAGTTTTGCTTCGTATGCGTTCAATAAATCTCATGCGGCGGCATATGCAGTGGTTGCTTACCAAACGGCATACATGAAGGTGTATTATGAAAAAGAATTTATGGCGGCGCTTTTAACAAGTGTGCTTGAAAACACAGATAAGATTATAGAATACACTGCTGAATGCCAAAGAATGGGCATTAAGGTGTTACCGCCAGACATTAACAATAGTGCGCTTGGCTTTACAGTAGACGGAGATGCCATACGGTTTGGGCTACTGGCGCTTAAAAATGTTGGGCGTGGGCTTATTCACACCGTTATTAAAGAGCGAGAAAAAGAAAAATATTCTTCTTTATATAATTTTTGTAGTAGGCTGCAAGGCACTGAAATAAACCGCAGAGCGATTGAAAGCTTTATTAAAAGTGGTGCGTTTGACTCTTTCGGCGCCAACCGCCACCAAATGTTAGATGCGTTAGAAGGTATTTTAAAAAGCATTGAAACCAATACCAAGAAAAACATTCAAGGTCAGCTAGATTTATTTGGCAACACAGAAGACAAAAAAGATGATTATGAAATGCCTGCAGTTGTTGAATACTCACCAACGCAGCTTCTAAACCTTGAAAAAGAGGCTAGCGGCTTATACCTTTCAGGGCACCCGATTGATGAATACAAAGAAGTCATCAACAAATTGTCTAACTGCAAAATTGCTGATTTAATGGGCGAAGATGCCATCAAGCTTGACAACAAGGTCGTTTCCTTTGTTTGTACCATTGTAAAAACAAAATATCAAACAACAAGAAGCAACACTATGATGGCTTTTACAGTAGTGGAAGATTTAAGCGGTACAATTGAGCTACTCATTTTTCCGAAAACATTGATGGATGCTTCTGAAACCATTGTAGACAATGCTGTTGTTGTAGTACGTGGCAAAGTATCGGTAAAAGAAGATGAAGCAACCAAACTTTTGGTGGAAACCATTGAGCCAATTAAGAAGTATACAGAAAAAGAATTGCCGAAAAGTGACGAAAAAGATGAAAAGCAAGGTATATATGTAAAAGTGCAGTCGAAAGATAGCGCAGA
>CAZWXJ010000007.1:0-13307 GCA_964637735.1 uncultured Oscillospiraceae bacterium | reverse complement strand
AACTATTTTTGAAGGAAACACACCGCTGTATATCTATTTTGAAGATACAAAACAATTAACCCTTGCGCCTAAAAAGTATTGGTTGATTGACAGCCCACGTTTGCTTAGTGAATTAAAAGAATTATTAGGTGAAAAACGTGTGGCGCAAAGATAATTCAAAACATTGATTATTATCTATTTTAAAAAATGATGTAAAATGTTTAAACCATAGAAGGTGGAAACCATGCAAACAAAGGGAATAAAGACAATTGGTGTATTAACCAGTGGAGGCGATGCCCCAGGCATGAATGCCGCCATTCGTGCTGTTACACGTACGGCTATTTATAACGGAATTCGTGTGTTAGGCATTAAAAAAGGGTATAACGGGCTTATAACGGGTGCGGTAGAAGAGCTTGAAATAAGAAGTGTATCAAATATTATTCACCGTGGTGGCACCATACTGTATACGGCAAGAAGTAAAGAATTTGAAAGTGAACATGGAAAACTTGCCGCTACAAAAACATGTGAAGAATATGGTATAGATGCACTTGTTGTAATTGGCGGAGACGGCAGCTTTAAAGGCGCACACGACTTTTCTGCCTATGGCATACCATGCATATGTATACCAGGAACAATTGACAATGATCTCGCATGCAGTGAGTACACCATTGGGTATGACACTGCTATGAACACAGCAATGGAACTTGTTGATAAGTTGCGAGACACTGCACAGTCTCATAGGCGGTGTAGCGTGGTGGAAGTAATGGGGCGGCATGCAGGTTATATTGCATTAAACACAGGCATTGCAACAGGTGCTGTTGTGGTGTTGGTCCCTGAAATGCCGTTTGATTTTGAAAAAGACATTGTACAGCGCATGAACAACACACGCCTCACGGGGAAAGAGCATTTTATTGTAATTGTTGCCGAAGGTGCAGGAAGTGCAATTGAAATAGCAAAACAAATCGAAGAAAAAACTGGCATTGAGGCAAGGTCAACTATATTAGGGCATGTACAACGTGGCGGCACCCCCACATTAAGAGACAGAGTTGTTGCCAGCGAAATGGGGTACCATGCGGTTTCTATACTGGCACAAGGCTTTAAAAACCGTGCAGTGGCTATGTACCAAAACAATATTGTTGATTTTGATTTAGGGCAGGCACTGCTTATGAAAAAAGAACTTGATAAAAATGCGATAGAAACAGCACAAACAATTTCTATTTAGCAAAACGCAAAATACTGCAAAATACACGTTTGCAGTATTTTTTTATTGTAGAATACAGCGCCTTTATGCTATAATATTTCAATACGAGGTGAGAGTATGGATTTTACTTCTGCGCAAAAAAGGGTGGAAGAACTGCGAAAATTAATTGAACATTATGCACACCTTTATTATGACGAAGATAGCCCCGCCATTAGTGACTATGAATATGACAAATTGAATAATGAATTAAAGGCTTTAGAAGATGAATACCCAGCGCTTATAACACCTGACTCTCCTACGCAAAAAATAATTGGGCTTGCAAAAAGTAGCTTTGCCAAAGTAACACATGCCGTGAAAATGGAAAGTTTGCAAGATGCTTTTTCAATAGATGAGCTGTATAGCTTTGATAAACGTGTACGAGAAGTCATCAAAAAGCCTACTTATATTGTGGAAGCGAAAATCGATGGACTGTCTATCAGTTTAGAATATGAAAACGGCATATTCACCAGGGGTTCTACCCGTGGGAATGGTGTAGTTGGTGAAGATGTAACTGAAAATTTACGCACCATAAAAGACATTCCCGCAACATTAGAAAATGCGCCCGCATACCTTGAAGTACGTGGTGAAGTATACATGCCACGTGAAGTGTTTGAAGAACTGGTAAATGCACAGCTTGAAAGGGAAGAAACGCCATTCAAAAATCCACGCAATGCGGCGGCAGGCTCTTTAAGGCAAAAAGACCCTGCTATTACCAAAACGAGAAACTTGTCAGTGTTTATCTTCAATTTACAACAAATACAAGGGTATACACTTACATCACATAAGGCATCGCTTGACTATATGAAAGCGCTCGGCTTTCCTGTATCTCCCATTTACAAAGAGTGCCAGAACATTACAGAAGCAGTAAATGTAGTTGAAGAAATTGGTAATAACCGAGATGGCTTCTCTTTCGATATAGATGGTGCGGTTATTAAAATAGATGATTTTGCACAGCGTGAGCTATTAGGCAGTACAAACAAATTTCCGAAATGGGCCATTGCCTTTAAATACCCACCTGAAGAAAAAGCTTCCAAACTACTTGAGATTGAAATATCGGTAGGAAGAACAGGTGTGTTAACGCCCACAGCTATATTCGAACCTATTTTGCTTGCTGGCACAACGGTTTCACGTGCTATTTTGCACAATGCAGACTATATTGCCGAAAAAGATATTTGCATTGGTGATGAAATTATCGTTCGCAAAGCAGGGGACATCATTCCTGAAGTGGTTGGTGTCGCAGAAAAGGCAGAAGACAGAACGCCTTACCATATGCCAGCGCACTGCCCGTCTTGCGGAACGGAAGTTGTAAAAACTGAAGAAGCGGCACTGCGGTGCACAAACCCTGAATGCCCTGCACAGCGCCTACGGAATATCATTCATTTTGCTTCACGAACAGCTATGGACATCGAAGGTTTTGGTGAAGCAGTAGCGGCGCAGCTTGTACAAAATGGGTTTGTTGAAAATGTTGCAGATATTTATTCGCTGCAGAAAGAACAACTGTTACAGCTTGATAAGTTTAAAGAGAAATCATCAAGTAATTTGCTAGCTGCAATTGAAGCGTCAAAAGAGCAACCACTTGACAAACTTATTTTCGCATTAGGCATTCGCAATATAGGAGAAAAGGCCGCAACACTTTTGTGCGAAGCATTTCCTTCCATAGAAGAAATATCAAATGCGACAGTAGAACAGCTTAACAGCATTGACGGCTTCGGGCAAATTATGGCAGAAAATGTTGTGAATTTTTTCCATAATGAAGGAACAATAGATTTGCTGAAACGCTTGAAAGAAGCGAGTTTGGCAACTGTTTATCAAAATGCTGTAAAGTCAAACAACTTCGCAGGTTTAACATTTGTTGTAACTGGTACATTACCTAACATGTCTCGCACAGAGGCGGAAGAATTGCTTACAAAAAATGGCGCAAAAGTGTCTTCTTCCGTTTCTAAAAAAACAAGTTATGTTTTAGCGGGTGAAAATGCAGGCTCAAAAAGAACAAAAGCGGAAGAGCTGAATGTACCCATTATTTCAGAACAAGATTTATTAAGTATGCTCAATAAATAGGAGGAATATTTTATGGAAATGGACGTACGTCACATTGCAAAGCTTTCAAAACTAAAGCTTTCAGACGAAAAAGTGGAAAAGTTTGAAAAAGAAATGCAAGGCATTTTAGGAATGGTAGAAAATTTACCTCCGCTAGAAACAGGCGTTTTGTTAGATGAAAATAATACAATGACTTTACGTGCAGACGTTGTAGAACCTTCGTTTCCACGTGATGAACTATTGAAAAATGCAACTGAAACAGCCGCAGGTTGTTTCAAATTACCAAAACTAATTGATTAAAGGAGGAAAGTGAAAATGAATCAACTACACAGTTACTCAGCAATCGAGCTTTCTTCTTTAATTAAGAAAAAAGAAGTGAGCGCCACAGAAGTGGCAAAAGCTACATTAGAGCGTATAGAAGCAACCGAGCCACAAATAGATGCATTTATTACGGTAACACGTGAAAAAGCATTAGAGCAAGCCGCAAAGGTTGATGCAGACATTGCCGCTGGCAAAGAGGTAGGAGACCTTGCAGGCGTGCCTGTTGCGTTGAAAGACAACATCTCTACAGATGGCATCGTGACAACATGTGCTTCAAAAATGCTTGAAAACTATGTGCCACCTTTTAGCGCAACCGTTACAGAAAAACTATATGATGCAGGCGCTGTACTGGTGGGTAAAACCAATATGGACGAATTCGCAATGGGCGGTTCTTGTGAGAACTCTTATTTCAAACCAACCAAAAACCCGTGGGACACTACCCGTGTTCCTGGCGGTTCTTCAGGCGGTAGTGCTGCAGCAGTTGCAGCAAGCCAAGTACCTCTTGCGCTCGGAAGTGATACGGGCGGTTCCATTCGCCAACCAGCAAGCCATTGTGGCATTGTTGGCATGAAACCTACTTATGGCGCGGTTTCTCGCTTTGGTGTTGTGGCTTTTGCTTCTTCGCTTGACCAAGTAGGCCCAATGGCCAGAACGGTAGACGACGTTGCACTGCTTTACAAAACAATTGCAGGGCTTGACAAAAAGGATGCCACCTCTAAACCTGTAACATTTCCAGCAATCGGGAATTCTGTAAAAGGAATGAAACTTGGCATACCCAAACAATATTACGGAGACGGAATTGACGCAGAAGTAAAAGAGGCCATTTACAAAGCAATTGAAGACCTAAAAGCATTAGGCGCTGAAGTTGTGGAAGTATCTCTGCCTTCAACTGACTATGCACTGTCTGCTTATTACATTATTTCTTCCGCAGAAGCTTCATCAAACCTTGCACGGTTTGATGGTGTGAAATATGGCTTTTCTGCAGGGTGGGGAACCAATATTACCGACCTGTATGAAACAACCCGTAGCGAAGGGTTTGGAGATGAAGTAAAACGCCGCATCATGCTTGGTACTTACGTGTTAAGCTCAGGTTATTATGACGCTTATTACAAACGTGCAAAAGCATTACAAAAGGTAATTTCTGCTGAGTTTGAAGATGCCTTTAAACAGTGTGATGCAATTGTAACACCGCTTAGCCCAACAACTGCTTACAAAATTGGCGAAAAGCAAGACGATCCTGTTGCCATGTATGCAGGAGATATTTGCTCTGTTACATTGAACATTGCAGGGCTACCTGGCATTAGTATTCCTTGTGGTTTTGGTGAAAATCATTTACCCATCGGTATGCAGTTAATCGGTCCCAAATTTTCTGAGGCAAATTTGCTGACCATTGCAAAAACATATGAAACTGCCAAAGGCGGTTTTGCGGTAAAGGAGTTATAAACCATGAGTAAAGAATATGAAATTGTAATTGGGCTTGAAATACACGCTGAGCTTTCAACGGAAACAAAGATTTTTTGTGGTTGTAAAAACGAATTTGGCGCAGAAGTAAACACACTTTGCTGCCCAATTTGTATGGGCTTTCCAGGTACGCTACCTACTTTGAATGAAAAAGTAGTGGAATATGCGGTTAAAATGGGGCATGCGCTAAATTGTACCATTAACGATGTTACCAAATGTGACAGAAAAAACTATTTTTACCCTGACCTTCCAAAAGCATACCAAACATCTCAATTTGATGTACCCATTTGTGAAAATGGCTATTTAGATGTTTTAGTTGGGGAAGATATGCGCCGTATTGGTGTAACACGTATTCACATTGAGGAAGATGCAGGCAAACTTTTGCATGATGATGCTTTTGAAGGCGTTTTGGTTGACTATAACCGTGGCGGCGTTCCGCTTATCGAAATTGTTTCTGAGCCTGACATGCGCTCTGCCGAAGAAGCAAAAGCGTATATGGAAACAGTGCATACTATTTTGCTTTACCTTGGCATTAGTGATGCTAAAATGCAAGAAGGTTCTGTGCGTGCAGACGTAAACGTTTCTGTTCGCTCAAAAGGTGCAACCGAATTCGGTACCCGTACAGAAATGAAGAACGTAAATAGCTTTAATGCCGTTTACCGTGCTATTCAATATGAATCTGACAGACAAATTGAAGTAATTGAAGATGGCGGGCAGATTGTACAGGAAACACGCAGATGGGATGATGTACGTGGTGAAAGTGTTCCTCTTCGTTCAAAAGAAGATGCTCACGATTATCGATACTTCCCAGACCCTGACTTGCTTACCTTTACGGTAGATAAAGAGTTGATTGCTAGGTTAAAAGCTGAACTGCCTGAACTACCTACTGCAAAAATGGTACGCTATATGAAAGACTATAAACTTTCTAAGGTAGATGCTGAACTACTTGCATCTAACAAAGTAAGGGCCGACTTTTTCGATAGTATTGTTGCATTAAACAAAGTAGAGCCAAAGTCTGTTAGCAATTGGCTTTTAGGAGACATCAGCCGTATTTTGAATGAAAAACGTGTTGAAGTGAATGAAACAGCATTAACGGTTGACAATTTGGTAGCTATGATTGAACTTATTGAAAAAGGCACCATCTCTAACAATGCAGGTAAAACCATTATTGAAATTATTATGGAAAAAGATGTAGCACCTGCAAAAATTGTGGAAGAGAAAAACCTCGCACAAATTAGCGATATATCAGCTTTAGAAGCGATTGTAAACAATGTTTTGCAAGAAAATGAAAAAGCTGTTGAAGACTATAAAGCAGGCAAAACAAATGTGGTAGGTTTCTTGGTAGGGCAATGCATGAAGCAAAGCAAAGGGCAAGGAAACCCGCAAATACTGAAAGATATGATTGTTTCAGCAATTGAAAAGCTATAAAATGATAAAAACCACTTCATTTAGAGGTGGTTTTTTTATGCAGAAAATTGTTGTTTAGCATGTATAAAAATGGTATAATATTCACTATATAGAAAGGAAGTGTTCTACTGTGGATGTATATGGCACACGTGAAGTTGGCGGAAGGCTGCAAGTGTCTACTGAAGCTATTGGTAAAATTGCAAAACTTGCAGCACTTGAAATAGAAGGTGTAAGTGCGGTTACCATTGGAGATACAGGCGTAAAAGGCGTTTTTTCAAAAGCGAATATTACAGCACCTGTTGATGTAGAGATCGCATATGATGTAGCAACCATAACGGTATGTATTTCTGCTGCGCCAGATGCTAAAATTCCTGTTCTATGTGAAGAAGTACAGGAAAATGTGAAAACAACAGTGCAAAATATGGCGGGCATTGCAGTTTCAAAAGTGAATATTGTTGTAACAGGGGTTTCACAAAAGCAAACTGTTCCTGAAAAATAAATTGAAACGCCTTTCTGCATTACCCGCAGGAAGGCTTGTTTTTGTGAGGTATACATGACAAGAAAGCAAGAAAGAGAAAACGCTTTTATAATTGCATTTGAAGAATCTTTCAAAGGGAATTCCCTAGATGAAATTATTGAAAGTGCAAATGAAGCAAAAGAGCGAAGCATTGAGGAATACGGAAAACAGTTATTGCAATATTATAATATGAATAATGATGAAGTGGATGCGCTTATTCAAAGTAAATTGAAAGGGTGGTCTACTGAACGTATTTCACGTGCGTGTTTAATTATTATGCGCCTTGCAGTGAATGAAATGCTTTATATGGAAGATATTCCCGGTAGCGTATCCATCAACGAAGCAGTTGAACTTGCTAAAAAATATGCTGACGAAGAAGATTACCAGTTTGTAAATGGCGTACTTGGGGCCATTGCCAAAGAGAGAAACGTTCAATGATTACGCTTGGAATAGATACTAGCAATTATGCAACATCTCTTGCTTTGTATAACAGTGAAGAAAACAGTGTAATTACGGCTATTAAAAAATTCTTACCTGTTAAACAAGGGCAGCTTGGCCTTCGCCAAAGCGATGCCGTGTTTGAACATACCAAAGCATTACCCGCACTTTTGCAAGAACTTGCAAAAAATGATGCATTTTCAAAAATTGAAGCAGTTGGTGTTTCATCAAAACCAAGAAGCATAGAAGGTTCTTATATGCCTTGCTTCTTAGCAGGAAAAGCGGTGGCAAGCGCACTTGCTTTACAAACTGCAAACCCGCTTGTGGAAACGTCTCACCAAGAAGGGCATATTGCGGCAGCGCTGTTTGGGGCAGGTAAAATGCACCGTTGGAACAAACGCTTTTTTGTATTTCATGTGTCAGGCGGAACGACAGATTTGCTACTAGTAAACGGCATGAAACAAATAGAACAAATTGGAACTTCTACAGACTTATATGCAGGGCAGGCGATTGATAGGCTGGGAAACCTACTGAGCTTTCCCTTCCCAAGTGGAGAATATATCTCTCAATTAGCGGAAGATTGCGTGGAAGATTTGCCTTTTCAAAAGAAAAAAGCAAGCCTAAACATTAGTATATCAGGGCTTGAAAACCAATATAAAAAGCTACTTATAAGCAATTATACCAAAGAACAAGTATGTAGATTCACATTGGTAAGCATTGCAGACATGTTAAGCGGAATGATTACATGCGCAAGGGAAACATATGGAGATCTTCCTGTTATTGCAGCAGGCGGCGTGATGAGCAGCACTGTCATTTCAGCATATTTAACAGAAAAGCACAACGACATTTATTTTGCCCCAGCGCAATATTCGGCCGACAATGCAATAGGCGTTGCAATTATTGCAAGCAAGGAAATAGAAAATGGCTAATGTAATAACAATAAATGCATTAAATAAATATGTAAAATCTGTTTTAGAAAGCGACCCTGTTTTAACAGATATAGCTTTGCGTGGCGAAATTAGTGGGTTTGTTCATCACCAAAAAAGTGGGCATTTTTACTTTCAATTGAAAGATGAGCTCTCAAGCGTAAAAGCGGTTATGTTCAAAACAGATGCGCAAAGGCTTGGTTTCATGCCAGAAAACGGTATGCGTGTTGTTGTTCGGTGCCGTATTTCACTATATGAACGTGATGGTACCTTTCAAATATACGTAGAAGATTTGTTTCCTGATGGGATTGGTGCTGCACAACTAGCTTTTGAGCAATTAAAAGAAAAATTAGAAAAAGAAGGCTTGTTTGACAGTGATAGAAAGAAGCCATTACCAACTCACCCACGTTCTATTGGGTTAATAACTTCTAAAACGGGTGCAGCATTGCAAGACATTATTAGCGTTACACAAAGAAGATACCCGCTTGTTGAATATAAGCTTTGCCCTGTTAATGTGCAAGGAGTCAACGCTGAAAAGGAAATTGCAGCGGCATTAAAGCAACTTTCTGCAATAGAGGACCTTGACTGTATCATAGTTTCCCGTGGCGGCGGCTCAAAAGAAGACTTATGGATCTTCAATAGTGAAATGATTGCACGGGCGGCCGCAGGCAGTACAATTCCAATTGTATCAGCAGTTGGGCATGAAGTTGACTTTACCATTCTTGACTTCGTCGCAGATTTACGTGCTCCAACGCCATCAGCGGCAGCCGAAATGGTTTTACCAAGCAAAGATGAACTAATAGACGATTTAAACAATTACGCTTATTCAGCAAAACAAGAAATTACCTATTTATTTGATTCGTATAAATCAAATATCGAAAACCTGCAAACACGTGTGAGTATTTCATCACTCATAGGGCAAAAAAAGCAAAAACAAAACGAATTAACGCTTTTATCTGATAAAATAATGACATATATGAAGCAAAATATTTCTAATGTAAGCAATAATCTATTTACAAAAGATGTTTTACTTGCAAATTTGAACCCTGAACAAATATTCCAAAAAGGATTTGCGGTTGTAGTACAAAACGGTGTCATATTGAATAACGCCGATTCAATACAGCAAAATGATGAAATTAACATTCTATTGAAAAACAAAGATGTTTTATGTGAAGTAAAATCTGTTCAAGAAAGAAAAGGTTTTAAAGTATGAAAAAAGAGAAGCCATTTGAAGAAAAATTAAATGATTTAAATGAAATTTTAAACAAAATGCAATCTCCTGAAACGAAGCTGGAAGAATCTATCAAATTATATGAGCAAGCAGCTGCATTAATAGAAGAATGTAAAACCATGCTACAAACAGCTGAACTGCGTATTGAAGAAATCACAAGCAAATTATCTGCCGAAGAGGATGAGATACTTTGAACACAGAATATGGTTTAACAGCAAAGCGGTATATTGCAGATATTGAAAATGCTCTTGAAAAAGCGTGCGATACTTATTTGCAGAAAGATAGTGAAATTGCAAACGCAGTACGATATAGTTTGCTGAATGGCGGAAAACGGGTGCGAGGCACTTTGGTTTTGGCTTTTTCAGAACTTGAAAATGGAAATTACCATACTGCGCTACAATATGCCTCTGCAATTGAAATGGTGCATGCTTATTCACTCATACACGATGACTTGCCTTGTATGGATGATGATGACTTGCGAAGAGGAAAACCTTCCTGTCATATTCAATTTGGCGAGGCCGTTGCACTGCTTGCAGGAGATGCACTTTTAACAATGGCATTTGAATGCATAGCAGATGCAGAAAATGAAAATAGTTTTCTTTCTTTGGCGGTGAAAAGTTTAAGCAAAGCTGCTGGTGCAAAAGGAATGATTTATGGGCAAGAATTGGATTTGGCATATGAAAACCAAAAAGCGTCAGAAGAAATTCTTTTATCCATTCACAGTAGCAAAACAGGGGCGTTAATAAAAGCATCTATGGAACTTGGGTTTTATAGTGCGCAAAAAACACCTTCAAAACCGGCATATTATTGCATTGATAAAATTGGAATTATTTTTCAGATGGTCGATGATTTGCTAGATGCCTCAAAAACAACAGAGGAACTTGGAAAACCTGCCAAAAGTGATGAAAAAAATCAAAAATCAACCTTTATTACATTACTTGGCGAAGAAAAAACGATACAACAAGTAAGTGAATTAACAAAAACCGCTGTGCGATGTATGGAAAACGAATATGGAACAAAAGCATCTTTTTTATGTGAATTTGCGAAAGAACTATCTATTCGATCAAAATAATTAAAAACATATTATATAGAGAGGTTCTGCACTTATATGATAAATTACATACTAACATCTGCAATATTAGCATGGCTTACTGCACAAGTCAGCAAAGCAATTCTTCATTTGCTTCAAACCAAAGAGTTCAAATGGGAAAGACTTTTTGGACCTGGAGGAATGCCGAGTGCCCACTCTGCTTTGGTGTGTGCACTAGTAATGGCGCTTGCCCGTAAAGAAGGTGTACGCTCTTCTGTGTTTGCGCTTGGGCTTGTTTTTGCAGTTGTTGTTATGTATGATGCCATGGGTGTAAGACGCTCTGCAGGGGAACATGCAAAGCTATTAAACAAAATGGTTGATGACTGGTGGGACAGTGACCATGACTTGAAAAACGATGAAAAATTGAAAGAATTTGTGGGACACACTCCCCTAGAAGTACTAAGTGGTGCACTAATTGGGGTGCTGGTTGCAATATTGATTCCTGTATATTAATTAAAAGGGGCTTGAACATAGTGGAATATCAATACTTGAACCCTAATTTAACAAGTGAAGAGTTAAAAAGTTTAAATAAAGAGCAAATTTTTATATTGTGCCAAGAAATAAGAAGGTTTTTAATTGAAAGCGTATCGCAAACAGGCGGGCATTTGTCATCAAATTTAGGTGTTGTTGAGCTGTCTGTTGCGCTATGTTATGTGTTCGATATAAATTATGACAGTATTTTGTGGGATGTTGGGCACCAAAGCTATACTTATAAATTGCTAACAGGTAGAATGGATCAGTTTTCAAAATTGCGCGCTAAAGGTGGTATTGCGGGCTTTCCGTCACCTGAGGAAAGCAAATATGATGCGTTTATAGCGGGGCATGGTAATACATCACTTTCAGCAGCTATTGGTATTGCCACTGCGAAGAAAATGAACAATGAACCTGGCTGGGTAATTGCCATTGTAGGAGACGGTGCCTTTACAGGTGGCATGGTTTACGAAGGCCTAAATAATATTTCTGAAAAATTAGATAATTTAATTATTATTTTAAACGATAACAAAATGTCCATCTCAAAAAATGTTGGTGCTGTTTCAAACTATTTAACAAAATTGCGTACTAGTAAAGGGTATTCTAGCGCAAAAAGGCAAGTTGAAGACTTTTTAGAAAAAACACCCGTCATTGGGCAACCACTGCGAGATGCAATTGTTGCATCAAAAGCGGTTATACGGCGTGCTGTTTATAACAATAGTACTTTTTTTGAAGATTTAGGTTTGTTATACGTTGGTACCATGAACGGAAATAATATTTCTGTTTTAGTAGATTTATTTCAAAACATTCAAGATAGAAAAGGACCTTTGTTTATACACTTAGAAACCACAAAAGGAAAAGGGTTTAAACCTGCTGAGGACAACCCTGGTGCATTTCATGGCGTTTCCACTTTTGATTATATGCATATTACCGACCCAGATAATACCCCATCCGACTCTTTTTCAAATGTAATGGGTAAAAAGCTTGTACAACTTGCAGAGCAAGATGAAAAAATTACTGCTATTACAGCTGCCATGAAATATGGCACTGGTTTACAATTTTTTTATAAAAAGTATAAAGAAAGATTTTTTGATGTAGGTATGGCAGAACAACATGCTGTTACATTTGCAGCAGGGCTTGCTAGTAAAGGTATGAAGCCAGTTGTAGCACTTTATTCCACTTTTTTACAACGTGCTTATGACCAAGTGATTCACGATGTAATGCTACAAAACTTGAACGTACTTTTTGCGATTGATAGAGCAGGGTTAGTACCAGGAGACGGCGAAACACACCAAGGTATATACGACGTTGCTTTTTTAAGTGAAATAAAAGATTTTGTTATACTGTCTCCCTCAAACTATGAAGAATTAGAATATTGGTTTGAAAAACTGAACACATCTTACCATGCACCACGTGCCATTCGGTATCCACGTGGTGGCGAAACTGAATTGTTATCAACACTCAAATGCACAGGCAATTTATATGATAAAATATATGACACGCCAAAAGCAAAAAAAGCTTTCATTACATACGGAAAAGAAGCAGAAGAAGTGCTGAAAGCCTGTAAAATAGCAGAACAGGAAGATGTAAAGGTAGATGCCTTTAAACTGCTTCAAGTCAACCCGCTGCCCGCTGGTTTTATTGCTGAATTGCTTCACTATGAAACCATTGTTTTTGCAGAAGAAGGAATAGAAAACGGCGGAGTAGGGCAACGTGTTGCGAAGGAATTGTTAGAAAACGGCTTTAAAGGCAATTACAGCATAATTGCTGTACCAAACAGAAAGATTGACCATGCCACAGTTCAAGAACTTCTGGTTGATTTCAGCTTGAATGCAGATGCATTGTTTGCATCCATAAAGTAAGGAGATATTTTGGATAATCGATTAGATATTTACCTTGTTGAAAACAACATGACACCAAGTAGAGAACGTGCAAAAGCGCTTATTATGGCAGGTATTGTTTACGTAAATGGTGTAAAAGCTGACAAAGCAGGCGATAAGGTGCCAAAAGATGCCATAGTTGAAATTCGAGGAAAAGACTTGCAATATGTAAGCCGGGGCGGGTTAAAGCTTGAAAAAGCCGTAAAAGCGTTTGATTTAAACCTGAAGGACAAGGTTTGTATGGATATTGGGGCTTCAACTGGCGGTTTTACAGATTGCATGTTACAAAATGGTGCAAGTAAAGTGTAT
>CAZWXJ010000006.1:16508-31186 GCA_964637735.1 uncultured Oscillospiraceae bacterium | reverse complement strand
CTTCCATTATTCAACCGACGAGTTAAACCATATTGACAAAGAAGACATCACGGAAGATTTGATGGGCCGTGCTGATAAAATATGGGCAGAAAAAGAAGCTGAAAACGGCACAGAAACCATGCGGGAAGTAGAGCGTGTGCTTTTGCTGCGTGCTGTTGACACCCTATGGATGGACCATATTGACAACATGGACGAGTTGCGCCGTGGTATTGGGCTGCGTGGTTACGGGCAAAGAGACCCCGTTATTGAGTACCGTATTGAAGGGTATGAAATGTACGATGCCATGATTGAGCAAATTAAAGAAGACGTTACCAAGATGATTCTCACCGTGCAAATTAATAAAAACGTGCCACAACGTAAACAAGTGGCTACCCCCACTTCTGCAGGTGTTGCCTCTTCGGGCGACGGCAGCGTGAAAAAACAACCTGTGAAAAAGAAAGAAAAAATTGGCAGAAACGACCCTTGCCCCTGCGGTAGTGGGTTGAAGTACAAAAAATGCCACGGAAAAAATGCGTAGTAACTAATATTCTTTAATAAAACCAATACTCCCTTTTGCGTTATGCAAAAGGGAGTATTTTATATTTGTGTTATTTATAATTTCACTTTCAGCTAAAAAGGCAATTCATTTTTCTTCGGGTAGTCGGCTATTTCAGGTATAAGCGCCGCCTTATATATACCTGGTGCTACTTCTTCTACAACAATGCCATTTTCTGTAATACGTAAAGTTACATAACTATTTTCACCAGCGTGAAGTACACTACCACTTTCATCATATAGTGGATCTAATCTATTGATATTGATAATGCCGTTTCTCCGATAGTAAACAATCGTCACTTCATACTCATCTGTCAAAAACTCTTCCAGTATTTCAGTGGCGCCCTCTATTTTATAAACATCATTCAATGTAATTTCAATGCCACCATATTCACGAAAATCTCCATTGCTCGCAAAGTAAAAGTAATATGGCTTCCATGTATGTCCATATGTAGCCTCATTTACTATAAACGAAGCATCATATGTAGAGTGCAGGAGAATCAATTCATCATAAACATTTACATCCGCAATCATATTCTTTGAAACACTTGTTTCATAAGGCAAACCATTTACTACACTATATAAAAAAGATATATGAGACGTTGTGCCATAAAAATCAAGTTGTACAAATTGACTTTCATTCATACTAACTATTTTGGGTAAGCCAAATGTAAATCCAACTCTTTCCAATTCGACTACTGTATCTTCATTAACGTAGTATAAAATATATGCATCCACCCCATTATATACTGTCGCAAACAATTCCATGGTGCCATTTTCATCTAAGTCAGCATACACATACGATGTTAATTCACAATTCGTATTTTGCTTTTCTTCATATTTACTTGTTTGCCCGTTTTGCAAAAGGTTTTCTAAAGAAGTTTGTCTGTCTGCTTCAGCAACTTCACCCAATTTCAAAACCAGGCTTTTTTCTTGTTCATAGGTTGGCATCATATATGGGTTCATATTCATGCCATATTCTTCATTAAATACCACCCCTGATTCATATTCTTCATATGAAAAAGCCTCTGCTTGTTTCGGGTACTTAATAACCACGCCATCTTGGTCATAAACTTCCACCCAAACGCCTTCATAATATATGTTTTCGCCGCTTGAAGCGTTACTGGGCTGTGAATCATCAGCTGTTTGGCTCGTGTTTCCGCAAGCTGTTGCTAGCAAAACTACCAAAGAAAGGCAAACGCAAATTACTCTCTTTTTCATTTTCATGGCATGCCCCTTTCGCTTTTATATGTTACGCAAAGCGTTTAACAAAGTCTTTTGTGTTAACCAAATTTTACTTTAACACTTCTTTCATCATTGCACCAACATATTCTATATCATCTGCCGTTACATCATTATTGGTTACTAAGCGGAATAGCCCACCTTCTAACCCGTTTATTTTAATACCTTTTTCCAGCATCAGCGTGGGCACCATAGCCGCTTTATCACGGGGGGCATCTAATGCAAAAAACACCATGTTAATGTCAAGGCTGTTTTTGTCAACGGTAATGGCAGGTATTTCATCTAATAATTCTGCAAGGCGTTTTGCGTTGTTGTGGTCATCAACCAATCTCTTGGTCATTTTTTCAAGGGCAATAATGCCACATGCGGCAATTAAACCTGCTTGTCGCATGTCTCCGCCAAGTAATTTGCGGTTTTTGCGTGCTTTTTCTATAAACTCTTTGCTTCCGCAAAGCACACTGCCAAGTGGGGCACACAGCCCTTTTGAAAGGCATATCATAATGCTATCACAGCAATCACATAAGTCTTTTATGTCTACCTGTAAAGCAGCTACTGCGTTAAAAATACGTGCACCGTCCACATGCACAGGTAAGCCATGCTTTTTTGCCACGTCATAGCAGGCACGCATTTGCGCAAGTGGCATTACCTTACCGTTGCAAATGGCATTTTCAATGCAAACCAAACTGGTTCTGCCAAGGCTGTCTCCGTTTTGGCGCACAGTGTCTTCAATAATGGCAGGGGTTAACATGTCGTCTTCACAAGGTATGGCACGCACCATCACGCCAGACAAAATCGCCGCTGCTCCAACCTCATGCACAACAATGTGGCTACCTGATGACACAATCATTTCATCACCACGTACGGTGTGCGTCATAACAGCGGCCTGGTTGCCCATGGTACCGCTTGCCAAAAACAAAGCTGCCTCTTTGCCAGATATTTTTGCAGCAAGAGCTTCTAAGTTGCGCACCGTTGGGTCATCTCCGTATGTGTCATCACCCACAGGTGCAGCATACATTGCCTCACGCATCTCTTGCGTAGGCTGTGTCACTGTGTCACTTCGCAAATCTATTTCACGCATCAAACCCCTCCCCTCATAATATATTTTAGCTATACATATAGCTTTCTAATTGTTCATTTGTCAGTACTTCGGTTTGTTCTACCGCAACCCCATTTGCAAGCCTACGCACCATGTCTAGCGTATGCTGGGTTGCCATTCTACGCACACGCCCTCTGTCAGCACCAGTCAAAAGTAGCTTTTTTAAATACGCTTTCCCGTTATACCAAACCGCAACATATACAAGCCCAACAGGTTTGTCTTCTGTGCCTCCAGTTGGCCCCGCTATGCCTGTAATGCCGGCACCATAATTTGCACCAGCCAGTTTTGCGGCACCTTGTGCCATGGCTATGGCAACTTGCCCGCTTACCTCGCTATATAAGTTTAATAAGCTTTGTGGCACACCAAGCAGTGCATGTTTTATGCGTCCAGAGTAACTACAGACACCGCATTCAAATACACTTGAAGCACCAGGTACTGCTGTTATTCTACCTGAAAGCAAGCCGCCTGTACAGCTTTCTGCTGTGGCAATGGTTTCATTGGTTTTTGCAAGGGCGTGCACCACTTCATATTCAAGCCCTTCACTGTTGCGCCCGTAAATATGCGCGCCTAATATTGGCTCAAATTGCTTAGCATATGCTTCACACATTTGCCATGCCAGTTCTTCTGTTTCAGCTTTTGCTGTTATGCGAATATGCACTTCCCCTTCTTTGGCATACAGTGCCGCCGTAGGGTTTGTTCCGTTTAACAAAGGCAATACCATTTCTTCTAGTGAGGATTCCCCTATACCAAACGTATTCAGCACAAGGCTAGTAATAACGCTGTCTTGCATGGCTTGTAGCATAGGTCTCACAGCATTTTGGAACATTAATTCCATCTCTCGTGGTGGGCCTGGAAGTAAGATTGCAATCTTTTCAGCGTCATAAAAAACAGCGCCTGGGGCCGTTCCGTTTTTGTTTTCTAATATATTGCCTTTTACAGGCACATATGCTTGCTTGTAATTGTTGTGCGTCATGCCTCCATAATGGCGTTTGGCAAAAAGCGCCTTTAAATTTTCAAGCACTTTTTCGTCTAATACCAGTTCATCATGAAATGCTTTGGCAACTGTTTCTTTGGTTAAGTCATCTTCAGTAGGCCCAAGCCCACCTGAAAAAACAAGCAAATCGCATCTGCTTTTTGCAAGGGCAATGGCTTCCTCTAGCCTTTCCGTGTTGTCTCCTACAACGGTTTGAAAATAAACAGAAAAGCCCATAGCGGCCAGCTCTTTTGAAAGAAACTGCGCATTGGTATTCAATATATCTCCTAGTAATAATTCTGTTCCCACGCAAATAATTTCAGCTTTCATACTTCCCACTTTCTTTAGCTTTCAATAAAAATCTTCTCTACTTCTTCAATGGCCACTGCTTCAAGTGGTGCTAAGTCCATCTTGCTTTCTGCATTCAAAATTTCTTCTATATTTGGTTTCGTTTTAGGGTGTGCGGGTGTAAAAATGGTACAACAATCTTCATACGGCAAAATAGATGTTTCATAGGTGTCTATTCGCCTTGCAATGTCCATAATTTCATTTTTGTCCATACCGATGAGCGGGCGTAAAATGGGCATATCAGTTGCCTTGTCTGTACAGGCAATGGCTTGCACTGTTTGGCTAGCAACCTGCGCTAAGCTTTCACCCGTTACGATGGCAAGGCAGCTATACTTTTTGCCAAGCTGTTCCGTAATGCGCATCATAGAGCGGCGCAAAAGTATTGTAAACAATTCTTCGGCCGCATTGTCTCGAATATGCAGTTGTACATCTGTAAACGGTACAACAATAAGGGTATGGTTTCCAACATAAGGGGCAATTTTTTCGCTTAACGTTACTACCTTTTGCTTTGCCCGCTCAGACGTATAAGGGGGGCTTGCAAAGTGAACGCCCATAAGGGAAAGTCCTCTTTTTGCCATCATGTAAGCGGCAATGGGGCTGTCAATTCCGCCTGAAAGCATAACCGCTGCCTTACCACTGGTGGAAACAGGCAACCCGCCTGCACCAGGTATTTTGTCTGCATGCACATAAGCACCACGTTCACGTATTTCCACCATTACTGTCAGCTGTGGGGTTTTTACATCTACCTGTAAATGCGGGTAGGCTGAAAGCAAGTGCCCACCAAGTTCTCTTCCAATTTCCATTGAGTTTAAAGGGAATGTTTTATCTGCACGCTTTGCCACCACTTTAAAGGTTTTGGCATTTTGCAATTCTTCTTGCAAATAGTCTTTTGCCGTTTCTTGAATGATATCAAAGTCTTTTTCAACCATAGCAGCACGGCTAATGTTGGCAATGCCAAACACTTTGCCAAGGTCTGCAAAAGCGCCTTCCATATCACAATCGTCTTTGTGCTGCTCTATATATATGGTAGACTGCGCTGCATATATATCAAACATGCCATATTTTTTCAAGCGCATGCGCAATGTTTTTAGTAATGTGTTTTCAAAACTGCGCCTATTTAAGCCTTTCAATGTCATTTCGCCTTGGTAGGCCATCAGTAATTCTTTCATATCATTCTCCAATTGCTAAATATAATTTATTTGCGTACCTTCGCAAGTTCTTTATTGGCATCTTGCAAGCCTTGTAAAAGCGCTTGTACATCTTCTAAGGTGCTTTCTGCGCAAAAGCTTACCCGCACGGCGCCGTCAATACGTTCGTCAGGTAACTTCATGGCAAGCAGTGTGTGGCTAGCCGCCCCTTTTGAGCAAGCCGACCCACTGGAAACAAAAATTTCTTTTGCTTCTAAAAAGTGTAGTAAATTTTCACTGCGTATACCAAGCATTGAAAAGTTTACAACATAGGGGGTAGCCTCTTTGGGGCTGTTGATAACCACATTCTCCATTTGCGCAAGCCCGTCCATCAAAGCTTTATGCAATATTTTTACGTGGGTATCATTCACATATGCAGTTTGCCCATCATACAATAATTCTGCTGCTTTCCCAAGCCCTGCTATGTAAGGTATATTCTCTGTTCCTGGGCGAATGCCTCTTTCTTGCCCACCGCCCAAAAACGGTGGTTCAATATGAAACCCCTTGCGTAAATAAAGTGCGCCAATACCTTTTGGTACGTGCACCTTATGCCCTGAAATGCTGTAACTGTCTATATCGGTTTTGTTTAGTTGTATAAATGTTTTACCCCATGCCTGCACGCCGTCAACATGTACGGCAGTACGGTTGTTTTTCGCTTTGATTTTTTTAGCAATGTCTGCTACTTGTAAAACGGTGCCAATTTCATTGTTCACATGCATAAAGGTTGCAAGGCAGGTGTCTTTTTCTACCGTTGCCACAATGGCTTCTTCGTCTATATGCCCGTTTGCATCTGGTGCAATAAAGGTTACGTTATACCCTTCTTTTGCATAACGGTCAAGCTGTTTATAAACAGCAGGGTGCTCAAACCCCGTGCAAACAATGCTCTTTCCCCATGCTTTACGGGCTGTTACCGCACCTTGAATAGCTATGTTATTGCTTTCTGTTCCACACCCAGTGAAGTACAATTCCTCAGGTTTGCACCCAAGGCTTGCAGCAACCTGCGCACGTGCTGTTTCAATTACTTGCTCTGCATACATACCTATATTATATAGTGAAGACGGGTTTGCAAAATGTGTCTTCATTACCTCGTAAATGGTATCTGCCACTTCTGAAGACACTTTTGTAGTTGCCGCATTGTCTAAATAATGCATATTAATCCTCCATCGCTTGAAAATCTCATAGATCGTTAAAATTATACATCTTATAGGCTACCTTTCGCAACCTAAAGAAATTTTTGTGAAGTTTATGCAAAGCATAAAATTTATGTTATAATAACTTCATATTTTCTGCAGAGAGGGATTGTTACAGTTGAAACAAAACACGCAAAACAAAAAACCTACATATGATGGATACACCTATATGGTTATTTCTTTTTTGTGCATTGCCGTTTTCTTTTTATTAACATACACAGGTTACATGGCTTCGTTTGTTGCTTTGTCTCCATATTTGGCGCTGGCCATTTGCTTAGCCATTTCTGGCACGGCTGTTTTTTGTAGTTTAAAGCTTTTTTCACGGCGCAACACTTATAAAAACTTAATGCGGTTTGCCGCACTTATTATCAGCGTTGCACTACTTGGTTATGTTATTTATCTCTTTTTTATTCCTACGGGTGATTCTGCGCCCATTATAGGCTGGTTTGTATAATTCACCTTTGCATAAGAAGAACCGAGGTTTTCATATGGAAACCTCGGCTTTTTTATTTGTATTATATTAAGCTGTTTTGGGGTTGTCTCGTTCTTGAATTAAAAAACCTGCTTTTTTCAGCGCTAGCACAAGTGCTGGCACAACCAGTAATTGCAGTAAAATACCAGGCCACGCTGTAATAAAAGCGCTTGATATAAAAGCTTGCATACCAAAGCTGCCACCAGAAAAGCCCATAAGCACCGCCTTTGACACGCCTGAAACAACACGCCCACCAAGCATTGCGCCTATAAGTGAAACATATGTTTTCTCTGCTTTTTCATACAAAAAGCCTGTTAAAAAACCATAAGTTGCAAGCTCTAACATCATAGAAATGCCTGTTGGAAACATAGGCGGCATACCTGTGAAAACCGATGATAAAAAGGGTGTTATTAAACCACATAGCAACCCGTATGGCCCGCCGCAAATAAACCCGCATAATAAAACAGGTATGTGCATTGGCAAAAACACTGTGCCAGCCCCAAACACGTGAAATACTTGTGGCAACAAAAGCCCCATCGCTATGCAAATAGCAGTTGCCGTTAATTTTTGTACTTGGTTTCGTTTCAAAATTGTTCCTCCATCATAAAAAAGTATGTTCGCAAACAAAAACCATGCAAGGTAACAGGCCGCTTCTTGCCGCCTCGTTCCTACATGGTTTTATATGCATTAGGTTGTTGTTTATTTGCGCACACCTTCATGGTGGCTTATTCAATGTCAGTATAATCTCATTTTAAAGCATTGTCAACGTGGTTAGCCCACTACACGAAATGCTTTGCTTGCTTTGTTAAGTACTTCACAGCCATCTTCGGTTACCAGTACAAGGTCTTCTACACGTACACCAAAGTTACCTGGTAGGTAAATGCCTGGCTCTACTGAAAACACCATGCCTGGCTGTGCAATCACTTCATTGGTTGCCGAGTTATCGGGTGGTTCATGGCATTCAAGCCCTGCGCCATGCCCAAGCCTATGGGTGAAGTATTGCCCGTACCCTGCATCTGTAATTAGATCACGTGCGGCGGCATCAAATGTTTTCATGGGTAGCCCTGGTTTTACAATGGTTTCTGCTGCAAGGTTTGCATTTTTTACAATTTCATATACTTCTTCTTGTTCTTTGGTGGCATTTTTGTAAAACACAGTGCGTGTCATGTCACACCAGTAACGGTGAATTGGTTTAAAGAGGTCTAACACAACGCTATCTCCTGCTTTTATAATGGTGTTATCTGGCCCGTGGTGTGGGTCAGCACCGTTTGGCCCAAAGCAAACAAGTTGCCCTTCGCCATAACGGTTTGCGTCATTTTCTGCAAATAGTTGTTCCACATATTCTGCAATTTCAATTTCACTTACACCGTCTTTTAAGGCAGCAATGGCAGCTTCTATTACTTTGTCATTCACCAAAGAGGCATGCCGCATAGCTGCAATTTCATCGGCATCTTTGATCATACGGGCAAAGTCTACAGGGTTTGAGCCATGTTTTGGCACAATGTCGCTACGCAGTTCCATTAGCCCTATTACAAATTTGGCTGACCAAAACTTGTCAATGCCAATTGCCCCAGGTAGTGCTACTTTCGCAAGCCCTTCTACGGGGTTTTCACTGTCTTTATGGGTAATAATTTGCACGCCGTCAATAGGTGCAAGTCCAAAAATTTCATTGGCGAACAGAATAACTTCCCCGTCGTCTCTCACATACAAGGCAAGCATTCTTTCCATTGCTTCGCCCCATACGCCTACTAAATAATATAAAGATGCTGCCGCCGACACAACAATTTGTGAAAGCCCTTCTTGTTTCATATTCTCAATTACTTTTTGCAACCGTGCTTTGTTCATATATTGCCTCCTTTATAATACTTGTCTTTATATGTTCTTTGCTTTTTAGTATACTGCCTTTTATCAAAATACTCAAACACATTTTGTGCGCTACTCTTTGCGTTTTCACCTTTTTTTGTTATAATGTAGCCATTCAAATAATTAACTACATAATAAGGAGCATTTTTATGAAAAAGATACTGGCACTTGTTCTTTCGGCGGCGCTTTTGTTTACTGCATGCAATGGCAGCGGTGGCGCAAATGAAGAAGAAGTTGTTAATAAAACCGTTACCGATTTTTGCTATGCGGTATCTCACCATGATTTTGAAACGTCTTTTTCTTTAATAAACCCCGCCCACTCGAATTTGCTAGCTTTGTCAGACTTAAATTTACTTGACCCAAGTGTGCAAGAAGCCTTTAAAGCATTTTTACCCTTTACTGAACAAAGCACTGTTGAAGTTGTTAGCACCACCATTGATGGTGATACCGCCACTGTTGTTATTGCAGTGACGCACCTGAACTTAGGTGGGCAGTTTGAAGCTCTTTTAGAATATGTTTCTTTAACCGCTATGGAACGTGCGCTTGCATCTGAAGACCCACAGACAGTTGACGTTTTAGAAATTCGTAAAGAAGTTTTGCAGGAAGAAGCTGTTTCAGGAAATTACCCAACCACCACAAATGACTATACTGTAACATTGAAAAAAATAGACGGCACTTGGTATATTGATGATTATGACCCCGCTTTGGCAAATGCCCTAACTGCCAACATTGCCGCCGCTTAATAAAAGCAAAAAGCACCCAGAAATGGGTGCTTTTTATTTCCTATTTTTCTATATCTATATTATCTATTGTAATAACAGGTAAATAGTTTATATATGCTTGTAGCATTTTTTCTGTTATTTCAGCTATCAAATTTTCTTCATTTGTTTTAAAGTCAAATGGTTTTTCCACATCAAATAGCACTTTTGTTTTGCCTTTTTCTTGCACTGTTCGTAAGTCATGTATTGACAGCGTTTTGTCAATACTTTTTACAATTGCGTTTACATCATCATAGGCTTTTTGTGTGTACGGGTCATTCAATAAAACAGGGTCATAGTGAATTACCAAATGCACACCTTGCTTTTCAAGCACCAACCGCTCTAATTCATCAATGGCGGCATGTGCTTTCAACACATCAACCTCACTATTTATTTCCACATGTACTGAAGCAAACCGATGGCCTGGGCCATAGTCATGCACAATTAAATCATGTATATTCAAAATTAGCGGTTCTGTTTCTATTTCTCGCTTTATCATTTCTGTCAGTTCAGCATCTGGCGCTTGCCCAATAATGGGAGACAACGTTTCTTTTACCAGTGAATACCCACTATATAAAATAAATATGGCAACTAGTACACCCATATATCCGTCAATTTTTACGCCTGTAAAATGCCCCACAAGCACACCTATTAGTACAGCAATGGTTGTGTAAACGTCATTCAAACTGTCTTGCGCTGTTGCTTTTAAGGTAGAAGATGTGATCAACTCCCCTATCTTCTTGTTAAATGCGCTCATCCAGCATTTTACAAGAATAGAAAAGGCAAGCACCCCTACTAACACAACATTAAATGTAACAGCAGTTGGGTTTATTATTTTTTGAACAGAGCTTCTAAAAAGCTCAACCCCAATGACCAAAATAAGCAGCGCCACAACAAAGCCTGAAACATATTCACTGCGGGCATGCCCAAAAGGGTGCTCTGCGTCAGCAGGTTTTTCTGCCATTTTAAACCCGATGAGAGACGTTATATTCGCCGCAGCATCTGATAAGTTATTCAGTCCGTCAGCCATAATGGAAATGCTGCCCGCAAAAAAACCAACTACTATTTTAGAGACACACAACACAGCATTGCACACAACACCCATAACGCTAGCTAAAAAGCCATACTTTGCACGCACAGACGGGTTTTGTATGTCATCTGCATTTTTTATAAATAATTGTATCAATAAATCTGTCATAAAAATCTCTTTTCAAGGCAAAATTGTGCCAACTAAATTATGTTTTAGTATACACTATTCTTCAAAAACTTGCAAAAGTACACAAATATGGTATAATTATATTGTACATTTTAACTGAAAGGATGCAAGCATACTTTATGAACCAAAATAAACTAGATCGTATCAATGAACTCGCACGTAAATCTCGTACTGAAGAAGGGCTGACTGAAGAAGAAAAGGCTGAACAAGCCCTTTTGCGCAGTGAATATATTAGCGCTTTTAAAGCAAGCCTGCGTGGCCAGCTTGACAACATTGTGTTTGTTGAAAAAGACGGTAGCCACACACCCCTAACTAAAAAAGACGATATTTTACACTAATATAAACATAAAAAAGCGGTTGCATGCACTTCATGTAACCGCTTTTTTATTGATGTATTTATTAGAAAGAAACAATAATACCGCCTTCATTTGCATACACGCTAGAAAGCCCATGTGTTGAAACAATAATGATCTCTGCAATGGCGGCGCATGTGTCAAGTATCATATTCTTCACTTCTTCTGCCCGCTCCGGTGCATTGCAGTGCGAAATAACCATACGTTTTGTTTTTGCTATTTCGTCTTTTGTAATTTCTGCAATATATTCTACCATTTTAACAAGGGCCTGCTTTGTTCCACGCACCTTGTCATGCATTACAATTTCACCGTTTCCATCATCACATAAAATGGGGCGAATGGAAAATGTTGTTGCAAGTAACCCTGCTACCTTGCCAAGCCTGCCATTTTTTACAAAGGTTTCTAGGTTTTCAAGCACAAATACTGTACGCATATTTTTTTTATACGTTTCTACGGCATCGGCAATTTCTTCAAATGTTTTACCGTCGTTTATCATGTCTTCAATAAATAAAGCATCTGCCACTTGTGCCGCAGAAGCACTGAGCGAGTCTACCACGTGAATTTTTTTCTCTGGGCATTCTTCCAGCACCATATCCTTCGCAACTTCAGCCGCATTGTAAGAGCCACTTAAGTTAGAAGAAAGCGTAATGACAAAGCAAGCGTCAAACTCTTTCATCAGCGTCGCAAATTCTTCGGGTGAAGGGCAGGCAGAAGAAGCCGCTTGTTTTGAAGCACGAATGGCATCAAGCTCTTCTTGCAAATTCAGTGTTTCATCATCAACAAATTCTTTGCCTTCTACCGTTACTTTTAACGATGCAATGCGTGCGTTCATTCTGGCTTTCATTTCCTGTGTTAAATCACAACTGCTGTCCCCAATAATCCCAATTTTCATTTTTTCCCCCTATTTTATGTATATTTTGCATATTTTTTCATAATTCTCATTAAAATATTCTACATTTCAAATAGCAAAAAACAGGCACTGTGTACTATAAAATATGATATACTTATTTTATTATAAATATGTGTTAAGAGTATGTCATTATTTTGGAGGGGTATTATGGAGGACAAAGTCTCACAGTATTTCAAAGACAATGGTTTTGACCTAACCGCAATATTCACTGGTGAAAACACTGCAACGGTACAACTTGCTGCACAGGTGCTTGGTGTTGAAGAAGGTATGATTGCGAAGTCTTTGGGTATGCGGCTGAAAGACAAAGACATTGTTTTGGTTGTGTGCGGGCATAGCCGCATTGATAACCGAAAATATAAAGACGCCTTTGGTTGCAAGGCAAAAATGCTTTCGCCTGAAGAAACGCTTGCCATTACGGGGTATCCTGTTGGTGGCGTTTGCCCATTTGCTTTACCTGAAAATGTCAATGTATATTTAGACATTTCTTTGAAACAATATGACGTTGTATACCCTGCTGCTGGCACACCTGACAGCGCCGTAAAAGTTACCGTCAAACGATTTCCTGAATACACAGGTGGCACCTGGGTAGATGTTTGTAAAGATGCAGAGGAGGTTACCCCATGAAAACAGATATTGAAATAGCACAAAGCACTCCCATTAAAGCCATCACAGAAATTGCAAAAAAATTAAACCTAAACGAAGATGATCTTTCTGTATATGGAAAGTATAAAGCTAAAGTAAATCACCGTTTGGTAAATGAAATGCAAGCTGGGCCAGATGGTAAACTTATTCTTGTAACCGCCATTAACCCTACCCCTGCTGGAGAAGGAAAAACAACCACTAGCGTTGGGCTTGCTGATGCACTTTCAGCACTTGATAAGAACACTGTTTTGTGCCTGCGTGAACCTTCACTTGGCCCTGTGTTTGGTGTAAAAGGTGGCGCTGCAGGCGGTGGGTATGCGCAAGTTGTTCCCATGGAAGACATCAACCTGCATTTTACTGGTGACCTACATGCCATTGGCGCAGCAAACAACTTGCTTGCCGCCATGATAGACAACCACATTTACCAAGGAAATGAATTGCAGATAGACCCACGACGAATTACCTGGAAGCGATGCGTAGATATGAACGACCGCCAATTGCGCTTTATTACCGATGGGCTTGGCGGAAAAGCCAATGGCACCCCACGTGAAGATGGGTTTGATATCACCGTTGCTTCTGAAATTATGGCAATCTTCTGCCTTGCCACCAGCCTGACTGACTTAAAAGAGCGCCTTGCCCGTATTGTGGTAGGCTATTCTTACAGTGGGGAACCTGTTACAGCGGGGCAAATAAAAGCTGAGGGTGCGCTTGCCGCCTTGCTGAAAGATGCTTTTGACCCAAACCTTGTGCAAACGTTAGAAGGCACACCTGCTTTCATTCACGGCGGCCCTTTTGCCAATATTGCGCACGGTTGTAACAGTGCTATTGCAACGAAGCTCTCCCTGAAACTGGGAGACTATGTGGTTACCGAAGCTGGCTTCGGGGCTGACCTTGGGGCGGAAAAATTTATTGACATTAAGTGCCGCACGGCTGGGCTACAACCATCTGCAGTGGTGTTAGTCGCCACAGTACGTGCATTACGGTATAACGGCGGCTGCCCGAAGGAAGATTTGAATACACCCAATATGGAATATTTACAAAAAGGCAGTGCCAACCTTATACAGCATATTCATAATTTGAAAAATATATTTGGCGTTTCTGTCGTTGTTGCCATCAACCACTTCCCGACGGACAGCGAAGAAGAACTGGCTTACCTGCAAGCTGTATGTGAAAAAGAAAATGTACCATGTGCGCTTTCAAAAGTATTTGCCGAAGGCAGTAAAGGTGGCACAGACCTTGCCAAAAAAGTACTTACCGCCATTGAAAACGCAAATACACCTTTACAGTTTGCATATGAAGATACATTGCCTTTGAAAGACAAAATTGAAGCGGTTTGCAAAAAAGTATACCATGCTGGAAATGTTACCTTTGCACCTGCCGCCTTGAAAGACCTTGCGGAATATGAAAAACAAGGCTTTGGTATTTTACCCGTTTGCATTGCGAAAACACAGTACAGTTTTTCTGACAATGCCAAACTACTTGGCGCACCTGAAAACTTTGAAATGAATGTACGTAATGTACGCCTTTCAGCTGGTGCTGGGTTTGTGGTAGCCATTATGGGAAATATTATGACCATGCCTGGCCTGCCAAAGCACCCCGCTGCTGAAAATATTGACATTGACGAAAATGGAACGATTTCAGGCTTATTTTAACGTAACTTATTTACATAAAGAAAAGGAGTACAGCGCATGGTAGAAAGAATACAATTATTTTTTGAAAGAAGCCCTGCCTTTGCCGGGCTTGTTGTTGTAGGCATTGGTGTTTTATTTATGGCTGCCTCTTTTCTTGACTGGAACTGGTTTTTCAAGCCATCGAACGCTACTTGCAACACAGAAAAAGCAGACGGACAAGTAAACATATTTGGGCGCAAATTCACCCGTATGCTTATGGCTAT
>CAZWXJ010000006.1:14955-16498 GCA_964637735.1 uncultured Oscillospiraceae bacterium | reverse complement strand
GTGCGGGTTTGGTTGCCGTTGGCTTAATATGGTACTGGCTTTACAGCACATACTTATAACACTTTGAGGGGGTATTATAATGACGACAAAAGAAAGAATAGAACAATTGGTAGACGCAAAGTCTGACCAAACATATAAGGTCCTGTCAAACATATGGGACTATGCAGAATTGAATTTCAAAGAAACAAAATCAGCAAAAGAACTTGCAAATACATTAGAAAAAGAAGGCTTTGCCATTGAAATGGGTGTTTCAGGTATGCCTACTGCCTTTGTTGCCACCTGGAGCAACACCGAAGCAGGTGCAAAATCTCCTACGCTTGGATTTTTGGGTGAGTATGATGCACTCCCTGCGCTTTCACAAGAGGCTGACAACCCCATTAAAACACCTATTACCACAGTGGCTGACCCTGGGCATGGGTGCGGGCATAACCTGCTTGGCGCAGGCGCAATGGCAGCCGCCATTGCTATGAAAGAATATTGCGAGCAAACTGGCTTAAAAGCCACTGTAAAATATTTTGGATGCCCTGCTGAAGAAAACGGCGGTGGCAAGGTATTCATGGCAAGAGATGGACTGTTTGATGACCTTTCGGCCGCCTTAACATGGCATCCATCCACTTCAAATGACGCACAAGGCGTTAGCAGCCTTGCTATTATCACCGTGATGTACCACTTCAAAGGCAAAACTGCACATGCGGCAGGCGCACCTCACCTAGGGCGCAGTGCGCTTGATGCCGTTGAACTGATGAATGTTGGTGCAAACTACCTGCGTGAACACATTATTCCTGAAGCACGCCTACACTATGCTTACATAGATGCAGGTGGTGATGCGCCAAACGTTGTGCAAGACCGCTCCACCATCTACTATTACATTCGTGCCCCGAAAGCACAGCAAGTGTTTGAAATTTTTGACCGTGTAAATAAAATTGCTGAGGGTGCCGCATTAATGACAGGCACCACCATGACGTCTAATATTATTGACGGGTTGACCGATTATATTCCGAATTACACCCTTTCTTCTTTGCTTGCTGAAAGCATGCAAGAAATTGGCGCCCCTGTATGGACAGACGAAGACAAAGCCTATGCACAGAAATTTCAAGAAACGCTTGATGCTACTGAAATCAAATCTGGCATTGAACGTCTTGCGGCTTCTAACCATGTTGACCCATCTATATACGAAGGGAAAGCACTTGATGACAATGTGCCAAACTATTTCCACAACCCTACTTACCATTCTTCTGGCTCTACTGATGTAGGAGATGTGTCTTACTGTACCCCTACGGCGCAGGCCCGCACTGCTACCCATGCACTTGGCACAGGTGGGCACACTTGGCAAATGGTAGCACAAGGGAAATCTTCTATTGCACAAAAAGGCACCCTATTTGCCGCAAAAGCAATGGCATTAACCGCCATTAAAGCCGCCGAAAACCCTACCCTTTTAGAGAAAGCAAAAGAAGAATATAAGAAAGATTGCCCTGATGGCTATATTTGCATGATACCTGATGACGTAAAGCCTTACCTTGTCTAGGTTTGCACATTGTATTAG
>CAZWXJ010000006.1:0-14945 GCA_964637735.1 uncultured Oscillospiraceae bacterium | reverse complement strand
TATTCACAATACAAACAAGCACTTTTCACGACCATATGAGGTGATTTTATGAAAGTTGTTGCTGTAAACGGTAGCCCACGTAAAAACGGAAATACCGCCACCGCCCTTTCTGCCATGAAAGAAATATTTGCTGCTCAAAATATTGATTTTGAAATTCTTGAAATTGGCGGCAAAGAGATTCGTGGATGTACTGCTTGTGGCACCTGTTTTAAAACAGGGCAGTGTGTTTTAAATGATGATACTTTTGACAGTTATGTAGAAACTTTGAAAAATGCAGATGGTATTGTACTTGCCGCACCCATTTATTATGCCAATATTGCTGGCACCATGAAGAGCTTTTTAGACCGTGTTTTTTACTCTGCGGGCAAGCATTTTTACCACAAAGTTGGTGGCGCTTTTGCCACTGTGCGGCGCACAGGTGGCATTGCCGGGTTTGACACGTTAACCCATTACATGAGCATTACCGAAATGCTAATTGCCCCTATGCCTTACTGGGGTGTAGTGCATGGTACAAAACCAGGCGATGTTACACAAGATGAAGAAGGTTTGTACATTGTGCAGCGCATGGCTGAAAATATGGCATGGCTTTTACAAATGAAAGAGCAAACGAAAGATACCGTACCACCACCTGCACAAAACAAAAAACCTACTACCAGTTTTATTCGGTAAAATAGAAAGAACGACCGTGTTTTAGTACAACATGGTCGTTCTTTTTGTATATGTGCAAAGCTTTTTACTGCACCGCCATTTTTTGAAATACATCTTCCGTCAACCTATAATTTGTCCATTCGTCCATGGCAACAGCACCCATTTTCAAATAAAAGTCAATACTGGGCTTGTTCCAGTCAAGGCAAGTCCACTCAATGCGCCCACAATTTTCAGCAGTGGCAATTTTAGCAATCTCTTTAAAAAAGCCTTTGCCATATCCCTTGCCACGGTACTTTTCCAGTACATGCACATCTTCAATGTAAATGCCTAGCCGCCCAATAAATGTAGAATAATTATAAAAATAAAGTGCAAACCCAAAAGGCGTTCCGTCTTCTTCCCCTATTAGCACTTTTACAAGCTTGTCAACAAACATGGTTTTATACAGCATTTCCTCTGTGTTTTTTACTTGGTCACTCATTTTCTCATAGTCCGCTTGAATTTTAATCATCTCAAGCACCAAAGCAACATCTCTTTCTTCTGCATTTCTATAAATTACGTTTCCCATTTCTTCCCTCTGTTTTTTCATTTTCAGTAAATTGTTTATCATATTCTGCAAGCTTTTCTTTATCTGTATAAAATACAGCATCCATTATATATTTTCCGCTCACGCCTTGTAGTGCACCTTCAAAAAGTTCTAGTGCCATAAAAGCATCAAAATTTTGTCCATCTTCTGTGGTGATATTATATTCTTTTGCATTTTCAAAACCAAAACGTGGGTAATATGTTGGGTGCCCAAAAATAATAATGCCTTTATACCCAAGCGCTTTTGCAATAAGTAAGCTTTCTTCAACAAGCAATGCACCTATTCCTTGTTTTTGGTTTTGTGGCAACACTCCAAGTGGTCCAAAGGTTAAAATTTCCCACTCTTGCCCATTATCATTTATAATTTTATTTTTTGAGTAAGCAATATTTCCCATAATCTCGCCGTTCACTTCTGCCACCAAGCAAAGCTGCGGTACAAAAGCATTACTGCCACGCAAGTTATGTAGCAAAAAATGTTCTTCAATATCTTCCCTGCCAGGTAAGTCAAGCGTTGCAAACGCTTCCCTTGTCATCTGTTCCGTTTTTTTATAATCTGCAGGTTGCTCCTGCCGAATGTGAATGTCCAATATTGTCGCTCCTTTATGCTAAAAATGTATCATAAAACAATTTTGCAAATATGCAAATTAACATCACAATAAGCAAGGCCCGCACAAATTTTTCGCCTTTTTTAATGGCCATGCCGCTGCCCACGTAGTTGCCAGCAATGTTACACAGCGCCGCAGGTATAGCAATGATAAACAGCACTTTCCCCGCTATTAAGTATGTAATGGCAGATGCCACATTAGACGCCAAGTTTACAATTTTTGCATTGCCTGAGGCAGTTACATAGTCATACCCAACAAATGTGGTGTACAAAAATATCAATATCGTGCCTGTTCCAGGGCCAATTAGTCCGTCATAAAGGCCAAGCGCAATGCCAATTGCACCACACATAATATACAGTGCGTTTCCTTGTAGCTTTTCAGCTTTTTGTTTGCTTTTGTTGCTGAAAAACAAAACAAACACAGCTATTACTGGTAGCACCATCAAAAAAATCTTTTTCAGTAACACATCATTTAGGTGCAACGCTATTTGTACCCCCACCAAAGACCCTACCAGTGCAAACGCTGCCGAAACCAGCGCAGGTTTTAAGTCAACCAGTTTGTTTTTATAAAACCGCCCTGCCGCCATAGCTGTGCCCAATGTGCTTGAAAACTTATTTGTACCGTAACACTGGTGTACAGGTAAACCTGTTAACAAAAACGCAGGCAAAGAAATCAATCCCCCACCACCTGCAATCGCATCAATGAGCCCTGCCACAAATGTTAGGGGGCAAATAATCAATAATATCTGCCATGTTGCCATATCATCACTCCTCAAAGTATTTTTTAGTGTAGCATAACGGCTTATAACTTTCAATTGAAAAAACTGCATAAATACAGTATACTGTTAAATGATAAATGGGGGAGGCTTATAATGGAAAAACCTATTTTATACATTGTTGTGCCATGCTATAACGAAGAAGAAGTATTGCCAATTACAAGCAAACTTTTTTTAGACAAGCTTGTGCAACTGATATTGAATAACCGTGTTTCAGAAAAAAGTAAAATTATGTTTGTGAATGATGGCTCACGTGATGGTACTTGGCCCCTCATTCAAAACCTTTCAAAAGAAAACAACCGCTTTTGCGGCATCAACCTTTCGCGCAACCGTGGGCACCAAAATGCCTTGCTTGCGGGGCTGATGACTGCAATGCCTCTTGCCGATATTACCATTTCTATTGATGCAGACGGGCAAGATGACATTAACACAATGGACGCATTCATTACCGAATACGAAAATGGTGCTGATGTTGTATACGGTGTACGCTCTAAAAGAGATACCGACACCACTTTCAAGCGCATGTCTGCTCAACTTTTCTATAAACTACTTTCTTCCATGGGGGTTGAAAGTGTTTACAACCATGCTGACTACCGCTTAATGTCAAAACGGGCACTGAAAGGCTTTGCCGAATTTGAGGAAGTAAATTTGTTCTTGCGTGGCATGGTACCATTGGTTGGCTTTAAAACTGCCACTTGTGAATATGAACGTGCAAACCGCATAGCAGGCGAAAGCAAATACCCGCTTAGTAAAATGCTGGGGCTTGCATTAAACGGTATTACAAGCTTGTCTATTAAACCCTTGCGTCTTATTGCTGCACTTGGGGTTTTGGTTTCTATCATCAGTGCTATTGGCATTTTATGGGTACTTATTACTCGCTTATTCACCCCTGAAAATGCTGTTTCTGGCTGGGCAAGTACCACCATTGCTGTTTTCTTTATGGGTGGCATCCAACTGCTGTCTCTTGGTGTCATTGGTGAGTATATTGGCAAAATTTACAATGAGACAAAGCACCGCCCACGCTACATTGTTGCCGAAACCACTTTTGACGAAACTGATAAATAGTAAATATAACAAATAGTATTTATTTTAAAATAAATACTATTTGTTTCGCTTTTAGGAGGTTTTCATGGAATACTTCACAGAAGAAAAGCAATATGAAAATTGCATGTTAAAAATAGTGGCACCACCTACGCAAACAAGCCCACTTCCTGTTTTGTATTTGCAAGATGGCGATGAGTTGTTGCCACTTGTGATGCAGTCTCCTTTATACAAAACTCACCAAGACCAAATTATTTTAGCAAGCGTACAGCCCTTGCACCGAGATGACGCGTATACACCTTGGCCCGCACCTTCCCCTTTTAAAAACGCACCTAGTTTTGTAGGCAATGCGCCACTTTTTTTACAAATTATGGAAGAAATAAAGAAATATATTGACAGTGCATACAACACCGCACGCTCACCCGCACAAACTGTGCATATGGGCATTTCTCTCAGCGCTTTGTTTTGCTTATGGGCAGCCTATGAAACACCTGATTTTGGTACCATTGCTGCTGTTTCTCCGTCTGTATGGTATGATGGCTTCATCTCGTTTGCCATAGAATCTACTTTACTGCCAGAAAATGCTTCTATTTTCCTGTCTGTCGGAAGTGGAGAAAGCAACGGGCGCAACCCTGTTTTAACAGAGACCGTAAACCATATGCAAACCTTATATAACCATTATGCCACTACCCTTGGCACAAGCCACGCTGCACTTTCTTTGACTGACGGCGGGCATACCGCCAACACTGCTTTGCGTGTTGAAAATGCACTACAATGGATATTTGATATATTAAAATAATATAAGAGGTATTGTTATGAAAAAACATATTTCATTTTTGTTGGCAAGCATTTTTCTACTTTTCACACTCTCTTCTTGTTCTACTTCTAAACTACAAGGCAACGAACCTGAACAGGTGGTAGATGATGCATTATCTGCCTTGCAAACGTATGACGCCGAAACACTTGTACGTTGCTTTGGTGGAGATATTTTAGGGCCTGATGTTCTGCCACCCAGTTTATCTAAGGTTTACCAAAGCGCATTTACTAAAATGGATTACGAAATTTTAGGCAGCAAAGTAGACGACGACACCGCAACTGTAACTGTAAAAATAACTGTTATTGACCTTGATGCTGTAACACTTTCTATTAAAGAAAACATTGCTGCTACAACACCTGAAAGTGTAGCAAGTGGTACTGTGTATGATTTGGTAACCCCTGTCGACTTATATCAGCCTTATTTTGATGACCCCAACGTGCCGATGCTGACAGATACTGTTGCAATTCCCCTTGTATTAGTAGAAGGCGAATGGCTTATTCTATTTGATGAAGGCTATGTTTCTGTATTATTTGGTGTTACGTCTCTTACCTAAATTCATAAAAAACAATTCATTATTCAATTATTTATAAAAATAGGGGGTTCAAAAATGAAAAAACAAATCACTTTCTTCCTTGCATGTTGTATATTACTTTGTACATTCTCTTCTTGCACAAGTGCACGCTCTGAAAAAGATGTCTCTGCAGAACTTGAAACATCATTGTCTGCCATACAAGACATTGACCTTGAAACAATGCAAAAAAAATTCGTAGGCGAATATAACCCTGCAGACGTTTTTTATCAACAAAACCAATATGTTGACACTTATTTCATGGTTAAATATGCCTATAAATATATGCAGTATGATATCGTTTCTTTGCATATTACTGGCGACACCGCTATTGCCACAGTAGAATTTACAAACCTTGATTTTTCAAAATCTTTTTATGAATACTATAACACTTGCTTTCTAATAGCTACACTAAGTGCTAGTATGAATATAAATGATGCCGAGCAATTATTTGTAACCACTTTAAATCAAGCTAATATTCTTGATGTCACCACTACTATCACCGCTGATATCAATTTGATTTATCAAAATGATACTTGGGTTGTTCAAACTGATTATGATTTATTTGAAGCCATGGCTGGTAATCTTTTTTCTGCACGAGATGCTTTTTTATTTGAATCAGGTTACTCTTTTCTTCCTTCTATGGTTATTAACCAAGTTGCTGTAAAAAAACCAATTACGCGCGCAGAAAATGAAACAGCCGAACAGGCATTAAACATCGGCTTACAATCTTTACAGAAAACAGATTTTGAAACATCGAATGAATATTTAAATCTCACTTTTCCTACTGTTTTCTCAAATCAAAATTCATATAAAATTTTTCAATTACTATTCCAAGATATGGATTATCAAATTCTCTCTGTCGATGAAACCGATGACACCGCAATCATCACTATAGAATTCACAAATATTGATGCCGATGTTGCATTTGCAAGTTATGTTGATGACCTTTTTGCTTTAGTTGATACAAAAGGAGAAGATATGTCTGATGATGATATTTTTACTTTAGTTGAAACACTTGTAAATAACAATCGATCTATAACTATCACAACCACTATTACCATTCACCTCACAAAAGAAAGCGGAAAATGGGTAGTGCATTATGCCGATGAAACAAGTTATTATGCCTTCATTAATGCAATTACTGGAAACTACTTTACCACAATGAACCGTGCGCAAACTGAAATTGAACAAAGACTCTCAGCATAACTATTTTTTCATAAAAAAACAAGGCGTTTTAAAACGCCTTGTTTTTTATTATTGTAAAGTAATCATCAGTTGCCCTGCTTTTACTTCATCACCTTGTTCCACCAAAACTTTATCTATAACACCGCTCATGGGTGCTAAAATGCTGGTTTCCATTTTCATGGCCTCAATAATGGCAATAATTTCATTTTCTTTTACAGTGTCCCCTGGCTTTACATTCACTTTTGAAAGTACACCTTGAATGCTTGCGCCTATTTGGCTAAAATCGTTTACATCCGCCATAGGCACTTGTTCTACTTGAATTTCAGCGTGATGATCTTTCACAGCCACCTCACGGCGCTCTCCATTTAATTCAAAAATTAAGTTAATGGTACCATTGTCATTCAGCTCGCCTTTGCCAATGTATTTTACCATAAGCGTTTTACCGTCTTCAATTACAATTTCGGTTACTTCATCAGGCTGCATCCCCATGAAAAACACATGGCTTTCCATGCGAGTAATGTCTTTATAATCTACTCTTGTTTTCAAAAAGGTTTCTACCACTTTTGGGTACAATGTATAGCTAATCAAGTCACGTCGGGTCGGGTTTTCGTAAAAAGATTTTACCTCCAAATAAATACCCTCAAAATCTGCGGGCTCTAACAGCATACCAGGGCGGCAGGTAATTGGCTTTTCATCTTTCAGCACAACAGCTTGCAATTCTTGCGGGAAACCCCATGCAGGTTGCCCCATCATCCCTTTGAAAAAGCTAATGACAGAATCCGGAAAATCAAGCGTTTTGCCTTTTTCCAAAATATTATCTGCATCCAAGTTGTTCTGCACCATAAATATGGCCATGTCTCCAACCATTTTGCTACTAGGGGTTACTTTTATAATACCACCAAGCATATCATTAAATTCTTTATATTTTTCTTTTACTTCGTCAAACCTATGCCCTAGCCCTAGGCTTTCCACCTGTGGTTTCAAGTTTGTGTACTGCCCACCAGGTATTTCATAACGGTAAATATCAGTTGCGGGAGTTTTAATATCTGCTTCAAATTGCTCATATTGCGGGCGCACATCTGCCCAGTAATCTGTCAGCTTCTGTAAGTTTGCCAAAGAAAACCCTGTGTCTCTTTCCTGCCCTTCCAGCGCCGCCACCAAAGAGTTCATAGATGGCTGACTAGTTAGCGATGCAAGGCTTGAAACAGCCGTGTCTACAATGTCTACCCCAGCTTCTGCCGCCATTAACAGTGTGGCAATTTGGTTACCACTGGTGTCATGCGTGTGCAGCTGAATGGGCACGCCTACTTCTTGCTTTAGCGCAGTTATTAATTTTTTTGCAGCAAAGGGGCGCAAAAGCCCTGCCATGTCTTTAATAGCAATGATATGCGCACCACGTTTTTCAAGCTCCTTTGCAAGGTTTACATAATATTGCAGTGTGTATTTTTCTTCTTTTGGGTATAAAATATCGCCTGTATAGCAAATAGCAGCCTCTAACAATTTGCCGCTGGCTAGCACTTCTTCCATGGCAAGTTCCATACCTTCTACCCAGTTCATTGAGTCAAACACACGGAAAATATCAATGCCGCTTTTCACAGCTTCCCGAATAAATTCTTTGATGACATTATCAGGGTAATTGGCATACCCTACCCCATTAGCACCTCGTAATAGCATTTGAAATGGTATGTTCGGCATGGCTTCACGTAGTAAATCAAGCCGCTCCCACGGAGATTCATGCAAAAATCTGTATGCTACATCAAACGTTGCACCGCCCCACATTTCCAGTGAAAACGCATCCTCTAAAATATGAGACATCGCAGGTGCAATTTCCATCATGTCACGGGTGCGCACCCGTGTTGCAAGAAGTGACTGATGCGCATCACGTAAGGTTGTGTCGGTAATCAATAATTTGTCTTGGTTTTTCACCCATTCTTGTACTGCTTTTGGGCCTTGTTCATCTAATATACGTTTAACACTTGCGTTGCTTATACCTGTATATTCTTTGGGTACACGGGGGGCATCAAACAAAGGTTTGCCTTCCGCATCTGGCTCATTGATGATTTTATCACCGATATAGTGCAGTATTTTGTAAGAGCGGTCGCTCGGGTCATCTAACTTGAATAGTTCAGGCGTTTCATCAATAAACAATGTATGGCACTTACCAGCCGCAAATGTTGGGTGGCGTAATATGTTATTCAAAAACGGAATATTCGTCTTCACGCCACGAATGCGAATTTCGCCAATGGAGCGCAGTGCTTTAATACGGGCACCGTCAAAGCTTCTGTCAAACGTGGTAATTTTTACAAGCAAACTGTCATAATAAGGGGTAATAACGGCACCACTAAACGCATTACCAGCATCTAACCGTACACCATTGCCACCGCCTGAACGGTAAAACAATACTTTCCCTGTATCAGGCGCAAAGTTATTGCGTGGGTCTTCGGTGGTAACACGGCACTGTATGGCATAACCGTTCAGCCGAATATCATCTTGACTTTGAATATTAATTTTTTCTCCGTCTAATCGCTCGCCCTCTGCAATGAATATTTGCATTTTGACAAGGTCAACGCCTGTTACCACTTCTGTAACTGTATGCTCAACCTGAATGCGTGGGTTCATCTCAATAAAATAATGGTTGCCGTTTTTATCAACCAAAAATTCAACCGTACCAGCATTTACATAGCCAACTTCTTTGGCAATTTTTACAGCATCTGCACGCAGCCTTTCTAGCACAGTTTGTGGCAATGCAACGGCTGGCGTAAATTCAATTACCTTTTGGTAGCGCCGCTGTACCGAGCAATCACGTTCATATAAATGCACCACATTGCCATATTGGTCTGCTAAAATTTGTACTTCAATATGTTTCGGGTCTTCTAAATATTTTTCAATAAAAACATCATCATTACCAAAAGCTTTGCGTGCTTCATCTTTTACCATTTCAAATGCATTACGCAGTTCGTCTTCATTGTTGGCACGGCGCATGCCACGCCCGCCGCCGCCTGCTGCCGCTTTCAAAATAACAGGGTAGCCATATTCTTGTGCCGTTTTAGCTGCATCTTCTATAGAAGAAAGTGGTGCTGTGCTACCAGGAATGGTAGGTACACCACAACGTTTTGCAACTGCTTTAGCATTTATTTTATCTCCCATTTGTGCCAAAATATGTGAAGGCGGACCAATAAACGCAATACCAGCATCTTCACATGCTTTTGCAAAATCGGCATTTTCTGAAAGAAAACCATAGCCTGGGTGTATGGCATCTACCTTTTTACGCTTTGCTAAGTCAATAATCAAATCTATGTCAAGGTAGGCGCCAAGCGGGCTTAAATTTTCACCAATTAAATACGCTTCGTCTGCTTTTGTGCGAAACAACGTATAGGTATCTTCCTTTGAATAAATGGCAACGGTATTCAGTTCCATGTCATAGCACGCACGAAACACACGTATTGCAATTTCTCCTCTATTCGCCACCAATACCTTTTTAAACGGGGTAATTGTCATCCCATCGCACCTCTTCCGAACAGTTCACAAAAGTGAACAATTATTATTTTATCTATTATATGCTATTAAAGTATATTTTACAAGCAAGTTTTCTTATAATAATTCATCTATCAAGAAATAAAATATAGTTTTTTACCATATTTTCTTTTTTTATTTCAATTTTTATATACAAAATTTCTTTGCGATATCAAATTTCTATTTTCGTAAAATTGACAGGGTTTCCTTTTTATTGTACGATTATTTAGTAATTTACTAATTCACTAAAAATATGAAAGCGAGAAAAGAATGAAAATACCAACTACGTTAAAACATAAACCTGTTATTGCAGTTGAAAATTATGAAAATGTTGACGGACGCAGTGCGTATGACACCGATGCGAAAGGGCTTTCACTTGGGCTTGCCCAGTGGAATGACCGTGGCAAAGTGGATATTTCTGCAAAAGTGTGGCGTTACACTGGTGAAAAATGGAGTCGTCAGTCAGAAGAGCTACCTTTACACCGTGTACTTGACCTTGCCATTCTCACCTGCCGTAGCATGGAATATTTTCAAGATGAAAGTTACCGCCATGCAAAACATTATGACCCTACAAACCCGTTAATTGAACGCATTGGCTTGCAAGGTGACGCTATGACCGTTGGCGTTGACACCGAAAACGAGCACATAGATGAAGATATTATGCTGTTTCAAGATGCCCTTGCAAAAGATGGCGACTTGTTAGGTGAACGCCTTGCAACCCTTTCACGGCTGTTGAAAAAGCTCGGGTATTAATTGTTCTTTTTGATACGGCATTCGCTTTACTCAAATAAAAGGGGGGAATTCATATGCGTAAAAAAATTGCTTTATTCACTTGCTTATGTTTTTGCTTTTGCGTTACTTTTTCTGCATGTGCAAAGGAAGATGTAATAGAACCTTATCCTACTACTATTCGTGTTTTATTTATTGGCACCAGCCATACTTATTGTAATGACATGCCAAAAATTTTCATGGAAATTGCACGGCAGAATGGCATTGACACAGAGGTTACTATGTTGGCCACAGGTGGGCAAAACCTATTGTGGCACAGCCAGCAACCAAGTACGCAGTTTAACATTTTATATGGCAATTATGACTATATTATTCTGCAAAATGCGGCACACCCTTTTTGGGAATGGGAGCTTGATGAAGGAATACCTGCATTGCAAGAATTTTTAAATGAAACTGACGCAGACGTTATTCTGTTTATGACGTGGCCTGAAAAACACTTACCTGAGGATATGGCAGAAATACAAGCAGGGTTTGCACGTGCAGCAGAAACAACAGGTTACCGTGTGGCACCTGTTGGTATTTATTTTTATAATTTTGCCCAACATTACCCAGATGTAGAAGTGTATGACCTTGATGGCTCACACGCTAGCGAGTTTGGCTCTTACGTTACTGCAACTGTACTTCATGAAACTATTTTGGGTGACATTGATGAATTGATTTACGAGGACATTCTTGAAAATTACAAAAAATATATTGCGTAATTATTCTATCTTTAAAATTTTTGTATACTTCAATTTTTATTCATGATTTCATGTTACAATTTAAAAAAGATAGTTGAAAGGATGATTTTATGAATATTATTCGCACCACTGCTGTTGAGCTTACCACTATTCCTGCTATTGCCTACAAGCAAAAATTAAAAGCAGGTGGGTCTGGTTTGCGTATCTTACGGCTTGACCAAGACATCGTTGGTGTTTTCACCATTGATAAAAACACTGGGCTTGCTATACCTTATGGTAAAATAAATGAAGCCCTTTTCCCCGAAGAAGCTATTGATGAAGCTCTTGGTGTTACACAGGGGCTTCCTTATTCTGCAAGAGGGAAAATTAAAGTAACGAAGTTTGAAGAAAAAGCTGAAGAAAATGAAGTAACTGAAGCAGATACAAACGATATTGACATGGTAAGCAGTAAAGAGTATGCCGCCATTGTTGACCGTTATACCAATGAAAAAGGGAAAATAAACTACCAACTAATGAATAAAGATTTTATTCAATTTGCTAGCAGAAGCAAAACAGTTGCCAACATGGTAACGAACAAAGCCACAGAAGAAGAAATTTTAGCCTTTATTGTGAAAAACCGAGCATCGTTCCTTTCAGGTAACGAAGATTTGAGTGATGCCGACACCACTTTGCTTATTGAAACGCTAGACGAAATTAACCCACGTAGCGCTTTTAAAGAATTAAAGGAATATATACGTCGATTACTCGGGAAATCTAGCAGGCCTTATAAAGAAGTTTTATAAGAATAAAAGAACCAACAAGGTAAGTTTACTTGTTGGTTCTTTTTTATAAATATGCCACCACTTGGTTTTTATTGTTTTGTTTTCCTTTATACATCTTTTCATCGCTTTTGGCAATGCTTGCGTATGGGTCAGCATTATTTAATGCATTTATGCCAACTGTAACAGTCAACTTTATTTCTTTCCCGTCAAATGCAATGGTAGCCTCTTCTATACCTTTTCGAATCTTTTCCATAGCATATAAGCCCATTTCAATATTTATGCCTTCAAGCACAATCAAAAACTCTTCCCCGCCCCATCGGAAAATGGTGTCTGTCCGTCGCAAATACTTTTTCAAATAATCTGCTAAAAACTTCAAAACTTCATCTCCGCAATCATGTCCATAGGTATCGTTCACATGTTTAAAATCGTCTATATCAAGCATGGCAACACAATATTCTTGCGCCGCTTCTTCTTTTTGTATTTCTTTAAAAAAATGCTCAGCATAATGCCTGTTATAAAGTTTTGTTAGCGCGTCTGTATTCGCTTGTGCAGATAGGTTGCTTATTCGTATATTATTAAAATATTGAATAATCGTTTTTACAATATTACTTACATATAACTCTACAATGGTGCCCACAAAAACAATGTATACATTTGCAATATATAGCACCTTTGAAAAAGATGTGCTTAGCAAAATTGTATTGGGGAAAAAGACCTCTTTGGTAATACAAATGGTTAAACACACCAGCACAGCAGAAATAACTGTAACCCGCATTCTCTGCGTGCCATAGGGCACTAGCACCTGCATAATAATAATGAGTATAAAATAACCAAATGTAAACGTACTTGCGCCTGCCAAAAAGCAAAAAGAAGTTGTATAAACCATCACCTCAATCGAGATAATTAACCCTGCTGCCGTGTAATTCTTCTTTCGAATAACGGGCCACAGTGAAAAATAAATAAGAATACTGACAATATTGTAAAAAACGAACGTATAAACACCTTGCGCAAGAAAAGCCCCTAATAAAAAAACATGTATAATCAAACAAAACGCCGCCGCCACGTAAGACATCATGAACAAGTACACCTCATCATCATTTTGAAAGGTATACTTCATAAGTTTATTAACAAAGTAATTTTGAAGTTTTAGCATATACATTCCCTTTGTTTCATATAATATCTATATGCCAAATTGTACCACCGAATTGTTAATGAAAAAAAAACGAAGTGAAAACATTTATAGATGTAAAACTATTTTTTTCATTGAATTCATCTGCTTTTATACATATAAAATAGATATATTGCGTATAAAATAAGCGATTTTAGTTGCCGCATGCAATTGTTACATCAAAACAGGAATACAAACACTGTTTATCAAATTTAAAATTTCGGTCAATAAAAATCTTGACACTGTAAAGTTTTCGGTGTATAGTATAAATATAGACAGTGTAAAGTTCAAGGGAGTGGTGGAACTAATGGACAAACGAACATATCATCATGCAGACTTAAAAAATGAACTGATTGAGCAAGGAATCAAATTGGTAGGAGCAGAAGGGGTAAACTCTTTTTCATTACGAAAGGTTGCGGCAGCTTGTAATGTAAGCCATGCCGCACCCTATAGCCATTTCAAAAACAAAGAAGAACTGTTGGAAGCCATGCAGAAACATATTACTGATGCATTTTCAAAAGAACTTGAGGACACTATTATTTGCCACGCAGGCGACCCCAATATTATAGAATACCTAGGGCAAGCATACGTAACGTTTTTTGTAGACAACACCCATTATTATGCATTTTTGTATACACAGTCCAATATTCAAATCGATTTGTCATCCAGCGCAGATAGAGCCACAAATTACAAGCCCTTTGAAATATATAGAGTCATTATCATTGAATTGCTGAATAAATCAGGTTATCCAGCGGAAAAGCAGGCCGATGTAGCGATTGCCTTATGGGCATTCATTCATGGCGTTACGGCGCTGGCCACTATGGAAAACGTCAGATATGACGAAGATTGGAAACAAAAGGTTTCTGATTTCATGCATGTATTTAATGGCGCTTTCACGCAAGATGACTTAGAAAAGAGGGAATGAGAATGTTAGGTGTTTATTTCAGCGGTACAGGGAATACACGACATTGTGTTGAAAGGTTTGTAACCCAATTTGATAACAACGAACTCGCTTCTATCGAAAGTTCTGATGTTATCAATGCTATCGACACGGCAACTGATATCGTATTGGGGTATCCCGTTTACTATAGCAATATCCCCAAATTAATGAGGGACTTCATTTTGCAAAACGGAAATAGCTTCAGAGGCAAGAACGTTTTTATCATTGCCACCATGGGTCTTTTTAGTGGTGACGGCGCAGGTTGTGGCGCAAGGCTTCTAAAAAAACACGGTGCCAACATCATCGGAGGCTTACATCTGAAAATGCCCGATTGTATTGGTGATGTAAAACTCTTAAAAAAGCCGCTTGAGCAAAATAAACAACTTGTAAAAGACGCAGAGAGAAAAATTGAATGGGCAGTCGATGCGTTAAAAACAGGAAAACCCACAAAAGACGGATTGAGCGTTTTTCACCACCTGGCAGGACTTTTAGGGCAAAGGTTGTGGTTTTACAACAAAACAGCAAGCTACACCGATAAACTGAAAATTAATTCTGCAGCATGCATTGGCTGCGGAACATGCGTAGAACTATGCCCCACACAAAACCTATCTCTTTACGGCAAAAATGCAGTATCAAACAATCGCTGTACAATGTGTTACCGTTGCATTAGCCACTGCCATCAAAAAGCCCTTACACTTCTAGGCGAAGAAGTGATCGAGCAAAGTCTCATTGAAAATTACTTGATAAAATAATAGAAGTTTGATTAAACAACAAAACAGACGGCATAAAGCGCCGCCTGTTTTGTCTTTAATAGATGATGGAGCAGGTGATGGGAATCGAACCCACACGACCAGCTTGGAAGGCTGGAGT
>CAZWXJ010000005.1:32943-35340 GCA_964637735.1 uncultured Oscillospiraceae bacterium | reverse complement strand
AATAAGAAATATAATTCCATTTTCATCACCCAAAACACGGGTAGGGTTGGTTAGCGTTTTAAAAAGTATGCCTTCTTCTTTGGCATGCTCAATTTCTTCTTTACGGGCGGGCATTTCTGCTTCACTGCGCCTGTAAACAAGGTGTACCTCTGCACCCATGCGCAGTGCTGAACGTGCTGCGTCCATTGCCACATTGCCGCCGCCAACCACAGCAACCTTTTTTGCTTTGTAAATGGGGGTAGCGCTACTTGGCAAATATGCTTTCATCAAGTTAATGCGGGTCAAATACTCATTCGCAGAAAATACGCCTTTTAAATTTTCGCCTTCTATTCCCATAAAAGAGGGCAGCCCTGCGCCGCTTCCAATAAACACCGCCTCAAAGCCTTGCGCAAATAAATCATCAACCGTGAAGGTTTTGCCAATGACCATATTGGTTTCTATTTTCACACCTTGCGCTTTTACAGCATCTATTTCATATTTCACTATCTCTTTCGGCAGGCGAAATTCGGGTATGCCATATTCTAACACGCCTCCAGGTATATGTAGTGCTTCAAAAACCGTTACATCATACCCGCTTTTGGCAAGTTCACTGGCGCAGGTAAGCCCCGCAGGCCCAGCGCCTACCACGGCAGCTTTTTTGCCCTTTAAAGCGGCTTTTTCTGCTACACGTTCATGTTCTTCATGCACTGTGTTATTGCGGTGCCAGTCGGCAACAAACCGCTCTAACCGCCCTATTGAAATTGGCTCGCCTGTTTTTCGTAACACACATTCTTTTTCACATTGGCTTTCTTGTGGGCAAACCCGCCCACATACAGCTGGTAAACTGTTTTGCTGTATAATTGTTTGGTATGCGTTTTCTATATCGCCCTCTGCCACTTTTTTAATGAAAGCAGGTATTTCAACTGCAACAGGGCAACCGCCCACACAAGGCTTATGTTTACACTGCAAACAACGGCTTGCCTCTGCAACCGCTTGTTCAAGGGTAAAGCCAAGTGCCACTTCTTCAAAATTTTCACGGCGTTTTTCAGCGGGTTGATGGGGCATAGGGGTACGTTTTGCAACTGCCATTAACCCAACCCCCCTTGTTTTAATAAATTGCACATGTGGTCATACGCTTCTTTTTCGAATGGGGCGTAACTGTTCATACGGCTTATGGCTTCGTCAAAGTCAACAAGGTGTCCGTCAAAGTCTGGTCCGTCTACACAGGCAAACTTTGTTTCGCCACCAACTGTTAAACGGCAACAACCGCACATGCCTGTTCCATCTATCATAATCGAGTTCATACTCACGGTGGTTTTTTGCCCATATTGTTCGGTTAATTTGCATACAAATTTCATCATGGGTAGGGGGCCAATGGCAAATATTTCATCATATTCTTCACCATCATCAAGCCATTTTTTCAAAGCGTCGGTCACAAGCCCTTTTTGCCCAGCGGTGCCATCATCTGTCATTAGGGCTGTTCGGTTACTTATTTTTGCAAACTCACTTTGCATCATCACAAGGTCCGCCCCACGAAAGCCCATAATCGTATGTACTTCTGCACCGTTTTCATGCAAAGCTTTTGCCACAGGGTAGGCGATTGCACAGCCAGAACCACCACCAATAACCGCTGCTTTTTTTATGTTTTGAAGCGCAGCCTCCTTGCCAAGTGGCCCCACAACATCATGCAATGCGTCCCCTTCTGTAAGGGCACTCATCTGCAATGTCGTTGCCCCTATCACCTGAAAAATAATAGTAATTGTTCCGTTTGCTTTGTCAACATTTGCCACGGTAAACGGCACACGTTCTCCGTCTTCATCTACCCGCAGAATGACAAATTGCCCTGGTTTTACTTTTGCAGCAATAAAAGGGGCTTCCACCGTTATGCTCACAACGGTGGCATTCAAATGTTCTTTTTTAATAATTTTATACAAAAAAGCCTCCCACGCCACTTTCACGCTTTTGCATATTTTAGTCAATATTATCTCTCTCATGCACTTCTTCTGCGGGCGGTTTGCCACCTGCAAAAAAATTTCGTACTTTTTCAAACGTTTTTGGTTTTAAAAACAGTTGCAAAGTTATCCACATTTTTTCTTTGAAGGAAAGGTTTCCCATAATGGCTTGCTCTACCGTCATTTTATAGCGCCGCTCGTTAAAAAAGTCTAGCACAGCCTGCATGCGGTAAACCAATTTTGGGTATGTTCTTTTATAAGGGGTTGCCCATACATCGCTAAACCCATCCATCATATATCTAGCAGACATCATCATGTTTTCAGCAAATGGCTTCGTAACTGAAAAAGATGTTAATACGTTCGCTTTTTTGCATGCGCTTTCTACAAAGAACGCACTGTCTAATCTCCCTGTTTCATCATTTTCTTTTATGATATTAGAAAGTTCTTCTAACACTTTTCCAGACAG
>CAZWXJ010000005.1:0-32933 GCA_964637735.1 uncultured Oscillospiraceae bacterium | reverse complement strand
CACTTCTATTCACCATTTCTTTTTGCCCTTCCATGCGCAAAAAAGAATCCGTCAGCCCTTCGCTATGCAATGCCTGCATAGGTATAACTGCGCCAACTATATCATCATTTATCTCACTACCAAGTACGGCACTTACGCTCTCGCAAAACATAGAATAATCTATATATCGTCCATCATCTACCTTATTTTCTATATTTGTTACAAAATAAAAGGTATTTGCTTTTTCTTGCATGGCATGCTCCACCAGTTTTTGAAAAGAAAATGTTTCTAGTTCTGTAAACTTTACCTTTTCTGCAAGAAAAGCTTCTTTTGCCTTTTCATTTTCAAACGTGGCAATTACCGTTTTGTCCCTCATCAACTTTGCAAAGGATAATTCCAAAGCATTGTCATACACCATGGCATAAACCGCCACTTTTTTTGGTTCTTGTTCTTCTATTATTTCTATGGGAGAAAGCGCCATCACTATATCATAATAGCATTCTGTTCTGCATAAATTTTGTAGTATTAACTTTACATTGTATTTGTTTTCATCTTCAAGCCATGTAAACAACTTTCTGCTTTCATTATGCCCAGTTTTAACCAAAAGCTCTTCTTTTTTTGCAAAAAATGCTTTTCGTTTCATAACAGGGCATTTGTATTCTACTGCCATCGTGTAGGCATTGGTAATTAATGGGTAATCATAAAAAGGGTACAGTTCTTCTGTGTTTATGTATACTGCGCTTGTGTACCCCTTTTGTTCAAACTTTTCTGTAAACCATGCTTCATGCCCACCAACAGCGTCATAGTACGTTTCTATTACGGGCAATTCTTTCCAATATGTCAAAAAATCTTCGCTTGTTAGCATGGGTTTGCGTACAGCCACAAAATAGCTTTGCAAGTGAGGCGGTACACGCTCGCCACCTGCTGTTCCCCATGGGTCCTCATCAATACCAGGGTGTTGGGTCATTCCCCAAAAGTCTATGTCCCTTGCATTCATTTCATCAAACATATCAGCAAAGGGGTAAATAGAGCCATATATGGTTTGGTTTAGCATTATCAGTTCATCATATTCTGCAAGGGTACCTTCTAAATGCAAAATGCCTGCTTTGTAGCCTGAAATATCAAGCCCTGCGTTTTCACGCAGTAAAATCTCAGCACCTAGCTGTTCCAATTTTTCTCTGCCTTCTTCTGACAGCACACCGTTTACCACCACTAGCAGTTTGCGGCAATGTAAACTCATTTCTTTTAGCAATACACAAATATAGTCATCTACTATGCCTTCTTTGTCATAAAAAGCAAACACGGCCACTCTGTTTACACAATCTTTTTGTAAAACCACCGTAGCACCTCATTTTCATTCTTTTTCACTGCTTGTAAAATAGGCATTGCACAAACTTACTTTTATATTATAATATTTATATTGCTTTTTGAGAAGAGAGGATTTCTATGAGACTACGGCACAACCCTTCTGCTAAACCTGAACTGGATGCTTGGGACTATTTTGTTGAAGCCCCCGCTGAGAAAAAAGGGCAGTGGCACAATGCTTTTACTACCAAGCAACCCTTACATATAGAACTTGGCTGTGGAAAGGGAAGTTTTTTGGCAAAACTTGCCAGCCATAACCCACAAATTAACTTTTTAGCCCTAGATATGAAAAACGAAGTACTTGTGGCGACAAAGCGCAAGGTAGAGAACGCTTATGAAACACTTGGTATTCCGCTACATAACGTGCTTATCACCTTTCAAAACATTGAACATATTGAAGATATTCTTTCTGCTGAAGATGCAGCAGATGTTATTTACATCAACTTCCCGAACCCATGGCCAAAGGGAAGGCATAACAAACGCCGCCTTACCTACCCAGCCCAGCTAAAGGCATACCGCACTTTTTTGAAAGATGGTGGCAAAATCTACTTCAAAACCGATGATGATGCCTTGTTTGAGGACAGCCTTCTTTACTTTGAAGAAGCAGGATTTTCCATCGTTTTTTCTTCCCGCAATGCCCATGCCGAAGCCGCTCTTCCGCTGGACATTCGCACAGAGCACGAAGAAAAATTCTCTGCCCAGAGAATACCCATAAAGTATTTGGTTGCTGAGAAACTGCCTTTGTAAATTCAGTCTTTCACATGGTTTTCATACATTTGTGTTTTTTTATCAACTTCTTTATAATAGTACTATTGTTCTAAAAAAGATATTCCATTGCCGTTTTAGGAGGCCATTATGAAAAAACTATTCACCGCCATGCTGGCGTGTATGTTATCTCTTTCTCTTGTCGGGTGTGGTAAGGCTGACACACTTTCTTTAGAAGATTTTGTTGAGATTATGGAAACGCATGACTTTGGCCTAGTTGATATTTCTGGGCAATATGATGAAGCAACCACACAAAATGCCACCATGGCTTATAATGACAATTATCAAATCACATTTGTCATCTGCAAAAGTAATGATGACGCCTACGCTCTTTTCGAAGCAGAAAAAGCTATTTTTTTAGGCTATGCGGAAGGCGCTGAACTGAAAGACGTTGTTGAAACCAATGATGGTAGTTATCATCGCTATTCTATGGTAGCCCTTGAAAAATACTGTTTTACTGCTTGTGTTGGCAACACCTATGTTACCCTGCGTATTGATGATTGGAATGCAAGTGAGGTTTTACCTATTTTGGAAGACCTTGGGTTTATAAAATAAACTTCTTGTTACAAAAAAGCACAACTCTTCTGAGTTGTGCTTTTCTTTTTATCTAATGAGTCACTTTACAAGGCTTCATTTTTTTCTTGTTCAAAGCGATAAATTGTTTCCAGTACAATTTGTGTTTCAAGTTCCCATGCTTCTGCTAGTTTTTCATTCTTTTTTGTGTAAATAACCTCTGCATTTGTTAAATTACCAGACGCCCCGCAAATGCAAGCCGTTCTCACATCTCTCATGTGCCCAACGGTATAAAGGGCGGATGCTTCCATTTCAATATTCATCACTTTCACCTTGCGCAAACTGTCTAAAAATTCGGGGGTTTCACCGTAAAACGCATCATCAGAAGAATTGATGCCTACAAATAACTTTTCTTCTCTTCCTTGCATCATCTCTTTCGCCGTTTGTATTAAGCGGTAATTAAAGGCATAGTCTGGCACCGCAGGGAAGGTGTCTGGCACATAGAACCGAGATGTCCCTTCGTTTTTCATGGCTCCTGTGCTAATCATCAAATCTCCTATTTTAATGCGTGGGTCAAGCGCTGCTGAACTGCCAATGCGTACAAGTGTTTTTGCACCAATGTTAATGAGCTCTTCTGCAGCAATTGCAGTAGAGGGACAACCCATTCCTGTTGATGTTACACTAATTTTTACACCTTTATAATAACCAGTATATGTGCGGTGCTCACGGTTGCTTGCCATTAATGTTGCATCATCTAAAAATTTTGCAACAATGTCACTGCGGGCAGGGTCTCCTGGCAGTAGCACATACTCGCCAATGTCGCCTTCTTCTAAATGAATATGGTATTGCTTTTGCCCTTTGGTTACTGCGTTTTTGTCAATGGTATTTGTGCTCATGTCTTTTCTCCTTTTTATAAGCTGTTTATAGTTTGCCACAGCACCCACGCAAAAAGCAAGAGGATGAATTAAAATTCACCCTCTTTTTTGCATATTTTAATTTTTACTTTGTTCTGCAATATTTTTCGCACTGTCTATCATTTTTTCAAGCAATGTGAAAAGTAACTCTTTTTCTTCTTCTGTAAATGCAACTAAAATTTTATCACTCACATCTTGCGCAATCTCTAAAATTTGTTCCCGTTTTTCTTTTCCTTTGTCAGTAATATATACATGAGACCGCCGTCTATCATCTGCGCTTTGTTCACGGCGCACAAGCCCGTCTCGTTCCATTACAGCCAATATGCTTGTTGCCGAAGGTGGCTCAATGCCAGTCCCTTCAGCAATATCTTTTTGAATGCAGCCGTCATTTTTATAAATATAGTTCAACATTTTGGGTTGCCCTTGTGTAACCCCAATGGCCGCAAGGCGTTGCCCCCACAGTTTGCGCTCTGCACGAAAGGCATCGGTAAAAATATAATGTAAATTTTGCTCTTGTTTCATAAATACCCCTCAATATTCTGCCATCAGTTAGAACTCTAATTATAAGTATACCATTCAAAAATAATTTTTCAAATTTTTCTTTTACAAAATGTTCCCTTACATAAAAAGAACAGCCACTATTGAAAAATAGCAACTGCTCGTTTTTTGTTTTATTTAAGTTGACAGCACAACGTCTGTGCCTTGGTAATAATGCGTTAGCACCTGCTGCCAGCTATACGCATGCTGTGCTATTAAACCCATTGCGCCATATTGGCTCATGCCGACGCCATGCCCAAAGCCACTGGCGGTAAAAGTAAACTGCCCATTTGCATAAGTGTAGCTAAATGCAGGGGAATAAGGGCCAATTACCTTTTCATAGAAGGCCGAAACCGAAACATCTCTACCCCAAACTTTGATGCCTGTTACATAGCCGTACGCATCTACGCTTGTAATTTGTATCCACTGGTCAACAGCAATACTGCCTGAATAATCTCCACCCATCAGGGCAATCAGCTCTTGTTTTACCGTTTCAGCGTTACGCACCATTGTAATGCCTTGGTAGGTTGCGCCATAGCCATAGCCGTCTGGGCTCCATACTGAGCGCAAATATGCCACATCTCTACCCCAATAACTTAACGATGAGTTTGTATACCCGTTTCCAGTTGAGGTATAAACCGTATTTGCCACTGCACCATTGTAAGTTACTTTGTAATTGATGACGTCTGTTATATATCCTTTTACGGTTTCATAGTTTCCATCCCACTTCAGCGCTACGCTTGGTAGTGTGTTTTGGTTCTCGTAGTGGTATAGCAACCATGAGTTTGCCGCAACCGCTTGCGCACGGTAAAGTGCTACTTTGTCAATCCCCGTCAAATTGGTGTTGCCCACTTCATTGTTTACAATGGCAGCAATAATTTCAAGGCGCGGTTTGGTTACAGTCGTTCCTGTTCTTTGGTCGTATACGGTGTATTCTCTGTCTCCGGCAGGTGCGCCAATGTTGTTACTACCGTTTATCACAGTAGAATAATCTTTATACAAATAGTTCATATCTACATTCGTGTTAATACCAGGTACAGACCCTTGGCTGGTATATTGCCAAATGGGAACTTCTCTACTCCACCCGTGGTAGGAATTATAGCGTGCAAGCCATAAGTCATACCCTTGGTTTTGTAACCCTGCAATATCTACATAAGAATTTGCCCAGTTATAGTATGTGTACATACCCGCATAGTAGCCGTTTTGGAACAACAAATCCATTTCTAATTTCAAGAGTCTTGTCCGCTCGGAATTGCTTGGTATGCCTGTTAACAGTTTGTCGTATTCATGGTCTACAAACACTGGCAAGTCAAGGGTATACCCTTGCGCCTTTAAGCTGTCCATCGCTGTGTTGAAAACCGCTAATTCTTGCGTTACTTCGGTATCATTAAAGGCATAGGTATAAATATAAGCGCCCACTTTAATGCCGTTGGCTTTTGCGGCTTTTACATTTTGAATGAAGAATGGGTCAACAATCCAGTAACCACTGGTGCCACCGCTCCATGTTACTGCACGAATAATGGCATATTCTACACCACTGGCTTTTACAGCAGCCCAGTCAATATATCCTTGGTGCGCTGAAACATCAATGCCGTGTGTAACTACATCAACTTGTACGGTTTCATCGTTTTTGGTTACATTTCCTTCTGCGTCTTTTACTATAATTTTACCTGCATACCATGTTTTTATTGACGTTACAACGTAGGTGTTGCTATTTTGCCAGGTTGCGCCGCCATCAAAACTATATTGCGCAGGTGGTAGCCCATAGCCATTATCTGTTACTTCAATCGTAACCGTCTTCATTGTGTTTGAATTTCTGGTAATTTTAATAATCTTATCAACTACAACTGGTGTGCGGTTGAAGTTTTCATTTCCAGCAGCGTCTCGCACACGTAGTTGCCCTTCTGCAAAGGTTGTCATTTGCGAAACAGTAAGGGTGTTTTCTGCTTGCCATGTTGTGCCGCCGTCAAAACTATAAGCTTGTGCGTGCAACGCTTCGTTGTCAGTGGCGGTTAACGTAATTGTTTTCGCAATGCGGTAGTTGTTTGAAGAAATGCCCACCTGCATTTCAGGCAAGGTAAAGTCATACCCAGGGTAAACGGTAACGGCTTCTTTACTTTTCGCTATGTTTCCTGCGGTATCTCGTACTTGAATTGCACCAATTGCAAATGTTGTCTCTTCTGTTGCTTGGTAGGTATTGCTGCTTTGCCATGTTGCACCATTGTCAAAGCTATATGCGTCTTGGTGCAACATTACATTATCTGTTGCGTGCACAATCAATTTATCTTCAAATATTTCTATTTGAGAGATATGCGGTGGAATGGTGTCTAACAACGTAATTGATAATTCTGCCCCATTTTTGGTTATATTACCAGCGGCATCTTTTACCCAAATGGTACCTACTGCCCATGTTTTTGTCTCTGTCATACCTACTACATAAACAGTGTCGGTTTGCCATGTTTCGCCACCATCAAAGCTATATGGTAAACTTGCCAGTTCAACATTATCTGTTGCTTCTAACGTTAATTTGCCATTTTCAATTACATAATTTACTTCAGGCGGGGTATTGTCAGGCGGGGTTACTGTGTAAGCTTGTGTGCTTTTTGTAATGTTGCCTGCGGCATCTTTTACCTGAATTTGTTCCGCTGCATATGTATATGTCTCTGTAACCGTTTTTGCATTGGTAGCTTGCCAATTTTCGCCACCGTCAAAACTATATGGTGTAGCATGTAGCCCGCGGTTGTCTGTTGCAAAAACTGTAATTGTTGCATTTTCTGTTACAATAATAACCTGCGGTGGTACGGTGTCTTTCATGGTTACGCTTACACGCTCTGTGTTTTTTGTTACGTTTTCAGCCGCATCTCGTACCCAAATTTCATTTATTTGCCAAACGGTGTCTTCTGTCACCGTTATATAGTTTTCAGCTTGCCAATGTTCACCGCCATCAAAGCTGTACGCTTCTTCATGCAGTGCAATATTATCTGCTGCGTTTATTGTAACGGTTTCTTCTTCAACCGTTATGGTCATTGTTGGCGCTTCATTGTCAGGTATGGTTGCCACAACTGGCTCAGTGTTTTTCGCAATGTTGTTTGCGGCATCCCGCACCCATATTTCACCTACTGCCCATGTTTTGTCTTCGGTAATGGGGTATGCTGCATTGGCGCTCCATGTTGTGCCATTGTCAAAGCTATATGGCTCTACATGCAACGCAACATCATCAGTTGCAACAATAATTACCTGCCCTGTTTGTACATGAATTGTAATGACTGGAGGTGTGTCATCATCTGGGTCGGTCGCTTCAGGGGTAGCTGTTATTGCTTGTGTATTTTTGGTTATATTGCCCGCAGCATCACGCACACATATTTCGCCAGCTTCCCAGGTGCGTTCTTCTGTTACGGTAAATGTATTGCTGTTTTGCCAGTTTGTACCACCATGGAAGCAATATGCATCTTGATGCAAGCCGCCTTCGTCAGATGCAGTAATTGTTACCGTGGCGCCTTCCACCGTAAATTCTACTGTCGGTGGGGTATTGTCGGTTTCTTCTGGCTTGCTACTTTCAGGTTCGCTTGATATCGGCTCACTGCTTTCAGGCGTGCTTGGCGCAGGTTCACTACTTTCAGGCTCACTTGTTTCTGGTATTGTAACAACAATTTCTGTTGTGTTTTTTGTTATTTTTTCGGTAGCATCTCGCACCTGAATTTCATCTATTGCAAAGGTACGGTTTGCCGTTGCCACATAGGCGTTGCTTACCTGCCATGTATTCCCACCGTCAAAGCTGTAAGCCTCTGCGTGTAAGGCAACATCATCCGTTGCGGTTACCGTTACCGTTCCACCCGTTACAGAAATATCTGTAATAACAGGGTGTTCGGTATCTTCGGGTTCGCCCGTTTCAATAATAATTGCAACCACTTCTGTGTTATAGCTGATATTACCTGCGGCGTCTCGTACGCAAATGCTACCTGCAGGCCATGTTTGGCTTTCTGTTACGGTGAATGTGTTTGCTTCTTGCCACAAAAGTCCACCGTTAAAGCTGTATGCAGTTGCATGTAACGCAACATTGTCTTCTGCGGTAATGGTTATGGTTGCATCTTCAATTTCCACTGTGAATGTCGGGGTGTCTAAATCAGCCGTATATGTTCTTGTGGTTGCTACACTGTTTTCTGCTTCGTCACGTACAACAATGTCTCCCGCCACCCAGCTTGTGGTTTGTGTTACTGTCAGTGTGTTTTCAGCTTGCCAATGTTCACCACCGTCAAAGCTATATGGCTCTGCGTGCAGTGCTACATCATCTGTTGCTGTTATTGTAATGGTGCCACCACTTACTGTTATTGCTTCTATAACAGGTGGGGTATCGTCTTCTGGTGGGGGTGGGGTAGGGCTTGCAGTCATAACGGTTTCATTTCGTGCTCTGTTGCCCTCGGCGTCACGCACTAAAATGTCACCTACCTGCCAGGTTGTTGCTTCTGTTACTGTATAAGTGTTTTCGGCTTGCCATGTTCTGCCACCGTCAAAGCTGTATGCCTCTTCGTGTAATGCTGTTTCATCTGTTGCCATTACCGTTACGGTCGCTTCGTCTACCGTAATTTCTGCTATTACTGGTGCAGATACATCTGGTGGTGTTGCGGTATAAGCTTCTGTACTTTTTGCAATGTTGCCCGCCATGTCACGTACTTGTATTTTTTCCGCTGAAAAGGTTGTTGTTTCTGTAACGGTTGTTGTATTAAAAGGCTGCCAATGTTCACCACCGTCAAAACTATAGGCTATGGTATGCAGGCCAACATTGTCTTGCGCAATAACGGTTACTTTTGCGCCTTCTACCTCTACTGTAAATGTGGGTGCCTCTTCATCTAGCAGTGTAGCCGTTACCCGTTGGCTGTTGCTTGTTTCATTTTCCGCAGCATCACGCACAACAATTTCTCCAGCTTCCCAGGTGGTGGTTTGTGTAACTGTTATACTATTTTCTGTTTGCCATGTTGTACCACCATCGAAACTATATGGCACTGCGTGTAGTGCTACATCATCGCTTGCATTTGTTATAGCTATTGTTGCACCGCTTACTGCAATGTGGAAGGTAGGCGGTACTATATCATTCAGCACGACTGTTGCTGTTACCTCTGCTGTGCTTTGTGCTGTATTGCCTTTTGCATCACGCACTTTTATAGCGCCCGCCGCCCAGGTGTAGGTGGTGGTTGCCGTATATGTGTTGCTTGCTTGCCAGGTTGTGCCACTATCAAAACTATAAGCCTGTGCATGCAAGGCCACATCGTCTGTGGCAACAACTGTTACCGTTGCACCGCTTGCCGTAATGGAAGAAATCACAGGTGGGGTTTCATCTTCCGTTACAGGTGGTGTAACTGTTATTGTTACTATGCTTATGCTGCCTGTTTCATTTTCGGCGGCATCTCGTACCCGTATTGTGCCCACTGCCCATGTTGTTGTTTCCGTCACTGTGTAGGTGTTTCCCACTTGCCAAGTTGCACCATTGTCAAAGCTGTATGCTTGTGTATGCAATGCTACATCGTCTGCGGCTTCCACAATTACTGTTTTCTCACTTACACGTACACTCATGGTCGGCGGGTTGGCGTCAACAGGGGTGCCGCCAACCGTTACTGTTACGGCTTGTGTATTGCCCGCCCAGTTTCCTGCGGCATCTCGCACACGTATTTCACTCGTCGCCCATGTGCGGGTTTCGGTTGCCGTAAATGTATTGCCCGCTTGCCAGTTTGCACCACCATCAAAACTATAAGCTTTGCTATGCAGTGCTTTATTATCTGTTGCTTCAACCGTTATGGTTGTACCGTTTACTTTAATTGTTATTACAGGGGCTTGTTCATCTTTTTCAGCGGGGGGTGTTTCTGCGTTAGACGTCGGCGGTGTTACCGTAGAGGACGCTCCTTCTGATGCTGTTGGCTCGCTTGAAGCAGTTGCTGTTACAGGTGCTCCGTTTGTACTAATATTTCCAGCGGCATCTTTTACACAAATGCTGCCAATGGGCCATGTATATGTTTTTTGCACTGTATAAGTGTTTTTGTTTTGCCATGTACTACCACCATTAAAACTGTAAGCCAGTTCATGTAAGGCAACATTATCTGTCGCATTCACTGTAATGGTTGCACCATTTACCACAATATCCATTTCAGGTAAAACAGTATCTGTTCTTTCATCTACTTCGGTGTTACCTGTATTGCTAATATCAACAATGGCTCTTGCTGTAACAGCAGTTTTATTCGCCGCTACACTACCTGTTGCATCACGCACTACAATAGCACCCGGTTCCCATGTTTGGGTTTCGCTTACTGTAACCGAGTTATTCTCTTGCCAGGTTGTGCCGCCGTCAAAACTATAAGGGGTCGTATGTAATTTTATATTTTCGTCTGTACGCACGCTAACAGTAGGTCCGTTCACTGTAACGTCTACTTCAAATCCACTCTTGTTCTTGTTACCAATAGAAACACCTACAATTACAATTGCACAAACCGTTGTTAGCGCAACCAGTATTTGAATCAGCTTTTTCATGGTGAGCCCCCTTAAAATTGCTCTTAGATTGTATTTATATATTTTTATGTAACTTTTATTATAGCAAACATTTTTGCCTGTTTGTGAATGAGTGGTGCAAAAAAACGGACACTACCCCATTCTTTACCCTATATCATATATAAAAAATTTGTATTTTTCAATACTTTTTGTAATATTTTTTGTGAAAATGTCTTTTCTTGAAGAACAATTGTGTTGCTTTTTGCAATAATTTATATTTTTAATATCTCTTTTTTATGTGCATTCCTTTTTCCTAATCAATACGATAGCTTCATAAAATTGTGGGTTTTGATTTATACTTTTTGTATAAGAACGAGGAGCGTTATGAAACAACGCTCCTCGTTTGTACTTTGCTTTTTGGCTCCTCATTTCTATTTTTCTTTTTGTAATAATTTTTTTAATCCATATAGGCAAATTAGCACTGTGTTTAGCAAAAATATTGTACCACTTAATATACCCATGAGGAATAACGTTTTTATTAATTGCGCCGCTATTTTTTCAATAATAGTCACTTGTACCACCGGCATATGTAATATTGCCAAATTATTTATAAAAAAAGGCGCTAAGCTAACCAATAAAAACCATGTTAGCATTATAAAGCCAAATGTTTTTCCGCTTTTGATAAATAGTGTGCCTTTTTTTTCATAGTACCACCAAAAACATTTTCTTAAATACAGTCCTTTGTTTTGCATAACAATAAAAAATCTGCTTGGTCTATCAATTACACCATGTTTTTTTCGGAATGATTCTCGCTGGTTATCATATTCTGCTAAAAATTCTACTTGTTTTTGTAACGGTTGCTCTTTCAAAAAAGGTAATATTTCTTGTTCGTATATTCTTAGAATATCTTCATTGTACCGTTTTGCGTTTTTTCCTTCTACAATATTTACAGCACTACTAATGCCACCGTCTCTATGGCGCAAAGCATAAAAGTTAACAAATTTCACTTTTCGCCCTTTCCTTGTTTGAGAAAGAAAATAAGGCCAATCCTCAATTAGTTTATACTGCTCATCAAATTTTTCGTGCGTAAAAAAGCTATTGCGTAAAAAAGCCGAAGCACCTGTCGCATAAAATGTTCCTCTTTGTATAACAAGGAACTGATCTAGTGCTGACTTTCCATTTAATGCAGTTGCTATTTCAACATCTGTAAAATCTCCATATTCTTTTTCTAAATTCTCATCCATCATCATTGATTGCCCTGATACACACAAATCTGCTGGATTTAATTCTTCTAATTCTTTTGCAAAGTTTTCAACCACGAACGCATCATAAAGTGCATCGTCTGCGGCAAAAAAATGAAAATAAAATCCGCTGGCAACTTCAATTGTTTTATTCAAGTTCTTAATAGTACCTAAATTATTTTCGTTACTGTATACTACTATTTTTTTAATATTTTCTTTTTTATGTTTTTCTATATACACTTTCACTTCTTGTATATCAAAGTTGAAAGACGCATCATCTGCAATTAAGATCTCAATATTAGGGTAAGTTTGCATTAATACTGAGTCAATTGCTTGAAAAATATAATTTAACTGATTAAAATGAGCAATTACCACTGTGTATAATGGGTACTCTTTCATATTATTACTGTCACTCCTATTTATAAAAGTCTGTTAATTTATTTATATAAGCAGAAAAATTTAAATTTTCTTGAACATGCTCTTTCGCTTTTTCGATTATATTCATTCTCATAGTAGAATTTTCCAACAATTCATCAATTTTCAGTGCCATTTCCTCTATGTCCATAAAAGAGGCTAATTCTCCTCTATTTTCATCTAGTAATACTTCTGCACCCCCGCTTTTGTAAAAGGCAATGGCTGGTGTTTCACAATACATGGCTTCCATTAATACGCTTGGCATTGGGTCCTCTCTTGAAAGAAGTAAAAACATATCAGCTCCTGCAAGTATCGTGTAATAATCTTGCACGTTTGTTATTTGCCCAAACAGGTGTATTTGGTTTTCAAGGCCTTCTTTTTCAATTTGCATTTTTAACCATGCAAAAAAAGCTTTGTCTGCGGGTTTCCCTAGCCATATAATATGCGTCTTTTGGGCAAGGTTACTGTTCATTTTATACATTTCTTTTAACAGCGAAATCATCAAGTCTGCGCCTTTGCCAAATGTAAGCACCCCTGCACATACTAAAACAATATCATCCGTCGCAAAACCATTCTTTTCACGTACTATATTTGCATATTCTTGTTTGCTACATATCAAATCTACTTTTTTATACAACCCCTGTGGTAGAATTATGCTTTTGCTTGTAAGACTATGTTTTACTTCTGTTTCAAAGTCTTTTTGTACCACGGTATTCGGAAATACGATCACATCTGCATTTTTTGCAATTTTTTCTGCAGCTTCATGTGCAGCGCATATTTCAATTGCTGCACGCATTTCATGTATCAAAGCTATGGTTTGTATCTCAGCGCTTTTCATTATTTCAATGCACTCTCCAGAGATTACAGTGTTGCATATTGCTTTCCTTACACCCATTTCCCCCAATGCTTGTATTACTTGCTTTTGCGCCCCTTTGTCATAGCGCTGGGCATAAAATACCCATTCACTATTTTGTAAAAATAAATCTTCTGCTGGTCCTCTTTCAAAAGCCAAGTAGACAGGGAAGAACCCTTGTTTTAACAATTCTTTTCCCATATTAAAACACAGTTGAGGAGCACCTGAAAAATCCATCTCGTGCGTAACTAGTATAACCACCTTGTTTATGTCTCTATTATATTTGTATAATCGTTCTTTATACGCCATTATGCTTTCTTGAAAAGGCATTAACAATTCATTATTGCGTGCTTTTATATTATGTGTTTCTGGCACTGTATTGGTGTTTTTTGCATTTAATACAAGCGTTTTTATTGAAAACATTTCTTCTTGGTCGGTAGGGTCAACTCGCAATATCGAAACTGGTTCCTCGAAGCTCAGACAAACTCCAGCTTTACACAAATCAGGGTCTAAATATATTCTGTTTTCTGGGTTTATTATGCCGCCATCTTGTGTATACCCAAAATATAAATAACTTTTCCCTTCTATTTGAGAAACCATTTCAAATTGCAAAAAAACTTCTGAGCAGCTTTGTGATATGCTGAAAGAAAACCATGGGTCCTTTGTCAAAGAAGTAAATATGGTATCCTGTTCCATTTGAACATTTTCTTCTTTTGTAAACGCAAATGGCTCTTCTATTTTCATAAAAGAGTAGGGCGTTAATTTTTTTGTTTTTTTATTTGTTTGAAACCACATCATATCTGCCTCTTTATCAATTCGTTTTTCACATATTACTATAACATTTGCCCTTTATGCAAAGCAAGCAAACGAAGAAAAAACGCCTTCGCTTGCTTTCCTTTTGTCTCTTTCAACACATTAATATTGGTTTAACGCATCAATTACATATTGTACTTGCTCATCTGTCATTCCAACAAACATAGGTATGCTTAGCTCACTTGCTGCAATGTAGGTTGCCAAAGGCAATTTTGCCAAGTTATCTTCTGCATATGCTTCTTGGTCAGCAATGGCAATAGGATAATGAGACAATGTCCCAATTCCTTTTTCTTCCAAATATTTTTTCAAATCATCTCTTGTATCACACATAACAGCAAAAATGTGCCACACATGGTTTCTGTCTTTTCCAATTTTAGGCAATTTAATTTTCGGGTTATGAATACCTGCCAAATATTTCTTTGCTATTTCATTTCTCTCTTTTCGGTATTCGTCAATATGTGGTAATTTGATGCGTAAAAATCCTGCTTGAATTTCATCTAATCTGCTATTCGTACCTTTGTACTTATGGTGATACTTCTTTGTACTACCATAATCAGCATAACTCCTAATTTTTATAGCCAATGCTTCATCATTTGTTGTTACTGCTCCAGCATCTCCAAGTGCCCCAAGGTTTTTACCTGGATAAAAACTCCAGCAATTTGCTATGCCAAATGTACCACAATGTTGCCCTTTGAACATTGCACCGTGAGACTGTGCGCAGTCTTCTACTACATAAAGGTTATGTTTATTTGCAATCTCCATAATTTCGTCCATTTGTGCTGTTTGCCCATACAAATGCACTGGAACAATCGCCTTTGTTCTTTCGGTAATTGTTTCTTCCAGTCCTTTTCCGCACATGTTGTAGGTTTCTTCGTCTGGGTCAACCAACACAACATCTGCTCCTGTAAAAGTAACAGCAAGTGCTGTTGCAATATACGTGTTAGACGGAATAATTACTTCATCTCCAGCGCCAACACCAAGTGCACGCAATACTAAGTAAATAGCATTCAACCCATTGTCAACACCTATACAATACTTGCTTCCACAATACGCCGCAAATTCTTGCTCAAATAGTGTATCTTCTTCTCCGTGTATGAACCAACCCTTGTCATACATCTGTTCAAATTTGTTCATCATTTGATCTTTAATATCAGCATGCATTTTGTCAAAAGTTGAAAAGGGTACCTTCACGTTGTCATCTCCCATTATTTAAAATAAGCTTTTGCTTTTTTTCGTACTGTACATAATCTCGAATATAGTCTTGCACATTATAGTGCTCACTAGCAAGTACAAGCAATACCGCATCGTCCGAAAAATCAAACATTTCTCGCCATACCATAGGACCAATGTATAGCGCTTCTGCTGGGTTGTTTAATAGAACTATGTTTTCCTCAAAAGGCGTTTTTGTCAATATCTTCACACTGCCATGTACACATATAAGCACTTGTTGTAAGTTATTGTGTGAATGAAATCCACGTCGCACACCTGCTTCTACATTGAAAATATAGTATGTTCGTTTAATAGGGAAGGGTATATCCATTTCCGCCTCAATAGGAACTAATCTTCCATACTCGTCTTTATGTTCAGGCAAATTTAGCATCTTTGTATTAGCTATCATAATAAACTCCTTCACTCTTTTCCAATCGTACACTATTATAGCAAGTTTCATTTATTATGCATACTGTCAGCTTAGAAAATTATATATTACCCAAAAATTTGCTGTGCTAATGTTTTGCCAGCGGGCGTTGCTGCTACACCACCCAGTGCTGTTTCCCGTAATTCCATAGGCATTTGTTTGCCCACTTTATACATGGCTTCTACTACTTGGTCAAACGGTATTAAGCAAGTTTGCCCTGCCAAAGCCATGTCAGCTGCAACTAGCGCCCCTATAGCACCCGAAGCATTGCGCTGTGCGCAAGGAAATTGCACCAGCCCTGCAACAGGGTCACACACAAGCCCCATAATGTTAATCATGGCAAAACTGGCGGCGTCTATACACTGGGCAGGTGTGCCACCTGCAAGCTGGCAAGCCGCTGCCGCTGCCATAGACGTTGCCACGCCACATTCTGCTTGGCAGCCACCTTCCGCCCCTGCAACTGTTGCGTTTTTTGTGTAAATAGCACCTATGCCAGAAGCTGTAAGTAGCGCATCTACCATTTGTTTGGGGGTTGCGTTTTGCTTTTTTTCTGTACCAATTAACACAGCAGGTAAAATACCACAAGAGCCAGCCGTTGGTGCGGCACATATTTTCCCCATAGAAGCGTTTACTTCACTGCAAGAAAGCGCCATTGCCATCACTTCGTTTAGGTCATCTCCCATAAGCCCGTTTCCTGTTTGGGCAAAGGCATATTGTGTTTTAGCCACACCTTCTATTAAACCACCTGCGGTTTTCTCGCTTTTATGCAATGCCTTACTGGCAGAGTTTTTCATAACCTCATACCGCACTGCAAATTCGTCTCGCACCTCTTCTTCTGTGCGGGAAGATAGTGCTATTTCATCTTCCAATATAATTTGGTACAGCGGTACATTTTTACCTGTTGCTTGCTGTAATAGCTCTTCACCATTTTTATACATCAAAACCCTCCTTGCTATTTTTATACCACTTAGTCTGCATCTACCCACAGGCGGTATTTGCCACAGTGTAGGCACTTGAACAAATACCCGCTCATACTTCCGTCTTTTTTAAGGTAGCTACGAACGTCTTCTGCCTCATAACCGTCTTGCAAAGCATAGTCTGCAAGCACTTCCTCCAATATGCCCATCTCGGTTAGCTCTTTAATGCCAACATAGGCAATAAAAGCACAGTAATCATCACAATGTGCAAGCCAATATTCACCTTGCCATGTCACAATCCCTGGTGTCCGCTCAAAAAGTTCTTTGGTTTTTTCAATGTCTGAAACCTTTTCTGCATCTTGTATAAAACTGCCATTATATTTTTTCGCCGCTTTGCCACTTTCAATACAGCTTGGGCAAAGGTTTTGCACATTTTCTCTGGCGTAAATCATAGGCTCATAGTAGTAGTCTGTTTCTTTCTCACAACAAAGGCAAATAATATACTCGCCCTTTTTTGCTTTGTTGAACACTTCATTTTCAATGAGGTGCGGATGATATTTGAATGTTGGTAACATAAACGCTCCTTTATACTGTTACAAGTTCACAACCTGCACTGACAACACATTGTTGATGCGCCGCAAGTCATTCACAATTTTTTCTGGAATCGTTTCATCGCATTCAATCACGCAGGAAGCAAGCCCACCTTTGCCTTGGCGGCTAACCGTCATGGTGCCAATGTTAATGCCATTGAATGCAAGCACTGTGGAAACATCACTAACAACACCTGGTTGGTCATTCTGGTTGACAATGATGGTAGGGTAAGATGCCGTAAAGGTTGCTTCAAGCCCGTTGATGTTGGTGATGAGAATGCGCCCACCGCCAAGCGAAGACCCCTGTACAAAGAACTGAGAATCATCATCAAGTGTGAAGGTAATACGCACGCTGTTTTCATGTGCATCACCAAGGTCTACCTCTTCAAAATTGTAGGTAATGCCTGCTTTTTGTGCGATGTCAAAGCTTTGAGGCAAGCGCTCATCATCTTCACGCAGACCCATAATGCCTGCTACTAGGGCATAGTCTGTTCCATGGCCTTTATAGGTTTGAGCAAACGAACCATGCAACCCAAATGTTACATGCTTGAACGGTTTGCCGACAATGGCACGGGCCGTAAAGGCAAGTTTTGCTGCCCCTGCTGTGTGCGAACTGGAAGGACCGATCATGACGGGACCGACGACGTCAAATAAGCTAATGTCCATGTTATGCCTCCTTTAAAGCGTCTTTTCATGGTAAGGCAGAATATCCTCACCATACTATTTATACATATTTTGTGAAACATGTATAGTGCTTTTGATTCTATAGTACCTTTTTTATAATTTGAAAACAACAATATAAAATCAATGTAAATAATAATTGTAGCTTACCCATTTATATTTGTAACTTAGCGTGCAGCTCCTTTTCTTTACCTGAAAATAAGCTATAATAAGCATATAAACCATATATTTGTAAGTGGGGTGGCGGTAAATGAAAATCAGAGTAGAGCACGGCGATTTTGAGGAGAATGAACTTGTTATACACTGTATTGATTTAAATGATGAAGTGTTAGAAATTCTTGCTGTTTTACGAGAGTACTCTTCCAAATTAACAGGGTATAAAGACGGCGAAACCCATTTACTGCAACCAAATGATATTCTTTTTGTTGAAGCCGTAGATGGTAAAACGTTTTTGTATACGAAAACCGCTGTACTGGAAACGCACCAAAGCCTTTTTTCTTTGCAAAAAGCTTATGAAGAAACAGGGTTGCTTCGTATTGGAAAGTCTCAATTATGTAATTTGCACCATGTAGTAAAATTGAAAAGTTTACCTAATAGCCGTATTGAGATTACATTAGACAATGGTGAGAAATTAATTGTTTCTCGTAGATATATTCATGATTTGGCAGACCGCCTTGGAATAGCAGACTGATATGGAGGTAACGGCATGAACAGTGAAAATTTTAAGAATAGCAGTTTTGCACGATTATATTTATGGACGACTAAGGCAAAATATACAATGGGCATTTTTTTTGTTGCATTTACACTTGTTTATTTGTTGTTTGGCATTATTTTTAAAGAGCCATCTATTGTTTTGACTTTTTACACTGCTGTGCAAATGATGTTTGCCTGCTACGCAATTGGGCTTTTACAACAAATTGTTCTTCCTGTAGAAAAGCTGTCTTTCACACGATGCTGTATTTGGGTGCTTTCTGGTGTAGCAACCACCCTTATGTTTAATTTTGTGTTTGGATGGTATGACTTTCTTCCAGCGTGGTGCTTTTTTACTTTTTTATTGGTTTTGGCAATGGGCATGATAGCTATGATTGCTGGCTATTATTTGGAATTACACCGTGAAACCAAATTTTTAAACCGCAGTTTAGAGGAATATCAAAAACGAAATGCCCGTGATGGGAGGTAAATAATGACTACCATAGATTTACAAAGTTTACAAAAATATTATGGTAAGCACATCGGCATACAAAATGTATCGTTTTCGGTAAATGCAGGTGAGATTTTCGGATTTGTAGGCCCCAATGGGGCAGGAAAGTCTACTACTATTAAAATATTAATGGGTTTTATTTTTGCACAAAAAGGAACTGCCACAATTTGCGGATTAGATGTTGTAAAAAACGCAAAAGAGATAAAAACTTTCACGGGGTATGTTCCCAGTGATGTTCGATTATACCCCATTATGCAAGTAGGTGCATTATTAAAAAGAAACGCCGCTTTTTACCATGGAGACCACCATAAGGAAACGGAACGGCTTTGTGCTTTGTTTGAAATTGATACAAGCAAACGTTTTCACGAACTGTCTACAGGTAATAAGAAGAAAGTGTCTTTAATATGCGCACTAAGCAACCACCCAAAAGTAATTGTGTTAGATGAACCCACAAATGGGCTTGACCCTATGATGCAAAAGTTATTGTTTGAAGAACTTATACGCCGTGCAAAAGAAGGTGCAACCGTGTTTTTATCTAGCCATAATTTGGCTGAGGTACAGGAATATTGCGGCAGAGTAGCTTTTATTAAAGAAGGGGTTATTCTAGATGTCGTTGACCTTTCAAAAATTGCGAAAACGCAAGGTAAAATTTTGACTCTGACGGGCGGTAAACAACAAATTCCTGACGGCTTTACGTTGCTACAGGCGAATGAAGATATCCGCATTTTTCGTACTGCTCTTTCTGCTGCAGAAATCATCCATGCTCTTTCTGCCATAGCGCCTGCTGATTTTACGTTGAAAAGCGAACATATGGAAGACGTTTTTTGGGACTTGTATGAACTGGAGGAGCAAGAATGAATGTTTTTTTACTTGAAATACGAAACCTTCGCAAAGGTGCTATTACAGGAACATTGTCAATCAGTGCAGTTATTTTTGTGCTACTTGCCTTTTTCCCTGCTATGCAAACAGAGTCTATGCAGGCGCTTGCCAATGCGAAAATAGAAGGTATGGATAGTGTTATGTTACAGGCCTTAGGTATTGCAAATGTGCCAGATTTCACTATCATCACCAACTTTTTTGGTTATGTTATTCAATATGTAACATTGGCAATTATGGTATTAATTGTGCAACAAGCTGTGGCCTTGCTTATTAAAGAAGAAGCAGATGGCACTATTGAATATTTATATGCAAAACCTGTTTCACGTAGTGATATTCTTTTCCAAAAATTACTTGCGCATTTTACTATTACTTTTGTCATGATTTTTATTTATGCAGTAATAACTGTAATAGGATATTGCCTTGTGAGTGATTACACTTTAAGGCAAGCAATGCAAGAGGCTACCATTATATTTGGTGCCATGTTGTTTGTTTCCCTTGTTTTTTCGGCAATGGGGGTGCTGGCTTCTACCTTTATTAAAAGTAACAAAGGGGTTGCAGGTGTAACAGTAACCCTTGTATTTGGTACTTTTTTGTTGGGTATTTTATCAGTGGTTATTTCACCGCTTGCCTTTTTACGCTGGTTTTCCCCAATGGATTGGATTAAAACAGAAAAATTGATGTATGAAGGGATTCTTTTTCAAGAGTGGATTACTGGTATTGTTATTATTATTGCTTGCACTTATATGGCGTGGCTTCAATATAAAAAGAAAGATTTCTTAATATAATTACCTTTTTTCTGGTTTCATTGTTCTTGCTGTGCTTACAGGTTTAACTCTGCCGCCCATTTGGCAATGCCGTTTGGCGGGGTGGTTCCTGTTTGCAGGTATCCCTCTTGCAGGGTGGCCGTGGGGGAAACAGACGGCTTTAAGGCTGCAAGGGTTTTGCCAAACCCACTGCCACCTGAGGTAGCAAAAAGAATGACAGTTTTGCCTGAGAAATCATATGCCTCTAAAAAGGTGTTGATGATGGTAGGGGCTACATACCACCAAATAGGAAACCCGACGAAAACAACGTCATATTCTGCAATGCTTGCGTTTAGGTTTGCAAGCGGTGGGCGAAAGGCGGGGTCATTCATCTCCACCGAGCTGCGAGATTGTTTGTTGTTCCAGTTCAGGTCTTCTTCAGTGTAAGGTGTTGCGGGTGCAATTTCATAAAGGTCTGCGTTTTGGGCGCTCGCCAGTTCTTTGGCAAGTTCTGCGGTTACGCCGCTTGCTGAAAAATAAGCTACCAATGTTTTACGCATGTCAATACCTCCTGTGTATTGTAGGTTTTATGTGTTATACATTGAACAGATTACCCAGTTCATCCGTTTCTTCTTCACTGTTTGGGGAATGGGTGAGAGCATAGTCTGTGCCATTTGCCTTGAAAGTTACATAAACCGAATAAAATGTTCTGCCGCCTGCTGTTACAGGGTCCATTTTCATGATGTTAAGATCTGCGACATCTGCCTTGTTTACACGAAACAATTCTTCTTCAGGCTTCATTTTACCTATCAAGCCGTCTATCATGCGGTTGGTTTTCGCCTCTTTACGTGTGAACATGACTTTTGCGTGGTCTTCATAGCCATCACGGTATTTTGTGAAAAAGATGCTGCCATCCTCAGCAGTTAAGAACCCAGATATGTTACTCATTTTATTTTTTTGCCAAACAATTCCGTCGATTCTCATAATTAATACCCCTTTTTGATATTTATTTTTTACCCACAGTGTGGGCAATATTACACATGTTTTATTTGCTTTCAGCTATTTCACTTTGTGCCTTTTTACTAAGTGATGAGAGCGCCAGTTTATAAGCCGCTTGCATCATGTCAGTCAATACTTCTTTGGGCACGCCGCCGTCTAGGTATACGGTACTCCAGTGAAATTTATTCATGTAGTAGCCTGGTACAATGTCCTCATATGTACGGCGCAACAGTTCACTAAAAGCGGGCTCAAGCTTTAACGTGATGATAGGGCGGGCGGTTTTGTCATGAAAGCCGATATAAGCGTACATTTTTTTGCGCAATATGTACCTATAAGCTTGCCATGCGGGCTGAAATTCTTTTTCAGTAGCAGGTAATTTTTGCAGGTAGGCATCTACCCACTTGTAAGGCTTCATTTTATCTTCTTGCCAAGGTATAACATTGCTTGCTATTTCTGCCATGGTATAACCCCCTTTTATTGTGTGCTCATTATCTTTTTTGTTTTGTAAACATGACTTTTGCAGGGTCTTCATAGTCATCATGATATTTTGCGAAAAGGATACTATATTGCGTTTATCTTCTATATGCAGTTCCAATTATTATATTGATTAAGAACCCTACTATTATTGCTACAAATACTGATATTATTGCAATTATAAAAAAGTGGTTTGTCTCTTTTTTGTTCTCTTCTTCTTTAGCATAATAAATGAAGGGGACGATGGTATAAAAGACTAAAAGCGGCACATAATATACATCATAAATAATCATTATTAAAACCACATCCAGACTTTGTATGTTCCCTCTTGAAAAAACAATTCCTTTAATGAGAATAGTTAAAAACAAGACTGTGATTGTTGCAATGTAAGCTATATTGGTCGAAAATAGCTCTTGTTTTGCAATTTTTTTATTATGTTTTGCAACTATAAAAGCAAATAGTAAAGGAGCAATAAAAACAAAGGCGATTATTAATAAATTCCCCGCAAACTCTGGGATATTACCAAAACATTTAAACAATTCCATGTATTGTGAAAGAAACCAAAGTACTGGAACTAACATAAACATTAAATTGGTTTTTATTAACTTCTTGTTTATTCTTTTTTTGACTACAATCACCTTCTTTAACTATTATGGCTACAATATATTTACCACTTATGTAATACAGCGCATCTATTTCTCTTTACTTGCTGAAACAAGCAACATCATGGGGCGGCGCAGTTCATCTTGCATGCCTTCTACGGTGTTTAAAAGGTGGGGTGCAGGTTGTGGCTCTACAATAGCCGTGATAGAAAACCCCGTTTGTAAAAGCGTGTTTAAATAGGTAGTCAGCGTTTTGTGGTACTTGGTAACCTGTTCGCCCAAAAAAACAGCATCTCTTTTTCCTTCTACAAAGTAGTCATCAACAGGCCAATGCAAGTTTTCACCATTGGCGCCTTGGTACCAGTTTTGGGTACCTTGCGCTGTGAAGACAGGGTGCTCTACTGAAAAGACAAAACCTCCGCCAGTTGTAAGGCAGGCATAAATGCGTTTGCACACTTCTTCGAAATGCGGCGTATAGTGAAAGGCAAGCGAGCTGATCACCACATCAAAAGAGTTCGGCGGAAAGTTAATGTCTTCCATCGCCAATTTTTTGTATTCTATTTTAGAAGCTACATCTTTTTCAAGCTGGTTTGTTTTTTCGGTGGCAGTGGCAAGCATTTTTTCAGAAATGTCGGTGCCGAGAACGTAAGATGCCCCTTGCTGTGCGGCATATATACAGTGCCAACCAAAACCGCAACCAATGTCAAGCACACGCTTGCCCGCAAAATTTGGCATCATTTTTTGTAGTTCATGCCATTCACCTGCAGCGGTAAGCCCTTCTACCGAGCGGGGAAAATTACTATATGCTTCAAAAAATTGCTCGTTATCATATTTGTTTTCTTTCATGGGTGTCTCTTTTCTATTATATGCTATGCATTATTGTTCTCATATCTTTTCTCAAAGTATGGAATTTCTCCATTTGTCATCACTTTTGCTATACGCTTTTACACTGTCTATCAGCCAAACATCTTTCTTTTTAAGAACAATAAATTTGACTGTTTGTTTAAACCCTGTTGGTATTTGGCAGGTTACTTCACAGCGGTTGTCGCTGGCAAAATCTACCGCCGTAATTTGTTTAGCAGTTATGCCTTGGTACCGTGCAGGAAAACTGAAAGAACTTGTGCTGCCTCCTGCGAATACACGCTTTTTGGGTGTTGTGTACTTGTTAAAAAACACTTCATATTGTTCTCTTATTTCAGTTTGGGCTAACCCTTTGTATTGCTTTGGGTCAAACGTTTTGAAATATTCATACGGTTTGGTTTCCAGTTTTTCAGGGGTGTTTTCTAACTTTTTATATTGCATAGCATTTTCCCAAAGTGTTTTTTCACTGGTAAAAGCCAGCACAACCTGCAATACTTCTTTTTCATTTCCTTCCATTATGCACACCCCGTTTTGTTGTTTTGTTATATATGCCCGTTTACCTTTTACCCCTTTGGCCAATTAGGATTTTCTATGGTTATGCCATACTCCTCAGCAAGGCGCTTGCAAACATTTTCATAATAGGGCTTTCTTGCTTTTTTAATGTTGCTAAGGGCACGGTTGCGAATACCCATAGGCGTTTTAGAAAGTTCTTCTATAAAAAGCGGGTACAAATTTTGAGCAAAAAAACTGAATGGATTGAGCCAAACCATAATATCTCGCCATTTTTCACCTTGTCGCAAGGCAAGCGCTTCAATAATGTGCGGAATATCAGTTATCCATTCTTCTGTATGGGTTTCATGCCCGCCAAACCAGAAGACCTTTTCATTATTCTTTCCTGCGGGTAAGGCACGCCATACGGCAAGGCGTTCTTGCAGTTCAGGTGACCAACCATACTCTTCAGGCACTGGGTCAACTGGAGGGCGTTTCGGTAGTTTGCCGCCTAGTTTTTTATAAATAGGCGCCCACGCTTCTTCATCTCTTGCGCTTTGTAAACACCATTTTTCTAAAATGGGCATGGTAATTTCTCGTTCTGCTTCTGTCCATTCTCCCGCTGTTTTTAAAAAAGCAGCAGTTGCTTCTTCTGTTTGCGAAGCAGGAATATAAAAGCGCCACACCTGAAAAGGCGCATGCCCCATACGAAGTTGTAACGTAGGTAGGTACTGCGCAAGGCGTGTTGCTGTCGTTTCAATAGGAAACCGCCAAATAGCATTATATAACCCCTCATATGGACCATAGTCATCATCTACACAGATAGCATCAAGCAAACAATTTAAATATTGTATATCTTCGGTGCCTGTAATGCTTTCAATTAGCTTGTCAAAAGCCGCATAGTCCTCATCTGCCTTGAAATATTTAACCTTTTCTAGCGCAGCTTGAAATGTCTCAAAGTTCATATATTAACCTCTTTATGCACTCTTATATTTTCAAAACGGGTACGCATTCCCTAAAAATGCGCTAATCAATATCCATATCGCAATATGTACAACAAGTGTGATGATGACCAAACCCCAAATGCGGTTTGGTTTTTTCATGGTTGCCTTCATGTCTCCGCCAAAATAGAGCCAAGGAAGTAGGAAGTAAATAACCGTAGTAGGCATGAAATGCACAAATTGCAAAAGGAAAAAACTAACAGCGTGGGTACCTACCATGTTATGCCGTACATAAAAAATGGCACAGTCAACCAATGTGCACAAAAGCAAAAACACGTTTGTTGTTATGAACGTTTGCAAAGGGGAAATTTCTTCTTTGCGCATTGTTCTTTTGTTTCTGCTTGTAAGCAAAAACCCGATGAGCGGACCGATGCCGATGCTTATAATAAGCGATATAACGGCGTACGTTGTTGCAGAGATATGAGATTCCAATAGCCCCAAAATATCGCTGTAAAACAGGGCATAACTGGCCATTGCCGCAACCACAAAAACAATGTCTTTCTTCATTAATTTTTTACTCATTTTTCTCCTCATTCCGTCTTTTTATTTCATAGGCACCATGCCTTTTATTCGTCTTCATCATCGTCATCTGCAATGTTCAATTCTGCAATGCCAATATCATTTTTAATAATATTACCTCGGGCGATGGACTGCTTGCCATATTTGCCTTTTATTTTGAAAAGGGCTTCTTCTAGTTTTTCTTGCTTTTCTTTGCTTTTGGTAGGGGTGTCAAACAAAGATGTTTGACTGAAAGATGGCGTACTCGTTAGCCCTATGGCGGTAACCGTAAGTAGGCGAACAGGCTCATGTAGGTTCCAGTTTTTATGCAGCAAATCCATACAAGCATCTACCAAGTCCTCTGAAAGCTGGGTGGGTGGCAGCTGTGTTTGCCGCTGAATACTTTTGAGGTCTCTGTCTTTAATGGTCAGCTGAACGCCTGTGCAATAGAGCCCTCTTTTGCGCAGGCGCAGGGCAACAGTGTCTGCCAAAGAGGTAATGCCTGTTTTCATGTCCGCCTCGCCAATGAGGTTACGGCGGAAGGTATGCCCATTGCCAACGCTTTTAACCGCTCTGTCATCTCCTCTGGCACGCACGGGTTCATTGTCAAGCCCGTTGGCATAGGTCCACAGCATGTCTCCCATTTTGCCAAGTTTTGCAGCAAGAAAGCCCCTGTCAGCAATGGCGAGGTCTCCGATGGTGTGGATGCCATAGCTTTTAAGAGTCTCTTCCGCTGAGCGACCAACAAAAATGAGGTCTCTGATGGGGAGCGGGTGAAGAATGTCTTTGTACGTTTCTTTGGTGATGACGGTGGTTGCATTTGGTTTTTTATAGTCACTGCCAAGTTTGGCAAAAATTTTGTTGAACGAAACCCCGACTGATATGGTAAGCCCTGTTTCTTTTTGTACAACGTCTCGAATTTGGTCAGCCAATTCTTTGGGGGAGTTTGCGAATAGATGTAGCGACCCTGTCACATCAAGATAGGACTCGTCAATGCTGAAAGCTTCAATAAGGTCTGTATACCTGTCATAAATGGCGTTGATTTGTTTAGAGTATTTTGCGTAAAGGTCATGATGAGGGGGAACAAGCACAAGGTTTGGGCATTTGCGTTTTGCTTGCCAAACTGTTTCGGCGGTTTGCACATTGTACTTTTTGGCAAGGTCATTCTTAGCAAGAATAATACCATGCCTATCATCAACACTGCCGCTAACGGCAACCGGTTTATCACGCAGTTCTGGCAAAGAAAGAAGCTCTACAGACGCATAAAAGCTGTTACAGTCGCAATGTAAAATTACACGGTCCACCGTAACAGCCCCTTTCTATACTATGCTATTGTTAAGCAGTTTTCTTTTTTATTTTTGCCGCCTTCCGCTTTTCACGTAGTTTATAGAAGAAGCCGCTGCGGCTACTTTTGTGCGCAACCAGTGGTGCGAACAGAATGATCATCGGAACAATTTCAAGACGACCGATAAGCATGTCTAACATCAAGATGATTTTTTCAAAATTGGTGAAAAATTGGAAGTTGCCAGCGGGCCCTGCTGCCCCAAGTGCTGGCCCTACGTTGTTAAAGCAGGTAGCAACAGCGGTAAAGCTTGTTTCTAGTTCATAATTCCCAAAGGATACAAGCAGTACCGATAGAGCAAACAATGCAATATACATAATAAGGTAGTTGGCGGTAGAGCGAACGGTGTCTTCGTCTACCGTCTTCCCATTAAATTTTATCACATTTACCGTGCGCGGGTTTGCCAAATGTTTTACTTCTCTTTTGGCTATTTTGGCAACCAGTACCACACGGGCAATTTTAAACCCGCCCGCTGTTGAGCCCGCACATGCCCCGAAAAACATAAGCAGCACCAAAACACCTTTTGAAAGCTCTGGCCACAAATTAAAGTCTGCGGTGGCAAAGCCTGTTGTCGTCATAACAGAGGACGCCTGGAAGAAAGACGTACGCAAGAGCTCTTCAGTGCCACCGAATGAGCCTCGCAAGTTGAATGCGATGATAGCGGTAGCAGTAACCATAATGCCAATATAGGTCCAAATTTCTTCGTTTTTAAAGGCGTCTTTTACCTTTCGTAAAATAAGCAAAAAGTAAACGTTGAAATTAACACCAAAAAGCATCATGAAAATGGCAATTACCCATTGCAAGTAAGGGCTGTAAGACGCAATAGAGTCTGCCTTGATGCCAAAGCCCCCTGTGCCTGCTGTACCGAAGGCGGTACACAAACTGTCAAACAAGGGCATGCCACCTAGTAGCAGTAGACCAATTAAAACAACCGTCATGCCAATATAAATAGAGTATAAAATGGCAGATGATTTGCGCATTTGTGGTACCATTTTGTCAACAATAGGGCCTGGGCTTTCGGCACGCATAATGTAAATGCTTTTACCTCCCGCCAAAGAGATAATGGCAAGCATAAACACCAGTACACCCATGCCACCAACCCAGTGTGAAAAACTGCGCCAAAAAAGCACAGCATGCGAACACGCCTCTACATTTACCAAAATGCTAGCACCAGTGGTTGTAAAGCCCGAAACCGATTCAAACAAACAGTCAATGAAACTTTTAATTTCGCCACTGAAATAAAGGGGCAATGCCCCCAGAAAAGAAACGGTAACCCATGCTTCGGCGGCAATGGCATAGCCGTCTTGCGTAACAAGGCTGTCCATATTCGGTTTTTTCAGGGTGAGCAATACCCCCGCCACAAGTGCAATGGCAATTGCAGCTGCAAAGGCAGTGGTTGCTTTTTCTTCGTTATAAATAATTGCCACAATAAACGGCAGAGACATAAGCGCCGCAGTTATTTTACAAACCCAGCCAAGCACATAAAAATGTACCTTTCTTCGCATAATTTCCTCCGTTTATTTTTCGAAAATATCGTTGAAGTCATCAAAGGTGACATCGGTTGTAACAACAATCACACGGTCTCCCACTTGAAAGTGGTCTTCCCCTGTTGGAAAGATAAGCTCTTTTCCACGCAGAATGCCTGCCACCAAAACGTTGGACGCAATGGGCAGGTATTTTAAAGGTTCATTCAGGCGGTCAGCGCCTTCTTGCACAATAAACTCAAGCGCTTCGGCATTGCCGTTTACAATTTTATGCAGGCTGTCTACCTTGTTTCCACGTGTGTTTTGCTGGGCCCGTACATAGCGGGCAATTTGGTCTGCCGCAGAATATTTCGGGCTAATAACGCTATCAAGCCCAATTTCTTCAACAATGCTAAGGTAGCCTGTGTTATTGATTTTCGTGATGATTTTCGGCACGTTTTGCAGAATGCTATACATAGAAATAATTAAGTTTTCTTCGTCCCGGTCTGTTAAAGCAATTACGGCATCGGTGTCTTCAATGCCTTCTTCGTCAAGAATGGTTTGGTCAGACCCGTCGCCCTCAATAACAGTAACAAAGGGAAGCTTGTCTTTCAAGTCTATACATTTATCATGGTTTTTTTCAATGATTTTTAGGTGTACACGGCTGTCTTGCAACATTTTAGCAAGGTAATAAGTAATTTTACCGCCACCAATAATCATGGCGTCTTTAATGGTAAATTTTTGCTCTCCATATTGTTGCAGAAATTTCTCAATACCCGAAAGAGTACCTGTGATGTAGATGTGATCATACTCTTGCAGCTCAAAATCACCTTTCGGAATGTACACTTTACCATCCCGCTCAACAGCGCAAACAACCACATTGCTGCCCCGTTTTTGTTTAATATCCATCAATTTTAAACCTGCAAGAGGGCACTCTTCTTCAAGGGTGTAACGCACAATGCGCACCCGCCCACCGGCTAAAGAACCAAGAGAGTCTGCATTCGGGAAGCTGATGATGTTTGCAATTTCACCCGCCGCTGACAGTTCCGGGTTGATGGTGAACGAAAGCCCGAGGTCGTCTCTCAAAAGGCGCAATTGTTCATAATATTCAGGGTTGCGAATACGGGCAATGGTGTTTTTACACCCCAGTTTTTTGCCAAGCAAACACGCCACCATGTTCACTTCGTCTGATGACGTAGCCGCTATTAAAAGGTCAGCCGTTTCTACGCCTGCTTCCTTCTGGCTTTCCATGCCTGCACCATTGCCAAGAATGCCAATAACGTCCAATTCTTCGGTATGGCGGCGCAGTACATGCGGGTTTTTGTCTATAATCGTGACGCTGTGCCCTTCTTCGCTAAGCATTTCTGATAAAGTAGAACCTACCTTACCGTCGCCCACAATTACAATGTTCATATAAATTAGCCTTCCTTTTTTTGGCAGGCGTTTTGATGTAGATGCATGTATGCTTTGACGCTTGCCTATATTATGTAATAAGTAATGTACCACATAGCCCCCGAAAAATAAAGGAAAGGGCATGTGTTTTTCAGCAAAATAACCGCTTTTTTGCAATTTGCACAAAATAGGGGTTTCTTCCCTTTTAATTTAATATAACATTACCTGTAAAATATGAACAATTTTTGAAACTTTCTACTGTTTTGAATTATTTTTATAGAATCTATTGACAGATTTATTATTTGATGTAAAATAGTATTAGCACTCGAATAGGTAGAGTGCTAACGAGGTGAAAAGCGTGAAGATAGATGATAGAAAACAACAGATATTGACAGCTATTATAGGGCTGTATGCGGCAGATGGTGAACCTGTGGGTTCCAGCTTGCTGAGCCAATATTTGGATTTGCATCTTTCAACTGCTACTTTGCGTAATGAAATGGCTACCCTTACAAAATTGGGCTTGCTTTTACAGCCACACACCAGTGCAGGGCGTATTCCCTCTACACAGGGGTACCGCTATTACACTGACCACCTTGTGTACACCGAAGCACTGACAAAAACCGAACGCACTATGGTAGACGAACTATTTGCTAACTTAAACTATGAGCAGGACCGCCTTTTACAAGGGGCCGCCATGGGGCTTTCAGAATTAACAGGGCTAACAGGGGTGGTGTCTTCTCCAAAACAACCAGACTTTGGCATTGCCCATTACGAAGTGATACAGGTGGGTAAATATACCGCCACTGTTTTAGGGGTAACCCAAAGTGGTGCTGTATACATGCGTGCTGCCAATGCCAGAAAGAATTTGTCTGCGGAAGATATTGCATTTTTGAATATGTTTTTAAACACGCAGATGACCTTTGTTTCAGCGAAAGATATTACACAAGACCGTATAACAGACATTGCCCGCAAACTTGGCGCAAAAGCAACTGATTTGTTGCCAATTGTGTCTTGCGCGGTACGGCTGTTGAACGAAATGAACATGCCACATGTATATGTGGAAGGCATGGAAAACTTGCTAGACTATAAAGATCTTGACGTTTCTTTGCGAGGGATCATTTCTTTACTAGGAGACAAAACCCTTTTAGAAAGTGTGATTACAAGCGGAAATGCAGATATAAATATTGTGTTCGGGGAAGAAATACCCGGGTACTATCTACCGAATTTTTGTGTGTTGGCTGCCAGGTACGCAGCAGGTGGCGGGCAATATGGCGCCGTTTGCCTTGCAGGGCCCGCACGCATGCAATACACAAAACTTATACCGTTATTAAAATATTTCACCGAAAAGCTTGGTAGCGCAGTTACCGGCGGTGGCAAAAAGGAGTAACAGATGGAAAAAGATGAAAAGTTCGGCACAGGGCAGGTTGCTGAAGAAGAAACAGTGGCGGAAGAAACTGTAGCTGAAGCTGTAGACACTGCTGCGCTGGAAAGCAAGCTGCAACAGGCTGAAAACGCACTTGCCAAAGCAACCGAAGAGTTGCAAGAAGCAAAAGAAACATTGATGCGAACAGCCGCCGAGTATGACAATTACCGCAAACGCACCACTGCCGAAAAGGACGCTTCCTTCAACAATGGGGTAGGGTTTGCTGTAAACAAACTGCTTGACTTATTAGACACACTGGAAATGGCAGAATCTGCCGAGACGAGTGACCCTGAGTACAAAAAAGGTGTAACCTTAACGTTAAGTAAAGCGCATGACATTTTCAAGCTGCTTGGCGTGGGCGAAATTGAGGCAATGGGGCACCCGTTTGACCCAAACTTGCACGCAGCCATGATGCAAGAAGACGCAGAGGACGGCGTGGAAAGCGGCACCATTACCAAAGTGCTGAAAAAAGGGTATGCCATGGGCGACAAAGTGATTCGGCACGCTTGTGTATGTGTTGCCAATTAACCTAGCACAAAACAGAAACTGTACTTCATAACAGAAGAAACAGTTTACATAAAGAAAAAGAGAAACGATATTTTTAAAAGATAAAAGGAGAAAGAACATATGGCAAAAATTATAGGTATTGACCTTGGTACAACCAACTCTTGCGTTGCTGTTATGGAAGGCGGCGAAGCAGTTGTTATTCCTAACGCAGAAGGTGCTAGAACCACCCCTTCTGTTGTAGCTTTTTCAAAAACTGGCGAACGTATGGTAGGGCAGGTTGCAAAACGTCAGGCAATTACCAACCCTGACAGAACCATTATGTCCATCAAACGTGAAATGGGTACCGACTTTAAAGTAAATGTTGACGGCAAAAGCTATACCCCGCAAGAAATTTCAGCCATGATTTTGGCAAAATTAAAAAGCGATGCCGAAGCTTATTTAGGCGAAAAAGTAACAGAAGCGGTTATTACTGTTCCTGCTTATTTTAGTGACTCTCAGCGTCAGGCTACCAAAGACGCTGGCACCATTGCAGGGCTTGATGTAAAACGTATTATAAACGAGCCAACCGCCGCTGCACTAGCGTATGGTGTTGACAAAGAAAACGACCAAAAGATTTTGGTATATGACCTTGGCGGCGGTACGTTTGACGTTTCCATTATTGAAATGGGCGACGGTGTAACAGAAGTACTTGCAACGGCAGGTAACAACCGCCTTGGTGGTGATGACTTTGACCAAAGAATTATTGATTATTTGGCAGAAGAATTCAAGAAAGAAAACGGCATTGACTTGCGCCAAGATAAAATGGCGGCGCAACGTTTGAAAGAAGCTTCTGAAAAAGCAAAAATTGAACTTTCCAGCATGGCTTCAACCGCTATTAACCTGCCATTTATTACCGCTGATGCAAACGGACCAAAGCACCTTGACACCACGCTAACCCGTGCAAAGTTTAATGAATTGACTGCTGACCTTGTAGAAGACACTATGGGCCCAACACGCCAAGCATTGGCTGACGCTGGCCTTGAAGCAAAAGACCTTGCTAAAATATTACTTGTTGGTGGTTCAACCCGTATTCCTGCAGTACAAGACGCTGTTAAAGACGTACTTGGGCAAGAACCTTTCAAAGGCATTAACCCTGACGAATGCGTTGCCATTGGTGCTGCCATTCAAGGTGGCGTACTGTCTGGTGATGTAAAAGGTTTGTTACTGCTTGACGTTACCCCACTTTCACTGGGTATTGAAACATATGGTGGTGTGTCTACCAAAATTATTGAAAGAAACACAACCATTCCAACAAAGAAGAGCCAAATCTTCTCTACCGCTGCTGACAACCAACCTTCTGTTGAAGTAAACGTGTTGCAGGGTGAACG
>CAZWXJ010000004.1:29867-37819 GCA_964637735.1 uncultured Oscillospiraceae bacterium | reverse complement strand
ATAGTAAAAGCACCTGCCGCCATGATGACGTCACTGTCATACCCAGGCATGGCCCATGGTTCAGGCGTCACGAAAGAATCTACGGGCGAGCCTGCTTGCACCCCTTCACAAATGGCACGCAGCCCATCTGCGTTACCCGTTACCACTGATGTAATAATATCATTCCGCTCGGCGGTATATGGCGGGTCAACCGCAAAGCCAAGTTTTTCAAATAGGCAAGATGCATAGATGCTTGTTTTTATCGCTTCTGCTGTTACACCTGGGGCGTAATACAGCCCTAAATAAAGCTCACGTAGTACATCTGTGGTACAGCCAATTTCTTTGCCTACACCAGGTGCCGTTAGTCTATGGGCACATTTTTCAACCAATTCTTTTTTACCTGCAATATAGCCACCCGTTGGGGCAATGCCCCCACCAGGGTTTTTAATCAAAGAGCCTACAATCAAGTCAGCACCAACTTGTGTAGGTTCTTGCTTTTGGGTAAATTCGCCATAGCAATTGTCAACCACTACCCAAATGTTGGGGTTTGCTTTTTTTGCTACTGCTGCAATTTCTGTTATTTCTTGCAAGCCAAGGGTTGGCCTTCCTGCATACCCTCTGCTACGCTGAATGTAACAAACCTTTGCGTCTTTGCACGCTTCTGCTACTTGGGGTAAATCTACCTTATTTCCTAAAAAGGGTACTTCTTTGTAAACAATGCCATATTCTAACAAAGAGCCATACCCTTTATTACCAGTCAGCCCAATGGCTTCTACCAATGTGTCATACGGTTTACCAGTTGCCATTACTATTTTATCTTGTGGGCGCAGTAGCCCAAATAGGGCAACCGTTAATGCATGTGTCCCACTCATAAAATTGTGTCGAAAAAGCGCATCTTCACTGCCTGTCAAATATGCAAACACTTCTTCTAATTTTTCACGTCCACGGTCATCATACCCATAGCCTGTTGTGCCAATTAAATGGCTACCCGCTACCTTGCAGCTTGTAAAAGCTTTCAACATTTTTAGCTGGTTATATTCTTTTATTTCATCTACCTGTGCAAATGGAGCAGCGCAAATTGCTAGCACTTCTTTATCTAACGCAACCAATGTATCATCTATTTCAAAAAAGTCTTGTATCATTCTGCTTCCTTTCGTGTTAGCCTTACCATGCGGGCAAACGGGGTAAACCCTGCCTTTTTATATACATTCATCAGTTCTTTTTCGCAGGCAATATACACTTGTTTATCTTTTAAATCTTGCGCTAGCGCATAGCACAAAGCCGACGCATACCCGCTATGCCGATATGCCTCTAATGTTGCCACAAAAGAAATATAGGCTTCCTTTTCATTCATGGAATAAACACCAGCTGTTGCCGCATATTGCTCGCCTTGTTTTACAGCATATACAACGGCAAGCCCTTTGTTGCGGCGCATACAGTAGTCAGCGTAAAAATTGTCTCTTCCTACAGGGGCGCCAACGGCATGCAGCAATTCCCATACTTCCAATGGTGCAGGGGTTTTGTCTATTGTTATATTTTCATAGGTTTCTTCTTGGTTTTCGTGGGTAAAGTGCATCACTTCAAAATATTCTTTTGCATACCCCGTCATTTTCAAATCTGCGGTTTCAATTTCTTGTATGTCAAAAAAATCAAAAAATTGTGCAAGTTCTTTTTTATCACGCACTTCACCTGCTATCATGGCAACTTTCCCAGTGACAGACATAGCTGCTCTGCCATCTATCAAATAAAAAGAACACAGCGACGCATAATTTTTATAACATGCATATAGCGTTTCAATGCGCACACCAAACACAGGGTTTGCATGTAAAATTTCAAAGAATAACGCTTCGTTTTTTTCGGCTTGTTCTATCATAACGCATACACCAACGTTTTAAAATGTTCCCCCCGCTTTTCAAAGTTCGGGTAGGCATCAAAGCTTGCACTGGCAGGTGAAAATAGCACCACATCTCCGCTTTGTGCATATGTATTTGCGGTTTGCACCGCTTCTTCCATATTGTTTACATGTACTATTTTCAAATTGTCTTCTGAAAAGTTTCCATCTGCACGTACAACAGTTTCAATTTTTTGTGCCGTTGCACCCATTAAAATAAGCAATTTTACTTGTTTATTTACGTCTGCCGCCATAGGGGCATATGGTATTCCCTTGTCATACCCGCCTGCAATTAAAATAAGTTTTTGGTTGAACGAGCGCAACCCTGCAATGGTTCTTGTAGGGGACGTTGCAATAGAGTCGTTATACCAGTGTACACCATTTTTCTCGCATACAGGTTCAATACGGTGTTGCACCCCTGTGAAAGAAGATGCCACTTTTGCCATGTTCTCAGCAGACACTTCTTTATAGACGGTAGCCGTGGCGCACAGCAAGTTTTCAATATTATGTACCCCAGGTAGTAGCACTTTGCTTTTATGCACAACCTGCGTGGTGTTTCCGTTTTCAGTAATGCACAAATACCCATCTTTGTCTAAATGGGCGCCATTTTCAAGCGGGCGCACCCGTGAAAACCACATGAAACTTCCCTGCACATCTGCTTGCATGCTACGGGTAATTTCATTTTCGTACCCCAGTACCGCTTTGTCGCTTTTCTTTTGGTACAGCAATATATTTCGTTTTGTGTCTACATACTCTTGCATGTCTTTGTGGTGGTCAAGGTGGTTTGGTGTTATGTTTGTTACCACTGCTACGTCAGGGCTTTGCCGCATAGATATCAACTGAAAGCTTGATAGCTCTACCACTGCGACATCAGTTGGTTTTATGTCATCAATAACAGGTAGCAACGCACGCCCAATATTGCCACCCAAATGCACGGTTTTGCCTTCCGCTTTTAACATTTCGCTCACCAGTGTTGTGGTGGTGGTTTTTCCGTCAGAACCCGTTACAGCATATATTTTACAAGGGCAAAGGGCAAAAAATAATTCCATTTCGCTGGTAATTTCCACACCTTGTTCTTTTGCCTGTACTAGCTCTTTTGTGTAATATTCAAACCCAGGTGAGCGCATCACCATATCTTGCAAGGCAAGCGCATTTAAATACCCCTCACCAAGGCTGAAGGTTACACCAAGCTCTTTGTATTTTTTGCCAAGGTCACCCAGTTGTTCAAAACGCTTTTGGTCACACAGGGTAACGTTTGCCCCCGCTGCCACAAAAATCGGTATCAAATCTCGGTTGGTAACGCCTGCCCCAATAAAAGCAACTTTTTTCCCTTTTAGGTTTTCATAAAAATCGGTCGCAGTTTGTCTCATACCTTCACCCCTTTTTATACTTCTTTTATTATACCTTTGCATGCATGGCATATGCAAGATGGTATACACATTTCTTATAGAAGCACATTGTTCTTTTCTTTAGCAATTCTTTATAATTTTTTTGTACTTGCATAGAATAAGTATTTTATATGTATGTTATAATATAGTATAATTTATTCAGCTAATATATAAGGAGGCCTTTGATGGACTTAGCCAAAACGTTTGGTTCCCATTTGTTTGATGACCGTGTAATGCGTGAAAAACTACCCGCAAATATATATAAAAGCATGCGTGGTATACGAGATAATATACAAGAGTGGGACCCCGCTGTGGCAGATGTTGTTGCAGAAGCAATGAAAAACTGGGCCATGGACCTTGGCGCTACCCATTACATACACTGGTTTACCCCCATGACAGGCCTAAGTGCAGGCAAACACGAAGGTTTTATTGACGGTGTTGCCGATGGAAAACCCATTTTACACTTTTCTGGCAAAATGCTTACCCGTGGTGAACCCGATGCCTCTAGCTTTCCTTCTGGCGGTTTGCGTGCCACCTTTGAGGCACGTGGTTACACCGCATGGGACCCTACTTCGCCTGCCTTTGTGCTTGGCACCACCCTTTACATACCCACTGCCTTTGCTGCACACACAGGTGAAGCACTTGACCAAAAAACACCTGTACTGCGTAGTATGCAAGTGTTGAACAAACAAACTTTGCGCATTCTTCGTATTCTTGGAGACACCGAAACAAAATCGGTCAAACCTTCTGTTGGTGCAGAGCAAGAATACTTCTTGGTTGACAAAGCCTTGTTTGATAAACGCCTTGACTTAAAAATGTGCGGGTACACCCTTTCTGGCGCAAAAGCGCCCAAAGGGCAAGAGCTTGAAGACCATTACTACGGCACCATTCATGACCGTGTGCGTGCTTTTATGCGGGAAGTAGATGAAACCCTATGGAACCTTGGTGTGCCCGCAAAAACAGAACACAATGAAACCGCCCCTGCCCAGTATGAACTGGCCGCTGTTTACGCTTCTGCAAATGTTGCGCTTGACCATAACCAGCTGATTATGGAAATTTTATATAAAACGGCGCCCAAATTTAATCTTTCTTGCCTATTGCATGAAAAGCCTTTCAAAGGTGTGAACGGCTCTGGCAAACACAATAACTGGTCCATCACCACTGACAAAGGCGAGAACTTGTTTTCTCCTGGTAAAAACCCTACTGAAAACAAACGCTTTCTTTTATTTTTAACTGCCGTTTTAGCTGCGGTAGATGAATACGCAGACCTTTTACGCCTTTCTGCCACCTGCCCTGGAAATGACTTTCGGCTTGGCGCAGCAGAAGCGCCGCCTGCCATCATCTCTATTTTTCTCGGAGATCACCTCACCGCTATATTAGATGATTTAGCGCATGGCACTGCAAAAGAACGTGCAGGCGCACGCCAGCTTTTAACAGGTGTTAAAACACTACCCCTGCTTGACCTTGATGACAATGACCGTAACCGTACCTCTCCTTTTGCTTTCACAGGCAACAAGTTTGAATTTCGTATGGTGGGCTCAAGCCAGTCCATCGGGCTTGCAAACACCGTTATTAATGCCATTGTGGCAGATACTCTGCGCACCTTTGCAGATGAATTAGAGCCTTACACGGGCAGTTCTGAAGAAGTTTTACAAAATGCCGTTGATGCACTGATTGCCAAGTACTATACCAAACACGAGCGTATTATTTTTAATGGCAATAACTATGCCAAAGAATGGGTAGAGGAAGCAACCCGACGTGGGCTACCTAACCTTTCTTGCATGGTGGAAGCTGTACCTGCTTTTATTAAGAAAAAGAATATTGATTTATTTGCCCGTACCAAAGTGTTTACCTCTGCTGAGTGCAAATCTCGTTATGAAATCATGATGCACAACTATATCAACACGCAGTCTATTGCGGCAAATACATTACTCAACATGGTAAACCGCTCTATCATTCCTGCTGCTGCACGTTACCTTGGCACGCTAGGAAAAAGCAATTATTACACAAAACAAGCAGGTGCTGAATGCACTGCCGTAAACAGTTTAATTGTTGATCTTTCTAAAAAAATTGATGCTGTGGCGCAAGCTGCAACCGCATTGCACTTAAAAGCAGAAAACGAGTTTGCACAGCGCAAAGCACTTGATGAAACCGCTGTTGCTTTTTACAGCATTGCCTGTGAGGAATTGCCTGCACTTCGTGCAGCGCTTGATGCCCTAGAGCCTTTTGTTGACGCAGATTACTGGCCAATACCCATCTATACAGAATTGTTATTTGATTTATAATAAACATTGCAATAAAGTTAGGAGCGATACGACATGAAACAGACTTTTCAATATTTAAAAAAATGCTTCGCCATTCTTCTCGCTTCTTGCTTATTGTTTACCTCTTGCCAAAGCGAAGACCATATTTTCTTTTACCATATTGAAAATCTTCCGCAAAACCTTGACCCACAAGTGGCTTCTACCCCTGAAGAACTCTCTGTGGTCAGTGGTTTATTCGACGGGCTTTTTTCAATGGATGCTAACGGTACCCCTGTTTTACAAGCCGCTGAACGGTATGAAGTTAGTAGCAACGGGCTTGTGTATACCATTTATTTAAAGCAAGACCTTTCTTACCGTTACCAAGTAACATTTAGTGATGATGAAGACCATACCCCGCCACCTGTAACAGCGCATGATTATGTCTTCGGTATGCAGCGTGTATTTATGCCCGAAACACAGTCTCCTCATGTTACAACATTATCTGCTATTAAAAACTCTCAGCAGGTTTTAAGCGGCGCTTCTCCGTCTACACTTGGCATAAAAGCACTTGATGACTACACCATTCAAATTACACTTTCTTACCCTGATCCATCTTTTTTAGAAGCACTTACCTGCGCAGGCGCAATGCCTTGCAACCAAGCATTTTTTGAAAGTACGGGTGGCGCATACGGGCTTACAAAAGAAACCCTGCTTTGTAACGGACCATACAACCTGCGCACATGGAATGATTATGACGGGGTAACCTTAGTTGCCGTTGATGAAAATGCTTCTGTTCCACGCATTCGGCTACCTATTTTAACTGAAGATGCTTCTTTACAAGAGCTTCTAATTGAAAACGAGACAGATGCAGCCATTTTACCGCACCGCCTACTGACTGGTAATATTTCTTCTTACAACGTGACTGAAGTGAACACCACCACTTGGGTATTGCTATTTAACCCAGACACTGCTGGGTTAAACAACCCGCAAATACGTAGTGCACTGGCAAACACCGCCGCTGTTACTCTTTCGCAGGTAGATATACCGTCTGATTTGTCTTTGGCAAATGGGCTCATACCACCTTCTGTTTCTATCAATAACACGTCTTACCGTGAAGCCGTTGGTTCTGCTGTTTCTGTAAGTTCTTTACCTGCCGCAAAAAGCGAATATGCAAATGGGCTTGCAAGTGAAAACCTTACCAAACTTGAAAACATTAAGGTATTGCTACCCGAAGATGCTGTGTATGCAAACTTACTTGAAACCGTAAACCAAAGCTGGCAAAGCAATTTAAGTGCTTTTTTCTCTATTGAAAAAATGCCTGTTGCTGACATAATAACCGCCATAAAACGTGGCGACTTTGACATTGCTCTCATTCCTGTATCTGCCCTAAGTAATGACATTTATGCGCTTTTGCTTCCTTATACAACAGGCGGTGAATGGAGCTGGGTTGGGGAAAACAATACTGCTTTTACATCTGCCTTAGCCCCTTTGGCAAACACACAGCAAGGGCGGCAAAACCTTTATTTTAGCGCTGAAAAAGCACTTTTACGAGACTACGTTATCTACCCACTCTTTTTCGAGTCCTCTTCCTTTTTAACATCTGAATGGATTAAAGGACTATATATTTCTCCCTTTGGCCCGTTAATAGACTTTCATAGTTTTGAGACATAGCTTTTATTACAGCTTTATCAAACAACCCCCTATGGTAAACGTTCATACCATAGGGGGTTGTTTATATATGTTTAAAAATTCCAGCTATCAATATTCAAATGCATGGCATCTTTTACTTTTCGTACCGTTTCATTACCAATTTCATTTGCTTTTTTCGTACCACTCATCAAAATGTCACGCACAAGTGTTTTGTTGTTTTCATAATATGCTCTTTTTTCTCTGAATGGGTCAAGCAGTTCATTTACTTTTTCAGCAAGCCTTGTTTTGCAGGCTACACAGCCAATTTGCGCACTACGGCATCTGTCACAAATGTCTTCGTATTCGCCTTTATTAAACACTTCATGGTATTTTGCAACAGTGCAAATTTCAGGGTGCCCAGGGTCTTTCACTGAAACACGGCTTGGGTCTGTCACCGCTTTGCGTATTTTTTGGTTTACTTCTTCAGCAGGGTCTGAAAGGTAAATTGCATTTCCTAAACTTTTCCCCATTTTGGCATTGCCATCAAGCCCTATTAAACGGGGGTGCTCACTTAGCATAATGTCTGGCACTGTAATAACTTCGCCATATAAGTCATTGAATCTGCGTGCAATTTTTCTTGTCAGTTCAATATGGGGGGCTTGGTCTTCCCCTACTGGCACAAGGTTTGCATTGCAAAACGTAATGTCAGCCGTTTGGCTAACAGGGTAACCCAAAAATCCAAAAGTCATGTCATCATACCCATAGTTCGCCGCTTCTGTTTTTACAGTTGGGTTATGGCGTAGGGTGTTCACCGTTACCAGT
>CAZWXJ010000004.1:11267-29857 GCA_964637735.1 uncultured Oscillospiraceae bacterium | reverse complement strand
AAAACTCGGTGAGCTCTGCAATGGAAGACACCATTGATTGTTGTAAAAAGGTAACATTGTTTGGGTCAAGCCCTACTGAAAGGTTGTCTACCGTTACCTGAAAAATGCTTTCGTTAATCAGCTCTGGCTGTTCAAAATGTGTTGTGAGTGCTTGAATGTCTGCTACCAAAATGAAGGTGTCATATTCATTTTGCAATTTCACACGGCTTGCAAGGCTGCCTACATAATGCCCCAAATGCAGTTTGCCTGTTGGGCGGTCTCCTGTTAAAATTCTTTTCTTTTGTTCCATTTTTATATCCTCCTCATTGTTATGCTATGCGCAGTTGTTATTATATAAATCGCCATCGTGTGCCAGCGCCTTTGTTTTTAATAATCATCTTCATCTCGCCACTTTCTTTTATCAATATAAAAAGCTTCCGTCCCTATTAGATAGGGACAGAAGCTTCAAAATACCATATCGCAAGCTACTGCGTTTAGTGCCACCCTTTTCACATACCAACATATGCTCTCATCATAACGGTTAGAGTTTCCGTCGGCGCCTACTATAAATTCGGGCCGCCCTCATAAGTCCATTCACTACAAACGCAAACGCCACACTCGCACCAGCGGTGGCTCTCTTTGGTTTTTGTTTTGCAGTTACTACTCTTCTTCATCGGTTTCTTATTATACTGGCATTATAATTGCAATGTTTTAAAATGTCAACTTTTATGCGTTGAACACTTCTTTACCGTTCAATATCGTGGTTTTTAAATTGCCTGCACCATCAAGCAGTAATAAGTTTGCTTTTTTGTCAACTGTAATAGTACCTGAGCCAGTTGTTATACCAAACGCATCCGCCGCATTTTTGGTAATGGGTAAAATAGCCGTTTCAAACGGTATCACACCATTTTTCATAATGGTGCGCAGTTCATCTAGCAACACACTGCTTGTACCTTTTTCAATGCCAATTAAGTTGCCCAGTTCATCAAAACTTGGCAGAGAGCCACAAGCATCACTTGTCATGGTAATATTGTTTAAATTCTTGTTGCGGTTATATAAAAGTTCCATTGTCTCTGCCCCACTCCAAGAATTGTCGCCACCCATGCCCGCAGTAATGTCAGCATAGCCGCCAAAGTCAATCCATTCTAGGCTTTCATTAAATACATCTTTCGTGCGGTTAATATGTGTTGGTATCATAATAGCCCGCAAAGTAATGTCGGTTTTGGCAACTTCTATTAACGTTTTAAATGCACCTAAATAATTGCCAAGGTGAATGTTAGCAGTACCTTTTTTACCAGCAAGGCGGGCACCGTTTCGTACATCACAAGCAATGTGCAACAGTTCTTCATACCCCATACAGCTGCTGCGGTGGTCGTTCAGCGCAAGCTCACCTGCGCCAATAATTTTTTCAAAGAAGATAACATCTTTTGCCACTTCACCTAAAATATTTACTACAGGTAGTGTGTAAGAGCCCGTTAGCATATAACAGTCAAATCCTTGTTCATTCAACGCCATACATTTTATCAGTACGTCTTCAGGGCGTCTGCCGTAACCGTCCGTTCCAAGTACCCCTACCATTGCCGTTACGCCAGAAGAAACTGCTTCTTCAAAGGTCAGCTCACTCATGCGGGTGTTAAAGCCACCCTCACCACCGCCGCCTGTAATGTGTACATGAGTATCTACCAAACCAGGCATCATCATTTGCCCGCTTGCATCAACTGTTTTTCCTGTATACCCCGCAGGTATTGCCAAAACATCCTCAATGGCAAATACTTTATCGTCCCACACCAGCACATCTTTTCTTCCTTTTGCCTCAGGGGTGTACAACTCTACGTTTTTGTAAAGTGTAAACATTTACATTACCTCCTCAAATTTTGGTGGCACCCGCTTTGGGTAGCCTTGTTCAAAAGCATACGCCGCTTTTATTAAACTATCTTCTGCAAATGCTGTTCCTACAAAGCAAGCACCAAATGGCATACCATCTGGTAGCATGCCAATCGGCACCATCATAGATGGATACCCTGCATATGCTGCTACATCAAAGTGCGTGGGGCAATACAGTAAATCAACACTGTTTTCTTGTAATAAACTGTCAATGCCTTCTCTGCACTTTTTTGTCATCTCTATACGTGCTTTTATATAAGCTGCATCTACGCCACGCCCGCTCCAGTCACGTTCACTTTGCCGAAATACTTCATTGCCGTATGGTATGGCTTGTTCATGGTGTCGTTCTTGAAACACCATAATATCTTCCAGTGTTTTTTGTGGGCTTACATCTTTCCACCTGCCAAGGTGTGCATTCATAATTTGCTTAAACTCGCCAATTAAAACGGTTAATGCTTCTTCACCCGTTTTTTTCATATTACAGTCTTCTACAATGGCGGCGCCCATTTTTCGCATAGCATCTACCGCTTGTTCAAATAGTGCAGCGCCACCCTCTGGCAAATCATCTATATACCCTCGGTTAATGCCTATTCGCAAACCTTCCAGCCCATTTTCATGCAAGTTGTCTTCATAGGTAACGCCTTGATATACTGCTGATTTCAACGTTGCCGCATCTTGTTCATCTACCCCTGCAATGGCAGAAAGCACAATTGCAGCATCTTCAACTGTACGGCACATGGGGCCTGCTGTATCTTGTATATTACTAATTGGTATAATTCCCCTTCTACTCACAAGGCCAACCGTTGGTTTAATGCCTACAATAGAATTATTGCGGGAAGGAGATATAATGGAACCATCTGTCTCAGTGCCAATGGCAAAAGCACACAGGTTTGACGTTACCGCAACTGCGCTTCCCGTTGAAGAACCCGAAGGGTCTCCGCCGTCTTTATACGGAGAGAGCACCTGCCCACCCCGTGAAGAAAAGCCATTCGGCATGGTAAAACTTACAAAATAGGCAAACTCACTCATGTTTGCTTTGCCAAGTAAAACTGCACCTGCATCACGCAGTTTTTTTACAAGCGGTGCATCTTCGGGTGCATACAAGCCTTCTAACGTCATAGAGCCTGCCGTTGTTTGCATTTTGTCACCTGTGGCAATATTGTCTTTCACCAAAAAAGGTATGCCATGCAATGGTCCACGTGTTGTTCCGTTTTTGCGTTCTTCATCCATTGCTTCTGCAATAAAATACACATCTGGGTTTATTTCTATTATACTATGCAAACATTTCCCTGCCGAGTCAATTGCAGCTATTCTTTCAAGGTAGCTATAAACCAGCTCTAAGCTGGTGGTTTTTCCTGCATCCAAATCTGCTGACAACGCCCGTATGGTTTTTTCATAAACGTCATACATGTTCCGCACCTCCTGCTTTTTATAGTGTAACACAAAAAAAGCTTTGCTTTATATAGTCAGAATGGAAATCTTTTACTTTCTGTTCTGTGAATATTGCCATACCTGTTTGTTTTTATTCAGGCAATGTTCTTTTCTTTTTTTATTCATAATCACATGTTACAATATAATCATCAATATATAACAATTCCCTCAACGATATTTCTTATCTATACACAAGGAGGAAACGCCATGAAACCTGCAACGTTTACCCGTATTGACATGGACACCTACCCTAGGAAGGACCATTTTGAACATTACATGACGGTGTCAAACTGTACCTACAGCATGACGGTTGACATTGACATTACAAACTTACACCAAACCGCCGCTGAACGGGGGTACAAAATAACCCCTGCCTTAACTTATGCAACAGCACATGCCGTGAACAGTTGTGACGCCATGCGCTGTGCGCTTGATGCAGATGGTAACCTTGGTGTATGGAGCCATTTAGAAGTCTCGTACCCTATTTTTCATAATGATGACACAACCTTTACCTACCTTACAACCCCTATGGAAGCAGAGTTTGCTGTATATTACGAAAATGTACGCCGAGACATTGCCCTGCTTGGAGACAAACGTGGTGTGAATGCTACCCCGCCACCTGAAAACAGCTTTAGCGTTTCTGCCATTCCATGGGCACGCTTCACTGGGTTTAACTTGAACATTTTGACCGACGGTAAATACCTCACACCCATCATTACATGGGGGCAATTCCATCCAGAATACGGGCGTATTTTACTGCCTATTTCGGTGCAAGTGCACCATGCTGCCACTGACGGCTGGCATGTTTCTGAATTTCTAAATATTTTACAAAAATTTGCGGAAGATGCACCATCTTGGATGCACGAATAATACATGCACTTTATAAAACCTGATGCTTACTAAAAAACACGTTGCTTTATTGTAACGTGTTTCTTTTTATAATGCACCAATCCATCATTCTACTATTGACTTAGCTGGCTCTTCATACTATAATTACATTTAGACATTTATCTAATTGTAAACATTTTCACACATATTATGAGGAGACACCTATGTTAAGAATTGAACATTTTTCTAAAATTTATGCTGGCGGTAAAAAAGCGGTTGATGACTTGTCTTTACAAGTTCTACCGGGGCAAATTTATGGCTTTATTGGGCACAATGGCGCTGGTAAAACTACGACGCTACGCAGTGTTGCTGGTATTCTCACCTTTGAGGAAGGCGATATTTTTATTGACGGGCACTCCATCAAAACTGATACCATTGCCGCAAAGCAAATCACTGCTTTTATTCCTGACAACCCTGACTTGTATGATTTCCTCAGCGGTATAGCTTACCTAAATTTTATTGCAGATATGTATTCCATCTCAAAAGAAGACCGTGAAAAAGACATTGCACATTATGCAGATTTATTTGAGCTTACTTCTGCACTTGGTAGCCCTATTTCCTCTTATTCGCACGGTATGAAGCAAAAACTTGCCCTTATTTCGGCTTTTATACGTAAACCGAAGCTTCTGATATTAGACGAGCCTTTCGTCGGGCTTGACCCTGTTGCTTCCCGCACCATGAAGAACCTGTTGCGGGAACTGTGTAACCAAGGTAGCAGTGTTTTCTTTTCTACCCATGTGCTTGAAGTTGCTGAAAAAATGTGTGACTATATTTCTATTATTCGTGGTGGAAAATTGGTTGTTTCAGGCTCTACAAAAGACGTTGTAGGCAATTCTTCTTTAGAAGAAGTTTTTCTTGAACTGGTAGACCCTACTGCCACTGTTCACATATAAGGGGGAAACTATGAAACCTTTTTACGCCCTTGTGAAATTAAACTTTCAAACAATGCTGCTTAGCCTTGGTAGCTTTTCTGTGCGGCGCAACAAACGCAAAGCACTTTCTAGCACGGTGGCATTGGTGGTAATGTCTTTTCTGATGCTTTTTATTGGCGCCTCTTACTCGTTTTCTCTCGCTTATGCATTTGCACCAATGGGTGCGGTAGACATTGCCGTTTTGATGATGGTTATTTTAGCTGTTATGATGTGCTTTTTATTCACTACTTTTTCTAGTCAAGGTGTTTTGTTTTCTGGGAAAGATATAGACATTGTTTTTGCGCTGCCTATTAGCTCATTCAAAATTATGCTTGCTAAAGTAACTGCCATCTACCTTGAAAATTTTGTATTCACTGTATTTTTAGTAGCACCCGCAATTGCATCCTACATCTACTTTGCTGGGTTTTCTTTTTCAGTTTTGTTTTACCTAGTATTGTCTTTATTCGTTATTCCCATTTACCCTACCCTGCTTGGGCTTATTGTTATGTTTATCATAAGTTTTATCAGCTCACGCGTGCAGCGCAAAAACTTAGTTACAACTCTACTTTCCATAATCGGTTTCGCTGTTATGATGTACTTTTTAATAATGCTCAATGCGAATATCGAGCAACTGCTTCTCACACCTGATGCATTTCGTGCAGCTATGGCTACTTATTTCCCGCCGATTATGTGGATGCGAGAGGCCTTTGTAAACGGCAATTTGCTACAGTTTATTCTATTTGCAGTTTCTACCGTTGCGCCTTTTTTACTCACTGCATATTTGCTGTCTTTCTCTTATCAAAACATTCTCACAAAGGTGCTTTCACACAGTGTGAAGCATGACTACACCATGCAATCTCTTTCTTCCTCTTCCGCCTTTAGCGCTCTGCTTATGAAAGAGTCAAAACGGTTTTTCGGCACAGCAATGTACTTTTTAAACGCTGGAATTGGTCCTCTCATGCTTCTTGTTGCGGCAGGTTCTAGCCTCTTCTTTCAAAATGATATTCGTGAATTGCTATCCATGATTCCGCCAGAATTCACTTCTCTTATTCCGACTGCGCTTGCCGCTATGGCTGTTATGTCTTGCGGCATGTGCACCATTACATGCGTTTCCATTTCTTTAGAAGGAAACAGACTTTGGATTTTAAAAGAGTCTCCTATCTCTACAACTACTATTTTCAAAGCAAAGGCTAGCATACAGCTTTTATATACCATGGTTGCCACTGTTATTGCCATAGGCTTGGCGTTTGTTCCGTTCTCCCTCTCTTTGGGTGACTGCCTTTTCATTCTACTTCCTTGCCTCGCTTTCAACTTATTCAACGCCTTATTCGGGCTTGTGGCAAACCTTCTTTTTCCTAGGCTTGATGCCCCTAATGAAAACATCGTCATCAAACAATCAGTAAGTGTTCTCATCTCTATGTTCGCAGGTATTTTATTAGTAGCGGGTATTATCTTTTTATATATTCAATTTTTATTCTTCATTCCGCCTACTCTTTTCATTCTTATCTTCAGCTTATTCTTTTTTCTACTCTCTGGTGCGCTGTGGCTATTCCTTTCTAAAAAAGGCACCCAGATGTTTGCCGCACTTTAAACCATATTATTTTCAAAATAAAAAGAGGAGCAAATGCTCCTCTTTTTTTACTGCAAATACAACGTGTGTATGGTATGGGGTTCTACTCCTGTTGCGTAAATGCGCACTGTTTCACTTTCAAAAACCAATTCAAAACAAGCAAGTTGTTCTTCATCTCCCCAAAATTGCTCACAATATACAATGTGGGTAATGCCCGCCCTTTCACAAAGTTGTAAAAGTTCTTCTGAAGACGTAGCTGCATCAAACAGTGCATCATTCACAGCAAGGCGCTCTTTTATAACCGCTTCTGGCACACCCATGTTGGTAAGGGCGTATTTGAAGCCTTCCATAAATGCTTGCCTGCCAGACATTGCCGAGTACACATTTGAAAGCCCTTCTCTTGCCGCACCTGTGTGAATACGGTTAGTTGCAAACACAATAGAGGTATCTGTATTATCTTGTAGCCACTGCATAGCCACTTCATCATCAGCGTTCATTACAAACTCATATGGGTATTTTTCAATAATGCCCATGTTTCTGCCAAGCTGCCGCGCGCCGCTACCTACCAAGTTTACATATAAAAAAGCATTTGTTACAAGCCCCACGCATGCAAAACAAACAGCAAAAGCTTTTACCCAGCGTGCCTTTATGCGGTCAATCATATCTACCGCTAGCAAGTTTATAAAGAACAATGCCATAAAAATAAAATATAATTGAGACATAGAAGGGTGATGGAACAAATAAAACGCAAGTACACCGCCAATTAAAGCACTGTTCGCATATAACCTATCTCCCTCTAGTTTGAATAAATTCTTGATGTCTTTCCCAAGACCACATGCATATAAAAAGCTTTGAAATGGTGCCATGCAAAACGTATGCACAATCATTGTAACAGGCAGTGCCAAATACCAAATATATAAGTTCCTGTCCCAAATCCATTGTAAATAAGGGGCAAAATATGTCGTTTTTAATGTATGTGAAATATCAAATTGTACACTGGTGTTTGCACCAGAACTAAAAAACAACTGGTAAATAACAATAAACATACCTGCAAGCACAATGGCAGAAAGAAGCCCTTTACCATTCACTTTTTTTTGCACAAACAACCAAATTAATGTAATGGCCACTGCGCAAACGGCAATGCCCGCCACTGGCCCCTTTGCAAAACATAGCAAGAAGAAAGAGATAAACAGCAATCCCATTTCTATGAAAGACACTTTAAATTTTTCAGTCACACAGTACAAAAAAACAGTGCTAAATATACATAAGAAAATAATACCCGTTGCTTGTGAGTTTATATTTGAAATTAAGTGATAGACATTTGTGTTCCAAAATAACCCTTGTCCATTCGGAAGCATCTTCCACAAGCTGGCACACCCAAACAGAAACATAGAAAAAGTAAACAGCATAGTTTTTGTTTGATTACCTTTATAAAAAGCATTGCCAAAAATATACAAACAGTAAATAAGCGCAATAATAATACAAGGTCCAAAATAAAAACCGAGGATATTATAAGCTGAAATACCTGTCACAATAGAAAGCGCACCCGCCACAAGCTCAGTTAAATAGTGGTAATGCAACTGTACGCCTATAAAACGTATATCTTCAGGTATAAACCGAATTTTGAATGACTCTGCATTACCCACATTCCACAAAAAGTCATGGTTGAGGACAATGTCTCCTACCAAGGAAGGATGGGCGTTTTTCACCACATAGGTAAACGAGAACATAACAAGCAAGGTAGCAAACAACAAAAGCAATAACATATTATTGGGTTTTGTTATTTGGCTTTTTATTTTTTGAAATGAAATACGCTCTTTTTGTAGTATAAAAAGAAAAATGCAAATTACAGAAAGTATAAGCGGCATCGTTTTCAACAACCACAACGCCGACAGGCGCATAGTAATACAATATAAAAAGGCAAAAAAGCCTACACCGAATAAAATGGTAAACATACCTCTATATTCTTTTAGAAGCTTCCATTTTGAAAATAACACGGAAAGCAAATACCCAGGTAGCACAATATAACCCAGCACAGCAAACCAAAATAAGCTACCTTCTATTACTGAGCCGCCACTGCATACAATTAAAAATAAGTATATAAAAATGCCCACAAAAAAAAGAGCCACTTTTGCAGGCACAAACCCCGTATATAATTTTTGCAAAAATTTTGGCAAACCTTTCACCTCGCTTGTATATTATAAAGTATTCACTGCACCCATGCAAGCGGACACATAAAAAAGCAACAATGCAAAGTTACACTTTACACTGTTGCTTCTTTTCTATAAACTAAACCAGCTCAATGATTGCCATTTCCGCAGCGTCTCCTCGACGCGGACCGATTTTGGTGATACGTGTGTATCCACCATCTCTGTCTAAATATTGCGGTGCAATATCATCATATACTTTTTTCGCTACCGTTTCTTTGGTAACAAAAGCAAAAATTTGTCTTTTTGCGTGCAGGGTGTCTTGCTTGCCGAGTGTAATCATCTTTTCGGCCATAGCACGAACTTCTTTTGCACGGGTTACTGTGGTTTCAATTTGTCCGTGTTCAAACAAATAAGTAACCATAGCCCGTAGCATTGCCCTACGGTGGTCGCTGGTTCTGCCAAGCTTTCTTGTACCGGGCATCCCATCTCAACTCCTTTGCAAGAATGTTTTATCAATTACTCATCGTCTCTACGAAGGCTAAAGCCAAGAGATTCCAATTTCTGAATAACCTCTTCAAGGCTTTTTCTGCCCAAGTTACGCACTTTCATCATTTCATCTTCTGTTCTACTAATCAAATCTTCCACGGTGTTAATGCCGGCACGTTTCAAGCAGTTGAATGAACGCACTGAAAGGTCTAACTCTTCAATGGTCATTTCCAAAGCTTTTTCTTTGCCTTTATCGTCTTTTTCCACCATAATTTCTACATCCATGGTTTCTTGAGAAAGATTTACAAATAAATTCAAATGCTCCGTTAAAATACGAGCGGAAAGGCTTACTGCTTCTTTTGCACTGATGGTAGCGTCTGTCCAGACTTCCAGTGTCAACTTGTCAAAGTCAGTTACTTGCCCTACACGGGTATTTTCAACATTGTAGTTTACTTTTAGAACAGGGGTGTAAATACTGTCAATGGGAATTGCTCCCACATCGAATTGATCCATGTTTTGTTTGTTACGGTCAGCGGGTACATACCCACGTCCTTTGTCAAACACAAGTTCCATAGTCAATTTAGCGTCCTTGTCTAACGTGGCAATATGCCATGTCGGGTCTAAAATTTCAAGGTCAGCATCATGTTGAATGTCCCCAGCGGTAACTTCACCTTCGCCACTTGCTTCAATGCGCACGGCTTTTGGGCCATCTGTAAACAATTTTGCTGTAACGCCTTTTAAGTTTAGTACAATTTCTGTCACATCTTCTTTTACGCCTTCCACTGTGGAAAACTCGTGTACCACGCCATCAATTTTTACTGATGTAATGGCCACACCCGGCAAAGAGGAGAGAAGTACGCGGCGCAAACTGTTGCCCAGTGTTGTACCAAAGCCACGTTCCAGGGGTTCGACCACAAATTTACCATAACGTCCATCTTGAGACAAAACGGCGGTTTCAATTCTCGGTCTTTCAATCTCTATCATTCAAAACCCTCCTTCAGAATAAGTGCAAGCACATGCTTGCATGTTCGCATGCTCTGTTGCGAGCCGGGTTACTTAGAATAGAGCTCAACGATGAGATGTTCTTCAACGTCGAAGTCGATATCTGCACGATCCGGCAAACGGTTAATGGTTGCTTCCATGCCGTCATTACCTTTCGTCATCCAGATAGGAGTTGGACGAGCAGCATTCTTCTCGACGGACTCTTTCAATTTAACGCTTTCAGTTGACTTTACAGCAACAACTTCACCAGCTTTGGTTAGGTAAGACGGAATGTTTACCTTTTTACCATTTACTGTAAAGTGGCCATGTAGTACAAGCTGACGTGCCTCTTTGCGAGACATGGCGAACCCTGCCCGATAAACAACATTATCGAGTCTGCTTTCAAGGATCCTAAGCAGATTTTCACCGGAAATACCGGTTTGTCTTTCAGCCATCTCAAAATACTTTGCAAATTGGCTTTCTAAAACGCCATAATAGCGTTTTGCTTTTTGTTTTGCTCTAAGCTGAATGCCGTACTCAGAAACTTTTTTACGACCTTGACCATGTTGGCCTGGCGCAAAATTTCTGCGAGACAATGCACATTTTTCAGAATAGCAACGATCTCCCTTTAAAAAGAGTTTTTGCCCTTCTCGACGGCATTGACGACAAACTGCACCTGTATATCTTGCCATTTGTAATCCTCCTAAATTTATATACGCCGTCTTTTGGGCGGGCGGCAGCCGTTGTGTGGTACGGGGGTAACGTCCTTGATCATATTTACCTCCAACCCTGTTGCCTGTAGTGCGCGAATTGCGGCTTCTCTACCTTGGCCAGGGCCCTTTACATAAACTTCAACGGTTTTCATGCCGTGTTCCATAGCTGCTTTAGCAGCAACTTCTGCTGCCATTTGTGCGGCATATGGTGTGGACTTTCTGGAACCTCTGAAACCGAGGCCACCGGAACTTGCCCATGATACTGCATTTCCTTGCACATCAGTAATGGTAATAATTGTATTGTTGAATGTGCTTTGAATATGTGCAGCACCGCGTTCGATGTTTTTACGCTCACGTCTTCTGCGCGTAGTGGTTGCTTTTTTAGCACCTGCTTTAGCCATCTTTGCTCTATTCCTCCCTCGGTTATTTCTTTTTGTTCGCAATGGTCTTTCTAGGACCTTTGCGTGTACGTGCGTTGGTTTTTGAACGTTGCCCACGAACTGGTAGCCCTCTACGATGGCGTACCCCACGGTAACTTCCAATTTCAACCAAGCGCTTAATATTCAGCGCAGTCTCTCTGCGAAGGTCACCCTCAACGTCAAAGTTCTTATCAATAAAATCACGAATCAATGAAGCTTCGTCTTCTGTTAAGTCTTTTACACGTGTGTCAGGGCTAATGCCTGTACCTTTTAAAATGCGTTGAGATGAGCTGAGACCGATACCATAAATATAAGTAAGGCCAATTTCTACCCGTTTTTCTCTGGGCAGGTCAACACCGGCTATACGAGCCATTTAAGCACCTCCTGCTAATAATATACGCCTATCCTTGGCGTTGTTTGTGTTTCGGATTTTCACAAATAACCATTACACGGCCTTTGCGTTTAATCACTTTACATTTTTCACACATCGGTTTTACCGAAGGCTTTACTTTCATGAGTGTATCCTCCTTTTACCCGTTCAAAATTTAATTATTTTGAACGCCATGTGATACGGCCCTTTGTCAAATCATAAGGAGACATTTCAATTGTCACCTTATCTCCGGGCAGGATGCGAATGTAGTGCATACGCAGTTTGCCGGATATGTGTGCCAGTATCTTATGCCCGTTTTCAAGTTCTACCTGAAATGTTGCGTTGGGCAATGCTTCAACCACAGTACCTTCTACTTCAATTACATCATCTTTAGCCATTTTCCTGCCCTCCTTTTGGGGTTTGGGTCTTGGTTACTTCTTCTTTTGCAAACCCTTTTGCGAAAAGTGCTTTGTGAAGCGCATTATTTGTCTTCAGCTCCTCTTCAGAAAGAAGGGTGTTTGTTACAGCCAAATGCCGTATTTTTTTTTGTTTCGGTTTTTCAAGGCGTCTTTTACGGCCATCTACAATAGTAGCCATATTACCTTCTACCGAAAGCACGGCAAACCAGTTGCCTTTGTCATGCCCTGCTTTTGAAAAAACCACAAGTCCTCTTTGTATTTCCATATACAACCCCTTCTACACTTTTGTTAAAATAATCGGTCCATCAGGGGTGATGGCTATGGTGTTTTCAAAATGAGCACAGTTCGCACCGTCTTTGGTTTTCACTGTCCAGTTGTCAGGCATAACATATACCTGCGGGCTGCCTGCGTTTACCATCGGGTCAATGGCAATGGTCATTCCTGCAGTAAGGCGAATGCCTCTACCCGCCGTACCGTAATTTGGTACTTCTGGGTCTTCATGCAAGTCTTTTCCAACACCATGCCCAATGTAATCACGCACAATTGAAAAACCATTTTCTTCTACGTAAGTTTGTACAGCATGCCCAATGTCACCAATTCTGGCACCTGGCTGTGCAGCCGCTATGCCAAGTTCCAGAGATTTCTTTGTCACATCAAGCAATTTTTGTGTTTCCGCAGGTACTTCGCCCACCGCAAAGGTGTACGCATTGTCTCCGTGAAAACCATTCTTTACAGCACCTACGTCGATGCTCACAATATCACCTTCTTGAATTTTGCGACTACCGGGAATGCCATGTATCAATTCATCATTGATGGAAATACAGGCAGAGCCCGGAAAACCGTAAAGCCCAAGGAAATTCGGCTGTGCGCCTTCATTCACAATGGTATCATGTATTATTTTGTCAAGCTCGCCGGTGGTTAAACCGGGGCGGATGACCTCTCCCGCCACTTGTAAAGCAAGGGCAGAAATACGCCCAGCTTCCTTCATGGCTTCAATTTCTTTGGCGTTCTTAATCAGAATCACTTTATGATTCCCCCAAAGCGGCAAGAATTGCATTTGTTGTTGCTTCAATGCCATTTTGCCCTTCAATCACAACCAGTTTCCCGCGAGATTTGTAAAAATCAATAAGCGGTTCTGTTTGCTCATGGTATACTTTCAAACGTTCTTTTACTGTTTCTGGTCTGTCATCTTTACGCACAATTAGCTTTTCGCCGTCGTTATCACAAATACCGTCTTCCTTCGGTGGTTTTGAACATACATGGTATGCAGCCCCACACTTCGGGCAAACACGGCGCCCTGCTAAGCGTTCAATAATTTCAGAATCAGAAACGTTTATATCGATTACTTTATCAATTTGAATGCCCATTGCGTCAATGGCTTCCGCCTGTGCAATGGTACGTGGTACACCGTCTAAAATGAAGCCGTTTTTGCAATCGTCTTCGGCCAAACGGTCCTTAATGATTCCAATGATGACATCATCAGGTACAAGTGCGCCACTATCAACAAATCCTTTTGCTTTTTTGCCAAGTTCTGTTCCGTTTTGCATTGCTTCACGTAGAATATTGCCTGTAGAGATGGAAACAATACCCAGTTTTTTGCAGATGATTTCTGCCTGTGTACCTTTACCTGCCCCAGGTGCACCTAAGAAAATTAAATTCATAAAGACAGCCTCGCTTTCTTTTTGATCTCTTGCTTTCTAAAAGATGCTTCTTTTATTCTAAGAACCCTTTGTGATGGCGCATAAGCATGTAAGACTCTAATTGACGTGCGGTGTCAATAGCAACACCAACAACGATGATTAAAGACGTACCACCCAGTTGTAGGTTCACACCAGTAAACATGGAAATGATCATTGGTGAGATAGCGATAACTGCAAGGAATACCGCCCCAATAACTGTAATTTTACTCAGCACACGAGAAATGTATTCTTGCGTTGGTTTACCAGGGCGAATGCCCGGGATAGACCCGTTGTTTTGCCGTAGCTGGTTTGCCATTTCTACAGGATTGTATTGAATGGTTACATAAAAGAAGTTGAATAAAACAATCAACAATGTGTAAACAATAATATAACCCCAACCAGAAAGATCAAAAAAATTGATAAACCAGTTATCCCATCCAAATAAGTTTTTCAATGTACCTGGAATGGAAATTAAAGCACTGGCAAAAATAACTGGCATAACACCACTAAGGCTTACCTTAATAGGAATATGGGTAGATTGCCCGCCATACATTTTTCTGCCAACTACACGTTTTGCATATTGCACTGGAATGCGTCGTTCACCATTATTCATAATAACAATGAAAACAACAGCAACAAGTGCCAACAGAATAATAATTGGAACTAAGAAATAGTTAAATGGTTGCCCTTGTGAGCCAAGGTCCCAAACACCTTTCAAAGTGTTGAACATACTTGGGAAACTGGAAACAATACCTGCAAAAATAAGTAGTGATAAACCATTACCAATACCTTTTGCATCAATTTGTTCACCCAGCCACATAATCAGCATAGCGCCTGCTACAAAGCAAGCAATAATAACTGCTGCAACCAAGTACCCGTCAAACCCTTCTGTGTACAAAACTGCACCTTTTGAGCGAAGCAATAAATAATATGCAAACGCTAAAAATACAGAAATACCCAGTGTGGTATAACGTGTAATTCTTTGTAGTTTACGTCTACCTTCTTCACCTTCTTTGCCAAGTCGTTCTAAATAAGGAATAGCTACTTGCAATAGGTTGATGATAATAGACGCATTGATTGCCGGTGTGACTGACAAAGCAAACATTGTTGCTTGTGAAAAAGCACCACCTGTCAGCAAATCAAAATAACCAAACATGCTACCGGATGAATCAATCATCGCAGAAACAACTGCTGGGTCTAAAAAGGGCACCGGCATAGCTACCCCTATCCGATACACGATAATAATCATGAACGTGAAGAGTAGTTTTTTACGTAGATCCTCTATTTTCCATGCATTCTTGAAAATATCGAGCATCTTACATCACCTCGGCCTTTCCGCCTGCCTTCTCAATTTTCTCTTTCGCAGAGGCTGTATAGGCGGCTACTTTTACGGTAAGATTTTTGGTAAGTTCCCCATTACCGAGAATTTTCACACCATCAAGCGGTTTTTTTACAAGGCCAGCTTTTTTCAAAGCGTCCAAGTCAACCACGCTACCGCTTTCAAAGCGTTGTTCTAAATCGCTAATTTTAACAGTTGCGTACTCTGTAGCAAAAATATTAACAAATCCACGTTTCGGCAAACGTCTTTGCAGTGGTAATTGTCCACCTTCAAAGCCCGCTTTTTTAGCGCCAGAACGTGCCTTTTGACCTTTATGGCCATAGCCGGCAGTTTTGCCGTTGCCTGAACCATGTCCGCGTCCTTTGCGTTTCGGTGCTTTGCTTGCACCTTCTGCTGGTTTCAACTCATGGAGCATCATATTGTGCACCTCCTCGCTTACGCTTTAGTCACTTTCACCATATGGGCAATTTTCGCAATTTTACCCAATGTTGCGGCGTTATCAGGTTGAACGGTAACATCGCCAACTCTTCTCAAGCCCAAACTTTGTGCTGTTGCAATTTGGTCTTTCTTTTTGCCGCTGAAACCACGCACCAATTGAATGGTAATACCTTCTTTTTTAGTAGCCTTTTTTGTTGCTGGCTTACTTGCTTTAACAGGCTTTTCTTCTTTGGTGTCTGCCGTTTTAGCGGCAGGTTTGGTTTCTTTAACAGTTTCTTTTTTAGCAGCAGGCTTTTTAGCAGCTGTTTCTTTTTTAGCTTTTGCTGGTGTTTCTTCTTTCGCATCAGCTTTTTTAGCAGTTGCTGTTTTTGCCGCTGTTTCTTTTTTAGCTGCAGGTTTTTTTGCAGCAGGTTTTGCTGCCTTTTTTTCTGCCGCAGGTTTGTCGGCAGCTTTTTTAGTGGTGGTTTTCTTTGCTGTTTTAGTCGTTTCCGAAGCGGTTTCTTCTACCGCTGCTACTTCCTTCTTTTCAGCCATAATGAACTGCCTCCTAACCTAAAATTTCTTCAACGCTTTTACCGCGCATTTTCGCTACTTCTTCTGCATCACGAAGACCCTTCAAGCCTTCTGCCGTTGCAGTTACCATGTTAATAGGGTTTCTGGAACGCAGAGACTTTGTACGAATGTCTTTGATGCCAGCAGCTTCCAAAACCGCACGAACAGGGCCACCAGCAATAACGCCAGTACCAGGTGCTGCCGGGCGAAGCAAAATGCGTGCCGCACCGTATGCACCAACTGTTTCATGAGGAATGGTTGTGCCTTTTAATGTTACTGTAAACATATTTTTCTTTGCATCTTCAATACCTTTGCGAATAGCCTCAGGTACTTCAGCTGCTTTGCCCAAACCGTAACCGATGGTTCCGTTGCCGTCTCCAACTACTACGAGAGCCGAAAATTTCATAATACGGCCGCCCTTTACGGTTTTGGATACTCTGTTTATCGCTACAACTTTTTCTTTCAAGTCTAATGTAGACGCGTCTATTTTGTTCATTGTATCCTCCCTCCTACAGCTTCAGGCCGCCCTCACGGGCACCCTCAGCCAAAGCTTTTACACGGCCATGGTAAATATATCCGCCGCGGTCAAACACTACTTCTGTAATACCTTTTGCCTTTGCGTTTTCAGCAAGCTGTTTGCCTACTTCATTTGCGCCGGCAGTGTTGCCGCCGTTTCCTTTAAAACCTTTATCTAAGCTTGAAGCCGCTGCCAATGTAACACCAGCAACATCATCAATAAGCTGTGCATAAATGTGTTTAGAGGAGCGGAAAACATTGAGACGAGGACGCTCGGCAGTACCGCTGATTTTACCGCGTACACGGCGATGTCTGCGAAGCCGGGCTTCGTTTTTGCTTGGTTTGTTAACCATAATACTCTTTCACTCCTTCGTTTAACCTGCTGCACCTTTGCCAGCTTTACCGTCTTTGCGAATAACATGTTCACCAACATAACGAATACCTTTGCCTTTGTAAGGTTCTGGTGGACGTTTTTCGCGAACTTCAGCCGCAAACTGGCCGACACGTTGCTTATCGATACCATTGATAATGATTTTTGTTGGTTCCGGTACATCGATAGTAATACCATCAATTTCTGGAACAATTACTTGATGAGAATAACCTAGGTTCATCACAAGGTCTTTACCTTGTTTCGCCGCACGGTACCCTACACCTTGAATTTCAAGTTCTTTTTTGAATCCGTCTGTCACGCCTTCAACCATATTTGCAATCAGCGTACGGGAAAGCCCGTGTAAACTGCGTGCTTCTTTGGCATCATTCGGGCGGGTAACCACTACTTCATTCCCCTCCAGCTCAATTTTCATAAGTGGGTGAATGTTGGAATCAAGTGTACCCTTGGGGCCCTTTACAGTAACGTGGTTTCCGTCAATTTTAACTTCCACGCCTGCCGGGATGACAACCGGTTTTCTTCCTATTCTCGACATTGTCTTTGCACCCCCTCTACCAAATAAAGGCGAGAACTTCGCCACCCACGTTTTGTTTGCGGGCTTCTTTATCTGTCATAACGCCTTTAGATGTGGAAACGATGGCGGTGCCAAGTCCCCTCATTACTTTAGGCATATCTTCACTGTTTGAATAAATGCGCAGGCCGGGCTTTGAAACGCGGCGCAGGCCTTGAATTGCTGATGTATTGTCAACGTATTTGAGCGTAACGCGAATAACACCTTGCTTATTGTCCTCTATTACTTGAAAACCCTTTACATAACCTTCATCTTGCAGAATTTGCACAATTCCCTTTTTGATGTTGGAAGCAGGGATATCAACCGTAGAGTGTTTCGCAGTGCTCGCATTGCGGATGCGTGTCAATAAATCTGCAATGGGATCAGTACTATGCATACCACGAACCTCCTTTTTTGTAGATACGGTTTACCAACTGGCTTTCCGCACGCCTGGAATTTCGCCTTTATAAGCGAGTTCTCTGAAACAGATACGGCAAACACCGTATTTGCGCAGATAAGCATGAGGACGGCCGCAAATTTTGCAACGATTGTATTCTCTCGATGAAAATTTTGCTGGTCTTTGTTGTTTCATTTTCATTGCTGTTTTTGCCATTCGTCGTGTCCCTCCCTTAGTTTGCGAAGGGGGCGCCGAGTGCTGCAAGCAACTCTTTCGCCTCTTCATCGGTTTTTGCCGTTGTTACGAACGCAATGTCCATACCGCGAACAGCATCTATTTTGTCATAGTCGATCTCCGGGAAAATGAGTTGCTCTTTGATGCCTACAGAGTAGTTACCTCTGCCGTCAAAAGAGTTACCATTGATACCACGGAAGTCACGTACACGCGGTAGTGCTACGTTGAAAAACCGATCTACAAATTCGTACATGGTATCTCCACGTAAAGTTACTTTAGCGCCAATTGGCATACCT
>CAZWXJ010000004.1:0-11257 GCA_964637735.1 uncultured Oscillospiraceae bacterium | reverse complement strand
CTTAAAGTTTGCAACTGATTTTTTAGCATTACAAATAATCGGGCGTTGGCCTGTAATTGTAGCCAAATCAGAAACAATAGCGTCCATTACCTTTGAGTTCTCTTTCGCTTCGCCGGCACCAACATTGATGACGACTTTGTCAAGTTTTGGTATTTGCATTACGCTTTTATACCCAAACTTTTTCATCAGAGCGGGAGCAACCTCATTGGCGTATAAGTCTTTCATTCTTGCCATATGTTATTCCCTCCCTTAAAATTCTGCGCTGCATTTTTTGCAAACGCGTGTTTTTTTACCATCTTTTATAACATGGCCAATTCTTGTTGCTTTGCCACATTTGGGGCAAACCGGCATAACCTTAGAGGCATAAATTGCAGATTCAGCTTTTACAATGCCGCCTGTTTCACCCTGTCTTCTGGGTTTTACATGCTTTTGCACCATATTACGGCCTTCTACAATTACTTTTCCTTCTTTTGGGCTAACTGCCAACACCTTGCCAGAATTACCACGGTCTTTGCCGCTGATAATCATAACAATATCGCCGGTTTTTACATGAACTTTATTCATTTGTCAAACCTCCTTAAAGCGATTCTGGTGCAAGGCTTAATATTTTTGTATAACCTTTTTCACGAAGCTCTCTCGCTACTGGTCCAAAAATACGTGTACCTCTTGGGTTTTTATCTTCTCTAATAATAACGGCAGCATTTTCGTCGAAACGAATATAAGAACCGTCATCACGGCGAAGACCTTTTTTGGTGCGTACAATAACTGCACGAACAACTTCACCTTTTTTTACAACACCACCGGGTGATGTTTTTTTAACTGAAGCAACAATTACGTCGCCGATATTTGCATATCTCTTTCGGGAGCCGCCCAAAACACGAATGCACATAATTTCTTTGGCACCTGTGTTGTCGGCTACCTTGAGATAGGTCTGCATCTGTACCACAGTGCGTTCCTCCTTTTCAAAGTAACAGCAAAACTCATTTTAATAATGATTATTTTGCTTTTTCTAGAATTTGCGTTACTCGCCAATTTTTATCTTTTGAAAGTGGACGAGTTTCCACAATCAACACACGGTCGCCTATTCTGCACTCATTATTCTCATCATGCGCTTTAAATTTCTTTGTACGCTTCACGATTTTTTTGTAGAGAGGGTGCTTTACACGGTCTTGAATGGCTACCACAACAGTTTTATCCATTTTGTCAGATACAACTGTCCCGGTTCTGGATTTTCTTAAATTACGTTCCATTGTTATTTACCTCCCTCTCTTTATTGTGCATCGCTGAGTTCAATGCCGCGAATAACAGTGTTCACACGAGCAATATCTCTTTTAACAGCTTTAATGCGTCCGGGGTTTTCAAGTTGGTTGATGGCGTGCTGAAAGCGTAGGTTGAAAAGCTCTTCCTTTAATTCTTTCAGTTTTGCATACAATTCAACTTGTGTCATATCACGAAGTTCACTTGCTTTCATGCCTATTCACCACCCATTTCTTCCTTTTTCACAAACTTGCATTTAATCGGAAGTTTGTGGCTGGCAAGGCGCATGGCCTCGCGGGCTGTTTCTTCGTTTACGCCGGCAATTTCAAACATAACACGGCCGGGTTTTACAACAGCTACCCAATATTCTGGTGCACCTTTACCTTTACCCATGCGGGTTTCGGCAGGTTTTTTAGTAACCGGTTTATCGGGGAAAATTTTAATCCATACTTGACCGCCACGTTTAATGTAACGAGTCATGGCAACACGGGCAGCTTCAATTTGGTTTGAAGTAATCCATGTCGGTTCAAGTGCCACAAGGCCATATTCGCCATGTGAAACTGTGTTACCGCGTGTTGCTTTGCCTTTCATACGGCCACGATGTACGCGGCGGTATTTCACGCGTTTTGGCATTAACATTATTTTGCCCCTCCTTCTTTGCGAGGTTTGGCACCTTTCAGAACTTCTCCTTTATAAATAAACACTTTTACGCCAACTTTGCCGTAAGTCGTATTTGCTTCTGCAAAACCATAGTCAATGTCTGCACGCATAGTTTGCAAAGGAATGGTTCCTTCATGATAGTGCTCTGTTCTTGCAATATCAGCGCCGTTCAAACGGCCTGACACCTGAATTTTAATACCCTTTGCACCAAGGCGCATAGCACGTTGAATGCATTGTTTCATGGCGCGGCGGAAAGCAATTCTGCGTTCCAGCTGAGATGCTACATTTTCAGCAACCAGTTGCGCATTCAAGTCAGGGCTTTTTACCTCAACAATATTCAAGATAACTGGTTTACCCTTTGTCATCTTTTCAACTTCAAGTCGAAGTTTTTCAATTTCGGTACCACCACGACCAATAACCATACCTGGTTTGGCACAGTGAATATTAATACGTACCTTGGAAGCGTCACGTTCAATTTCGATTTTAGGAATACCAGCAGAATATAATTTCTTTTTCAAGAATTTGCGAATGTTGTAGTCTTCAACTAAAGTGTCTCCGAACTCGCCTTTTTTCACAAACCAACGGCTGTCCCAGTCTTTAATAACGCCAACGCGTAACCCATGCGGATTAACTTTCTGACCCATACTTTACCTCCTAACCTTCCAATTCTTTCAGAACAATTGTTACGTGACTTGTTCTTTTTAAAATTCTGTCTGCACTACCTCTGGCCCGTGGCATAATACGTTTTAGTGTTGGGCCCGGTGTAGCGAAACATGTGGCTACATAGAGGTTGTTTTTGTCCATATTATGATTGTTTTCAGCGTTTGCCATTGCAGACTTCAGCAGCTTGTAAAGGGGTTCACAGGCAGCTCTCGGTGTGTATTTCAAAATAGCTAATGCTTCGTCACAAGGTTTATTACGAATCAAATCTAAAACGATTTGCACTTTCCTTGGTGACATACGCACATATTTTAAATGCGCTTTTGCTTCCATTGTTCTCCTCCTCTTCCCTATCTACCAGCTGTTTTTGCCCCAGCATGCCCACGATATGTGCGGGTGGGAGCAAATTCTCCGAGTTTGTGTCCAACCATATCTTCTGTAACATATACTGGCACGTGTTTACGTCCATCATGTACAGCAAAGGTGTGTCCTACAAAATCAGGAAAAATTGTTGACGAACGACTCCAAGTTTTGAGCACGCGTTTTTCGCCAGCTTCGTTCATTTCTTTTACTCTTTTCAGTAGTACAGGTTGAACGTAAGGCCCTTTTTTTGTACTTCTACTCATTTGTGCTCTCCTCTCTAAGCGTTACGACGTCTTACAATGTACTTATCAGACGCTTTTTTCTTATTTCTGGTTTTATAACCAAGTGTTGGTTTGCCCCATGGTGTAACAGGTCCTGGGCGTCCAACCGGGCTTTTACCTTCACCACCACCGTGTGGGTGGTCAACCGGGTTCATAACACTACCACGAACGGTAGGTCTCCAGCCCATGTGACGTTTGCGCCCTGCTTTACCAATGTTTACATTTTCATGGTCTACATTGCCAACAACACCAACGGTTGCCATGCAGTTTATAGGCACATTGCGAAGTTCACCAGATGGTAAACGAAGCAATGCATAGCCGTTTTCTTTCGCCATCAGCTGTGCAGAGTTTCCTGCAGAGCGTACTAGCTGTGCGCCTCTTCCTGGGTAAAGTTCAACGTTGTGAACAGTTGTACCTACAGGAATGTTGATGAACTGAAGCGCATTACCTGGTTTGATATCAGAGTCGGGACCACTCATAACCGTGTCGCCTACTTTTAAATCAACCGGAGCGATGATGTATCTTTTCTCACCATCTTCATATTGTAGCAATGCTATATGCGCACTGCGGTTTGGGTCATACTCTAAAGTTTGAACTGTAGCAGGCATGCCCACTTTATCACGTTTAAAGTCGATTATACGGTACTTTTGTCGGTTGCCGCCGCCGTGATGACGAACGGTGATGCGCCCGTAAGAGTTACGGCCACTATGCTTTTTCAAAGGTTCAAGCAGGCTTCTTTCCGGCTTTACTTTTGAAAGGCCCGAATAATCTGTAACCGTCATACCACGGCGCCCCGGGGTAGTCGGTTTGTATTTCTTGATTGCCATTCGGTTTCACTCTCCTATATGAACTTTGCGGGGTCATAATCGCCCCATACTTTGAGGTTACCCTCTTTTATTGATTACCCATCTTTATTAAGCGGTGTAAGCTATTAAGTCATTGATTCGAAGAATTCAATTCCTTTAGACTTTTCAGTCAATGTAACAATCGCTTTTTTACCGCCAGAGGTGTAGCCACCTTTCATGCCTTGACGGCGAAACTGACCACGTACAGTAATGGTATTTACCTTTTTTACTTGTACGCCGAACAATTCCTCAACGGCACGGGCAATTTCAATTTTACCGGCATTTGGTGCAACTTTGAAAGTATACTTTCTGTCTGCAATGCCCCGCATGCTCGCTTCAGTAATAATAGGAGCAATAATAATATCTTGAGGTGCTGTTTTCATTACGCAAATACCTCCTCTAACTTTTTCACGGCATCTACGCTTACAACAAATTTACCACTGTTCAAAATATCGTACGTATTTACTTGGTATGCTTGTGTGGTGTTCACACCAGGAATGTTAGCGGCACTTTTTACAATCTTTGTGTCTACTTCAGGAAGTACTACCAAAGCTTTGTTTTTTACGCCAACTGCTTGTAGCATATTTACCATTGTTTTTGTTTTGTAGTCTTCGCAAACAATTTTGTCAACAACAATAATGTCTCCGCTTTGTGCTTTTGTTGAAAGCGCTGACACGATTGCCAAACGACGCAATTTTTTGTTCAAACGGTAAGAGTAATCTCTGGGTTTTGGTCCGAGAGCCACGCCACCGTGTGTCCATTGCGGAGAGCGGATAGAACCTTGACGTGCACGCCCTGTTCCCTTTTGTCTCCACGGTTTGCGACCGCCGCCGCGAACTTCACTTCTTGTTTTAGTGCTTTGTGTACCCTGACGTTGGTTAGCAAGGAAGTTTAGAACTGCCGCATGCATTGCCTTTTCGTTAGGGGTTACACCGAACACGGCGTCGGAAAGCTCGATTGTGGATACTTTCTTGCCGTTCATGTCTAAAACGTCAAATTTAGCCATTTTGCTTTCCTCCTTTACGCCTTCACGCTGTCTGTCAGGCAAACCACGCCGCCTTTTGGCCCTGGTATTGCACCTTTCACAGCGATCAAATTATTTTCTGCATCAACTTTTACAACTGTTAGGTTTTGTACGGTTACACGTTCTGCACCCATGTGCCCAGGTAATTTTTTACCTTTGAATACACGTGATGGTGAAGAAGCAGCACCCATTGAACCTGCGTGGCGATGAACTGGGCCGCCACCGTGTGTCATGCGAAGGCGAGAGTTGTTCCAGCGTTTAATAGAACCCGCATACCCTTTACCTTTGCTGATACCTGAAACGTCAATTTTGTCTCCTGCTTCAAATGTGTCCGCTTTGATGATATCGCCAACATTCAAGCCAGAGATGTCTTCCAAACGAAATTCACGAAGTGTTTTCTTCGGTGCAACTTCTGCTTTGTCAAAATGACCTTTTGCAGGTTTTGTTACCTTTTTGGCAGATACATCTCCGAAGCCAATTTGTACAGCTTGGTAGCCGTCACTCTCTTCGGTTTTCTTCTGCACAACTACACACGGGCCAGCTTCTACGATTGTTACTGGTACAACTTTTCCGTTTTCATCAAACAGTTGTGTCATGCCTAGTTTTTTGCCTATAATACCTTTTTGCATATCTATGCCTCCTGTTTAGGTTATTGGTTGACACTTCACAGCGTCAACGTGACCTCTCCGCAACAATACTGAAATCAGTTCTTATAGCTTAATTTCAATATCTACGCCGGCGGGGAGCTGAAGATTCATTAAATCTTCTACGGTTTTGTTAGACGGTTTTAAAATGTCTATCAACCGTTTGTGTGTGCGTGTTTCGAATTGTTCACGAGAGTCTTTATACTTGTGAACCGCACGTAGGATGGTGATCACTTCTTTGTCTGTCGGCAGAGGGATTGGACCTGAAACACGAGCGCCTGAGCGTTTTGCTGTTTCTACAATCTTCTCTGCAGATGCGTCGATCAGCTGGTGATCATAACTTTTCAGCCGAATGCGAATCTTTTTTTCATTGACTGCCATTTGATAAACCTCCATGATTACTTGCAATATTTTGCTTGCAGCGTAATTGCTTGCGTTTCTCTTTACAGGTGCTGCTTTCTTTCCCGTAAAGTGTGATTTGCTTGGTGGTTGAAAATTCTGAACACCCTGCCGAGCGTTTCATCGCTCTGCATGAGAAAAACCGGTGAACCGCCATGCAGTTCGCCCGGACATACCCTTTGCAAAGCATCCCAAGCATTGGGCTACAAAGTAGCCGTACCTCTTTGCATTCAGTATTTTCGTCGCCCGGTTCTATGATCGGACATACTCGGCGGAAAAACCCGTGTCAGCTACACGGCAACCTCCCGCTTCATCGCATATCACCGCCCTAAAAACTAGGGCATACGCAGTCGCTTATATATATTACAACAAAAAGCCTTGCAATGCAAGGCTTTTTTTACAATAATTTCATCTTTTATTGGGCAATTATTTACGTGCTCTCTTATATATAATAAATAGTAATTATATAGGACTCACATTTATTGTTTCGTCGTTATCATTTTAGGCAGCTTATTTTCGTCAGCCGTTATGTAGGCGGTTTGGTAGTGGTCGTAAATAACCATACCTGGCTTTAAGTCATTCGTCTTTTTAATGTTGCGTACTTCTGTGTAATCAATTGCCGTTTTGGGTGCATTCTTCTGGCTAGAGTGATAAACTGCAAGCACCGCCGCTTCGTTCTGTGTAGAAAGCGGTATTTCTTTGCCTTCGCTCATCACCACTACGTGCGAGCCAGGGGCATCTTTCGTGTGAAACCACATATCTTTCCCACGTGCCGTTTTCATGGTTAGCTTATCGTTTTGCAAATTGTTGCGCCCAACCAAAATCAAAAACCCATCAGAAGATTCATACCGTATAAAGTCGGTCGGCTTTTGCTTTTTGTCTTTATGCTTATAACTTTTTAAATACCCAGCATCTTTCAGCTCTTGCCGAATTTCATTTAATGCCGCTTCCCCGCTCGCTTGCTCTACTTCATACTGCACCGCAGCAAGGTATTCTACTTCTTTTTCGCCTTCAGCAAGTAGCTGTACCAGCATTTTTTTAGCCGTTTGCTTTTTCTTATACTCTTTAAAATACTTCTGTGCATTGGCAGAAGGTGAAAGCCGTACATCAAGCGGAATGATCATCTGTTCCCCTGTATAATAATTCAAAACCTCTGCACTTTTTTGCCCTTTTTCTATGCTATGCAGGTTAGAAGACAGCAATTCACCGAACAACTTTGCTGTTCCTTCTTCCTGTGAGTCTATCCATTCTTGTTTACGTGCTGCCTGTTTTCTAACTGCTCGTTCGTAAAGGTTATGCACCTGCTTTAACAAGTTCTTGCTCTTTTGGCGCAAGCGCTCTTGCTTATCTTTGGTGTTATAAAACGCATCCATCAATTCACTAAAACTTGCAAACGTGTAATGTTCCATTTGGCTGCCATATTGTGTTAGTTCCAAAAAAGAATACTCCGTCGGCTTCCCTTCAGCGCTTACAACCGTACTGGCAACAGGTGCATTTTTATAGTCTTCCATTATCTGTGTAATGGTGTTCACCAAAGTTTGCTTTTCTTCTTCCTGCAAAACATAGGCTTGTGGGTCTGCCCCAGCAAACGCCCTGAACGATATTTCTCTGCATACTACAGGCCCAATGCCGCCCATGGCTTTCAGCAATGCGTCAGATATGGCGTTTTCTTTTTCGCATACCACATTCACTACCTCTTCTGCCTTCAGCGAAAAGAAGTATGGTTTGTTTTGTGCAGGCGGCAATGTATAAGTGAGCCCAGGCAATAACTGGCGCACCTCTGAAGCATCTGCATCAATGCGTTTTAAGGCATCAATAATTTTGTTTTCACTATTCACCAAAACCAAGTTGGCATACCGCCCCATCAGTTCAACCGCTACAGTAATAATGGTTGCATCGCCAAGTTCATTCATGGTCGCAAAATCAAAAAAGAGGATACGCTCCCCTGCAATTTCTCGTATATCTACTAGTTTTCCGCCACCTAAATATTTGCGCATGAGCATACAAAAAGAAGGTGGTGCCGCTGGGTTTTCAAATTGTTCTGTTGTTAAGCATGCCCGTGCTGAACCACTTCTTGCCGAAACAAAAAGCTTGTGCGCCCCTGAACGTGAGCGCATTTGAAAAACAACCTCTTCTTTTGTCGGCTGAAATATTTTATCAATGCGGGCATCTACCAGCGTTGTTTTTAATTCATCTGCAACAAGGTGCAGGGTTGCGGCATCAAGCGCCATAGTTTACTCCTTACAAATATATATCATCTCTTATATATTACCTATTTATATATAAGAGAACGGATTTTGATTGGTTTGGGTTTCATAAATTTTGATTGTTGGAAACTGGGTTTGTAATTTTTTCGCAAGAACAGGTACAATGCCAATTTCGGTTGTGAAGTGAGATGCAGCTATGGTAGAAAGCCCAAGTGCTTTCGCATCAAGGGCATCATGGTGCCCTACTTCACCACTCAGCAAACAATCAGCTCCTGCAAGTGTAGCTTCCTCAAAAAAGTCTCCACCTGCGCCACCAACAACAGCCACTTTTTCAATTAGTTTCCCTGCATCGCAATAAGCCATTGGTTCACCCAAAAGCAGTTTGCAATGTTTTGCCAGTTGTGCAGCGGTCATTCTTTGGGGCAGTGTTCCTATTCTACCGCACCCGCCAAACGTTTCACGGTTTTCAAGCCCAAGTATATCAAACAGTGCATCGCTTACTCCGCCTTCGGCAACATCTAAATTGGTGTGCATGCAAATGGCAGAGGTATCTTGCTTTATAAGTGCATATACAGCACTGCTCGCAGAAATACTTTTTAGTGGTTTGAATATAACAGGGTGATGTGACACAATCAATTCACAGTTTTTGGCAGCAGCCTCTTTTACGGTTTCAGTGGTAATGTCAAGCGCAACCAAAATATTCTGCACCTCTCGCTCACTGTTTATCATTAAGCCAACATTATCCCACTCTTCCGCAAGAGAGGTCGGGGCAATCTCTTCCAGAAATTGCAAAACATCTTTTACATTTACCACTTAGTCAACACCTCCGTTAGTTCTTGCTCTAGCTGCTTTAATTGTTCTAATGCAAACCTGCCAGCTTTTTCTTTACCAGTCATCTCTTTTTGTACAAGGCGTAGCACTTTCTCTACATACTTTTTTGCAGCAACTGTCTTCTCTTCTATTATACTGCCAATATGCATTTCTTTCAAAGTGGGGGTGTATTTTTCACCAGTGTACTTACTTTGTATAACTGTGTACACCCTCCCTTTTGCTTCTACGGCAACCTCTTTTACAATCGTAAAACCGTTTTCAAAAAGGTAATCACGCAAAAAGTCATGCCCGTTTGCAGGTACTAGAACAAGGTTTTTTGCATCATCTTGTAGCCACGGCGCCGCACTGATGATTTCACCTATGGTTTCTCCACCCATGCCAGCTATTACCACATCATCAATTTCATCAGCAGGCAAACCTTGTAAACCATTGGTAAGGGTACAAATCATTTTATCTTCTATATGAAAGCGTTTGGCAAGCACTTTTGCTTTTTCCAGTGGCGCTTCTCTTACATCCGTTGCATAAACTGAGGGGCATTTCCCGCATAGCACAAGTTGCAGGGCAAGCCTACCGTGGTCAGTACCCACGTCGGCCGCCCTGCTACCATTACGCACCATATTCATTGCCGTTTGTAAACGGCTGTCAAGCTGTGGCGCACGCACGCTTATTTATTTGCCAAGTGTGCGTTAATTTGCTCAACCAGTTCATCAGCATTTGTGCCGTGTACCATGCAAGCCTCAGCAATGTTTTCACCACGAGATGCAGGGCAACCCAGGCAATGCATACCGATAGATAGGAAAATAGGAGCAAGTGTTGGGTCAAGGTCCAGCAGTTGGCCTATATTGGTTTCTTTTGTAATTGTCACAATAAAATACCACCTTTGCAATTGTTTAAAATATTGTTCTTTTTATATAATACCCCAAAAAGGTATAGTTTTCAAGGCCTAACATAAGATTGTTATATTTTCACATTTTTTAATCTTGTTTTTAATGTCTTGCAACAGCCATGCTTCGGTCTCTGCGACCGTTTTGTAGGGGAAGTTTTTCAGTTCTTTTTCAGCATTTTTGCAATAAGCATTTGCCTTGTCAAAGTCATGAATGGTAAGCGCATAATACGTATAACATGCACGCAACTTATCTATTTGTGGGTATTTGGGAAGCCATTTTTTTAGCTCTGTTTCAAACAAAGCGGTGGCCGTACTTTTGTCGTCTAATATAGCAGACAAACAATACAGCCACTCTGCTTTCACTTCTTTTTGAAAATATGGATATATGTCAGAAACATCGTTATACAATGCCCGCATTACCTCAGCTGCATTTGTTAAGTCATGCTTTGCCTGTAGCCTGTTATATTGGTATATGCGTAGCACCAGCGCAAACGGGCTAAGCGGGTTCAATCCTTCTTTTATTTGAAACATCTCTTCGCTCATATCAGCAAGGCTTTCATCTTTGGCAAGCTTTGCTGCAACTCGCAACTGCATTTGCATTGCTTCCAAATATAAAGGGCCTTTCTTCGCTTCTTTTATGTTGGCACCATCATTTGGTATCTCAGGTGATGCTGCTGGCAGAATGTTTATTATACCCAGTATGACACCTACCCCTGCAAGCACAACCGCAAAGATGAATATCCCATTAAAGCATATATACAATATGGCGCAAAATGTCACTAAAAAGTTCGTCAATACACCACCCAAGTGGTATAACAAAAAAGGTTGCGGTTCATCTTCAGGTGGTGGCATTAGTAAACACTGCCCCGCTATACCAGGCGCTGGAGAAATCGTGAACTCATACCCTTCATTTGTTTTCAGTAGTATAAACGCTCCAACCCGAAAAGAAACAAATTGATACCCTGACAAAAGCCCGCACACCAAGTGTCCCGCTTCGTGTAAAATAATATGCAAATAAAAAGCGGCAAATACAACCAGTACGTTTACTACAATATAAAAAGGGCTTTTTACATCCGCAAATGCCGCATATGCAATGGCAACACCCACAATGGCACCAAGCAATATTTGCAGTGCATACCCCAAAGCTTTTTTCACCGTATTCTCCTTCATATTATTCATAAAATATAAAAGTTATTATAC
>CAZWXJ010000003.1:16139-40243 GCA_964637735.1 uncultured Oscillospiraceae bacterium | reverse complement strand
GTGCCATATTCAAAAAATCCTCCTAAATATCGTTATCTCTATAAAAATCCACCATCACTTGCACTGCATTTGAAGCGCTATCTTCGCTGAATTTTTCCATTGCATTTGCAAGCGCACTGCGAAACTGTTTGTTATTTTTACATTTTAAAGTTAATTTATACCGAAACTTATTTTTTACTTGTACAACAGGGTAAGGTGCTGGCCCTAATATACGAATGGGTGTTGTACCATCTTTCGGGAAAGCTTCTCGCAAATATGCAAAAAACTTTGCAGCTGCAAATTGAACTTTATGTTCATCAGTGCCTTGAAAGCCAATAAAGCACAAATTGCAAAAAGGTGGGTATAAATTCAACTTACGAAACCCAATTTCCTCTTCATAAAACCTATTATAGTCTTGCTGTGCCGCAAGGTGAATAATATGGTTAGAAGGATCAAGCGTTTGAATAAGCGCACGCCCAGCTTTCTCGCTTCTTCCACTTCGCCCAACAACCTGCGTTACCAAAGAAAATACACGTTCATAAGCTTTGTAACTTTGTGCAAATAAAAGTTGGTCAATACCTATAACGCCAGCCAATGTAACCAAAGGGAAATCAAGCCCTTTTGCTACCATTTGCGTACCTATCATTATATCATATTTTTGTTGCTTAAAATCATTCAGCATCTTTTCATGCGCATTTTTTTTACCAGTCGTATCAAGGTCCATACGCAAAATACGGGCCGCAGGAAACAAATTGGAAAGCTCTTCTTCTACCTTTTGTGTGCCAAGCCCTGTGTATTTTATTACACCATGGCAATGTGGGCAATGTATAGGCGCAGGAGAAATCGTTTTTCCGCAATAGTGGCACAACAACTTATTGTCTTTTTTGTGGTATACCATAGGTACACTACAGTCAGAACATTTTAAAATCTCACCGCATTCAGTACACATGCCAACTGTTTGGTACCCACGACGGTTTAATAGGATAATTGATTGTTCACCTGCATTTAAATTCACTGCAAGTTCATCTGCCATGCGTGTGCTAATGGACCCAGCATTTCCTTCTTTCAATTCGCCCCGCATATCCACAATTTCAACAAGTGGTAATGCATTCACACCATACCGTTTGTTCATTTCAAAAAGGTGGTACCGCCCTGTTTCAGCTTTATAAAAAGTCTCGACAGAAGGTGTAGCTGAAGATAACAGCAATAATGCACCATGTTGCTTTGCACGAAACAGCGCAACTTCATGAGCACTGTACCGAGGTGATTGGTCTGAATGATAACTACTTTCTTGTTCTTCATCAATAATAATAATGCCTATATTTTTCAAAGGGGCAAATACGCCACTGCGTGTGGCAACAACTACTTCCGCTTCTCCTTTTTGAATTTGCTGCCACTGTAACAAACGTTCCATACTGCTTAAGGCGGAATGTTGTACTGCCACTTTGTCTCCGAAAGCAGATTTTAATTTATATACCATTTGTGGCGTTAAAGATATTTCTGGCACTAATACAAGCGCCTGCTTGCCTTTTTGTAGTACTTGTTCAATTAATTTTAGAAAAACAATTGTTTTGCCACTACCCGTTACACCGTGTAGTAAGGCAGTTTGTGTGGTTTCTGCAAGAAGTAATTCTTCAAGCCCGGCATACACCTGCTGCTGCTCTACGGACAGTTTATATACTTCATCAGCTACTTCATTTTCATTGCTGTAAAGCAATATAGCTTTATCTTTATCTTCGGTAAGTGCTCCGCCATTTTTCACCAGTCCACCTATTACAGTTTTGCCAACCTGCAATGTATCTGTAATTTCAAGTGCCGTTGCGGGTTTATTCTTTAAAAACTGCTGTATCAATGCTTGTTTTGTTGTAAGTTTGTTAGCCGTTTCAGCATATACGTAATAACGCTCAGTAGTTCGCGTCAATTGCTTTTTTAACGTTTTACCTTCCGCTTTATACTGCGCGCCATATGGAATAATGGTTTTCACAGCGTCATAAAAAGTGCAAAATGTATGTTCTTTTAAAAAGTAAACAAGCTGTAATAACTCACCTGTTAAAATGCAAGTTTCTTTCACGCAGTCATGCAAAGACTTCCATTTTACAGGTGTTTCTTCTAATTCTTCAAGTTCTAGCACAACTGCCATACGAGCATGGTTTCCAGTGCCAAAAGGAACAAGCACCATAGAACCTACCTGCACGTATGCAAGAAGCTCATCTGGAATAATATAACTATATAATTTATCAAATTGAAAAGTGGCACGATCAACCGCCACTTTCGCTGTCTTGATCAAAATGCCACCCCCATTAACTACCATATTTGATTATCTGTTTTCAAATATTTTGATGATTTCATCTGTGCATCTCTCTATATCATCATTGATGATGATATAGTCATAGTCTTTCGCAAACATAAGCTCTTTTTCAGCACGTTCCAAACGTGCATGTATAGCCTCTTCACTTTCTGTATTACGGGCATGTAAACGTTTATTCAGCTCTTCCATAGAAGGAGGCTTTATAAATACAGCTGTACATTCAGGGTATATTTTCTTTATATTTGCAGCACCTTCTACTTCAATAACCAAAGCAACACTTTCACCTTTTTCTAAAAAAGTGTCTACTTCTTTTTTCAAAGTGCCATAATAGTTTCCACAATAGCAAGTATATTCTAAAAATTCATTGTTCTTTACTCGTTTTTCAAATTCTTCTTTTGTTAAAAAGAAATAGTTTATACCATCTTGCTCACCTGTACGCATTTCACGTGTTGTTGCGGAAACAGAAAGGTGCATATTTTCATTTTTTAGTAGTATATCTTTCATCAATGTGTCTTTTCCGCTACCAGATGGCCCCGATAACACCAGTAAATCTTTCCCTTTATTCATCTTCCGTTTCTATGCCTCCTACACTTTCAGTGTTGTTTATGCGGTTGGTAATAACATCTGGCATAATGGCAGACAGTACCACGTGCTCTGAATCCATGACAATCACCGAGCGTGTTTTACGCCCATAAGTAGCATCAATTAAAAGCCCTTTTTCTTTTGCATCTTGCATAATGCGTTTTATAGGGGCAGAGTCTGGGCTAATAATGGCAACCAACCTGTTGGCAGACACCATATTACCAAACCCAATATTTATAAGCTTCATAAAGCAGACCCTCTCTATTCAATATTTTGTATTTGCTCACGAATTTTTTCAATTTCAGACTTCATGTCAACCACAGTTCGTGTAATGTTTAAATCATTTGCTTTTGAACCAATTGTATTCACTTCACGGTTCAACTCTTGTGTTAAAAAATCAAGCTTTTTCCCTATTGAAGAATCTGTGTTCAAAATTTCTCTGTACTGTTTGATATGGCTTTTTAAACGCACCGTTTCCTCATCAACAGCAACTTTGTCAGCATATATAGCAGCCTCTTGTAAAATGCGTGCTTCATCAATTTTTGAATCATCTAGTATCGTCAACATTTTTTGATGTAGTTTTTCTCTATACTTTACAATTCTTTCAGCTGCATCTTTTTCAACATCAACAATTAAATTTTCAATCGTTGTCAAGCGCTGTAAAATATCGTCTTTCAGCTTTTCCCCTTCAGCGCTTCGCATTTGCGTAAACGCTGCCATAGCTTTTTGCAAAAGTTGCATTACATCTTCTTCAATTTCTTTTTCACTATCTTCCGCTTTTACCAAAGCAAAAATATCGTGAAAACGTGAAAGAGTGCTAATTTTTACATCATTCTGAATATCAAGCGTTTCAGCCATGTTGTTTAAAGCGGTATAATAACCTTTTGCAACATCCATATTTACAGTAACTGTCGTGTCTTGCGCGGTAATGTTTTGAACAAAAACACTAACTTCTATTTTCCCTCTTGAAATACCAGCAGAAACGGCTTTTTTCATTGCATCATCTAAATAACTATATGACCGTGGAATGCGTGAATTGTATTCAAAATATCTATGATTCACAGATTTTATTTCTAGTACAATTTCACGCCCATGTAAAACGTCCTGCGCTCTTCCATAACCCGTCATGCTTAAAGCCATTACATGCCCTCATTTCACAAATGTTTATTATATTATAATACCTTTTTATACAATATATTGTCAATAAACTATATAACAAAAACGGCAATGCTCGTTAAGAGCATTCGCCGCAAAATAAGATATTATTCGCAATGGGTTGTACGCATTCTTTGCAATACTTTTTCACCCAAGCGTACATCATGTCATCATCTTCTACACAAGCAAACGAGTGCGCACCTTCTGTTTCGCCTTTTGCTACACTTGCACGTATAATGCCATCAAACAAAAAATCATCATCTGCTTTTACTTCAAGCACCAAAGTCACATCGTTTTCAATGCGAAATAAAGAATAACCGCACATCTTTTTTCCGTCTGACATGATGTAACCAAATAATTCTCCATCAAATCTGTCTTTATTGAAAAGGTTTAGAGCGCTTTGCTCGATTGGTTTTATTGATATCATTATTTCTACGTGCTTCCTCTCTCAAGGTAGATTTTAATGCAGAACCCTTTAACGCATTTACTTCGAAAGGTTTTAATTCCCTTATTTTACCTGGTGGCAACATGCCAAGCTTTACAGGGCCAACCGCTGTTCTACGCAAGCGTATTACCTCAAGCCCTACAGCTTCGCACATACGGCGAATTTGCCTATTTTTTCCCTCTTTAATACTTATTTCAAGCACAGTACGCTCTGGTTCATCTGTTACAACTCGTACCACAGCAGGTAGCGTTTTTGTGCCATCATCTAAAGTAACACCATTTGTCAGTTCAATTATTTTTTCTTCTGTTGCACGTGGGCGAACAGTCGTACGGTACAATTTAGAAATACCGTGTGAAGGGTGTGTTAGCATGTTGATGAATTCACCGTCATTGCTAAAAAAGAGTAAACCTTCGCTGTCCTTATCCAGTCTACCAACGGGCAATACTTTTTGTGGCAAATCTTCTACAAGTTCTGCAACCGTTTTGCGTCCACGTTCATCTTTCATGGTAGTAATATATCCACGTGGCTTGTGTAACATATAATAACCATGTTCCATTTTGCGGTTAATGTATATGTTTTGGTCATCAATAGAAAGAATATCTCTACGTGGGTCCATTTTATCGCCTAAAGAAACAGGGCGCCCGTTTAACTTAACGCGTCCTTGCTCAATTAATTTTTCTGCAGCTCGCCTAGAGGCTACGCCTTGCTCTGATAATACTTTTTGTATACGAACGTCTCTCACAAAATACTCCTTTATATCGTGCCTTTATTGAAAAAATATAGTGCTTTTTCTACTGACTTATCCCAAAAATCCCACTCATGCGCACCTTCCCATTCTTCATAAATGAAGTCAAGTGGAAGCGCTTCTGCCACATGTTTAAAATGCTGGTTATGCCCATACAAAAAATCTTCTGTACCGCAAGTCAGCATTATTTTAGGTCTCTCTTCAATTTCTAACTCTGCTACTTTGTTTAATAAAAAAAACAAATCATTTTCTGGTTTAATTTCTAAATTATCTCCGAAAATTGCTTGCATTTCACCAATTTGCGACGCGTTAGTGTTATGCATCATATCTTCTTTCAAGCTAAGCAAATCAACAGCACCTGAAAAACTGGCACATGCTGCAAATGTTTCAGGCTTTGAAAGGCCTACTTTTAGTGCGCCATACCCACCCATAGAAAGTCCTGCAATAAACGTGTCTTTTCTTTCTTTACTAATTGCAAAATTTTCTCTGAAAAAAGCAGGCAATTCTTCTGCAATATAAGTAAAATAAGCAAGTCCTTTTTCCATGTCGGTGTAAAAAGACCGCTGCACTTCCGGAAACACCAAAGCAAACCCATACTTACGTGCATAACGCTCGGCAGAAGTCATGCGTACCCAACTGTCAGAATTATTGCTAATACCATGTAATAAATACAACACCTTGCATGGTCTTTTTTGGTTTTCTGCAGGTTTGTCATATGGCAACACGAAGGAAACATGCGTTTCCATGTCTAATGCTTTTGAATATATACTTCCTGAAAAATATGCCACAAGTACACCCTCTATATATTATTCTTCATCAGTGGCAGGTTCTTGCGCATCTTTTTTCTTCTTATTACCAGGCATATCACTAACAATGCCCTGAATTTTATCAATCATTTCAGGCATAATGCCAATCACACGGTCAACGGAATTGTTTTTGTCAGCCAATTGCAACAAGCGTACCTTTCCATTGTTAATTACCAAAAAAGCAACAGGAGAAACAGAAACACCTGCACCTGTTCCACCACCGAACATATCTTTGCTTGTCTTAGGTCCCATGTCAGACCCTCCCGAAACAAAGCCATATGTTATCCGAGAGATTGGCAAAATCATTGTGCCGTCTTCCATATAAATTGCTTCACCAATAATTGTGTTAGAGTCTACCAGTTCACGGATACGTTGTAGTGTGACGTCCATCATACCGTTAATTGAATGTTCGCTCATGAGAAATTACCTCCAGAAATAATTTAATGTTATATAACTTTTGCACTGCGTAGTTGTTTAAATAAATGTAATAATACTTTTATAACAGGCACTGGCCTTGTACCTATTTTACACGAAAAAAAGATTTTTTGTTCTATTTCATCTGTAAAATCAGGTGTGAATTCAACTTTTTTTATTTGTACCTCTTTAAAATAGTTGCTTATAACAGCATAAAAAGCTGCAAAACCCGCATTAAATGTCCCGTATTTTATGGCAGTTGTTGCAGCATCGCTTCCATGAACTGGGTATAAAAAAACAAGCTTTTTGATGCTTAAAACTTCCATTGTTCCTTGTAATGCTTCATTTGCAGAAGAGAGAACGTCTAATAATAAGTCCGGTGTAATATCTCTTTTCGCACTTGGTTCAATTATTTTTTCATCAGGCTTATCTGTTTCATTTATGCTTGGTTTTTCCAAAGTGTTTTCTGATGTTTCACGCTTATCTTTTTTATCATTCTTCGTCAAAAAGCGGTTTAGCCATTTTGGCACGGGGTAAACACGAATTTTTATAAAAAAGATTTGCAGTTTTACAAGTAATTGCTTTTCATCATATTGAATATGCGCCCACATAGGGCATAATAACAAAAAGCCTAAAACAAGCAACACCAAGAAAAAACATAATAGTAGTTTTAATATAAATAATAAAACGGCACCCAAATTATGCCTCCTCCACTATCGTGTTTTCATCACCACTTTCGCTTACCACAGCATATTCATTTGCTTCTTCTAGTACATCGGTTTCGGTTTGCAATTCTGCTTCTGAAGGCAATTCTTCAGCTGCTTCTTTTTCTGTTTCTTCAGCGTCACCATGAATAGGCGGCAAATTTTGCAAAGACGAAAACCCAAAGGTACGCAAAAATACGTCAGTTGTTTTGTAGCTAATTGGTTTACCAGGTAAATCAAGCCTACCAGCTTCATCTACAAGCCCCTTAGAAACCAACGTTTGCAACACAGTGGTTGAATCTACTCCACGCACTTGGTCAATAAAAGAACGTGAAACAGGCTGGTTATACGCTACCACAGCAAGTACTTCAAGGGCAGCGGTTGAAAGTGGTGTGTTTCTTCTAGTATCTAATAAGCTTTTCACATATTCTGAAAATTGTATTTTCGTTGTAAACTGATATTTGTTGTTTAGCCGAACAAGCATAAGCCCTCTGTCGGGTTCTTCTAAATCATCTTCAATGCTTCGTATCAACCGTTCAACCAAACTTGTTTCTATTTCTAAACATTCTGCTAATTTCTCAATGCTAACAGGCTCTCCAGAAGCAAAAAGCAAAGCTTCAAGTGCGCCTTTGTATCCTTTCAAATCCATATAAAGGCTAAGCTCCCCTCTTTACATTTCGTTGTACTTCAACCGTTTCGTTTTTATCTATCGTAATACGGCCTGCACGTATCAATTCTAATACTGCTAAAAAAGTTGCCACTGCATCGCTTTTCGTTTTGCTACCAAGAAACAACTGTTTTAATGTTTTAAGTTTTCCTTGCATAACATTACGTATAACAAACACAATTTTGGAAGATACTGATACAACAGGTGCTGCCACTAACTCTTCAAATTGTTCTTCTTGCGGCATACGGCGTATTAGTTTTTTGCCCGCCATCGCTTTCAATGCATTCAAAAGCATATCGGGTTCGTGTAAAATGGTATATTCCGTTTCAAATTCCACTTCCATTTGTTCACGTACATACAATTCTCTGCCTTCGGCAAAATCACGTAATTTCAATGCAATTTCTTTACATAAAGAATATTCAATTAACATACCCGTTAGCTCTTCTTGCAAACGTTCAGACTCTTCTGTTTTAGGCAACAAAAAAACCGACTTCATATACACAAACCGAGCGGCCATTTCAATAAATTCGCTTTGCTCTTCAATTGCTTCGCCTTGTTCTTCAATAACGGCAAGGTATTGGTCAATCAATTCCGAAATGCGAATTTCAGAAATTTCCATTTTGTGCTTTTGAAGTAACGCAAGAAGTAAGTCAAGCGGACCTTCAAAATCAACTAATTTAAATGTTAAAGTTTCCATGAAAACCCCTGTTATATAAACATTCTAAAAATAATATCAACAAACCCTGAAAGAACATCAAACCCATTGAAAATAATATTGCTAAAAAAACTAACAATTGTTGAAGCAAGCCCTGTGATATATAAAATGCCCAAGAAAATATAGCTATATTGGCTATAATGCATCATTTTGAAGTAAAAATCGTTTGAGAAAAAGGCACCTAAAACTTTTGAGCCATCAAGAGGTGGTACAGGAATCAAGTTAAAAACACCAAGCGCAATGTTGGTGAAAGACATGCTGTACAAAATAGAAATAATGTTTTGCACAATTGTTCCTGCAGAGTTGTTTAAAATAGCTATCCACCAAACTGTTTTTCCTAGTACTAGTGTTATAAAAGCAAGTAAAAAGTTAGCAAGCGGGCCTGCCAAAGCAACTGCCGCCATGCCTTTACGCTGGTTTTTAAAATTGCGTGAGTCTACCTGAACAGGTTTTGCCCACCCGAAACCAACTAGCAATATCATAATCGTGCCAACTGGGTCAAGGTGTGCAAGCGGGTTCATGGTAATCCGCCCCATGTTACGGGCAGTGTTGTCTCCTAGCTTATCAGCCACATATGCGTGGGCAAGTTCATGAAACGACAAAGAAGTCAGTAACACTAAAATTCTAGCAACAATTGTTGTTAAATCTAAGTGTAGTAAATTGTTAAGCAAGAATATCATCTCCTATTTGTAGTATTATACCTTTTAATTGAAGAAGGCGCAACAAAACAAAGGTGTTAATTTTGAAAAAAACTTGCATTTTAAAAATAAATTTGATATGATACATAAGCGATTGAAAAAAGAGGAGGTGCAGCAGATGGCAAAATGTGCTTACTGTGACAAAGGAGTTTCCTTTGGTATTAAAATTTCTCACTCACACAGACGTTCTAACAGAACATGGAAACCGAACGTAAAAAGAGTAAAGGCTATGGTAGACGGTTCTCCCCGTCATGTTTATGCCTGCACCCGTTGTTTACGATCTGGCAAAGTAACCAGAGCAGTTTAATAACAAGCAAAAACCGCTAAAATTAGCGGTTTTTATTTTTGCAAATTTTATGGTATGATGTTGAAAAAGCATATCAAAACGTAAGGTGATTATACTCTATGAATAAAAAGTATTTCTTTTTTGATATTGACGGTACGCTGGCAGAACACATGACCGGCATTATTCCTGCTGACACTTTAACAACCGTAAAGTCTTTGCAATATGCGGGGCACTTTACTGGTGTTGCTACTGGGCGCCTGCAGGCTGATGCCATTGATATTTGCCATTCTGCAGGCATTACTAATTTAGTAAGTGATGGCGGATATGGCATCACCATTGAAAATGAACTTGTTGAACTGAGACCTCTCCCTTACAAAGAATGCTTTACACTGTTAGAAGAATTAGAAGAGCGAGATATTCCGTGGGCCATTTCTACCGAAAACTCTAATAGACGTTATTGCAAAGATGTGCGTTATATTGAATCCGTTCCCAAAAACTACGCTGAAAACATTGTAATTCCTGCTTTGAATTTTCGTACCATTCCTATCATTTACCGCATTTTCATCGCCTGTAATTCTGAAGTCGAAAAAACATTGCAAAATATTTCTATTTTACCAACTGTACGTTTTCGGGAAGACTATGTTGTAATTGAACCCGATGACAAAGGAAGTGGAATTGAACGCATGGTTGACCACTTTGGGGGAAATTATAAAGATGTTGTTGTTTTTGGTGATGGCAATAATGACTTGAAAATGTTCTCTTCAAAATGGATGTCCATTGCTATGGGAAATGCAACGGAACTATTAAAGGCAAAAGCAAACTTTATTACCTTACCATATAATGAGGGCGGCATCACCTATGCTTGTAAGCATTTTGGATGGATAAAATAAAACTTTATTTATAATAAACTTTTACATAAAAAAAGACAGCTTCATAAGCTGTCTTTTTTAGTTTGTTAAGTTTAACTCTTTTTTTGTCCAAATTTATACTCTGTTCCATTAAGCAGTCGCTTTATGTTTTCACGGTGCATAATAATAACGGTTAGCCCAATCACAGAAGAAAAAGCGACGTTCACCACTACATTGCCGCCTTGCCAATACGTATAGACACCTGTGAATATTGGGTACAAAGCTGCTACAGTAATAGATGCCAGTGATACAATTTTTGTTGCAAATACCACCAGCAAGAAAACGAGAATAAGCACACCAACAACTTTTGGGTTAATTGCCAATACACTTCCCGCTGCTACTGAGACACCTTTCCCACCTTTAAATTTAAAATAGATGGGAAACAAATGCCCCGCAATTGCAAAAATAGCGGCAATATATGCTCCATAAATCGGGTCAACATCTGTAAGCCAGCTGAAAATATACCTACCGATAACAACGGAAAGGGTGCCTTTTAAAATGTCTCCTGTTGCCGTTAAGGCAGCAGCAGGTTTCCCCACTGAACGCAAAACGTTCGTCATGCCCGCATTGCCTGAACCCATTGTGCGTATGTCTTTTCCTGTGAAAATTTTTGTTACCAAAATTGCAAACGTTATTGAACCAAGTAAGTAGGCAATACCCGCTGACAAAAACGATGCGAAAAACAATTCATACAAAATAATATTCCTCCTGAAAAGCATTTAACTTAGAATATTTAGTCTCCACGTTGGCGCACATATAAACGAATCGGCGTGCCCTCAAGCCCGAATGTTTCACGAATTTGATTTTCAATATAGCGTTGATAAGAAAAATGGAATAACTTTGAAGAATTTACAAATGCTACGAATGTAGGTGGGCGTGTAGAAATTTGAGTCATATAATAAATTTTCAATCGTTTTCCTTTATCAGAAGGAGGTTGCACACGTGCAGTCGCACGTGCCAATAAATCGTTCAAAACGCCCGTTGTAATACGCATTGCATTTTGCTCATCAACATACTTTATCAATTCAAACAAACGGTCAATGCGTTGCCCTGTTTTTGCCGATATAAAAATAATGGGTGCATACGACATAAAACTAAAATCTGCCATCAATTCTTTACGCATCTTATCCATTGTCTTATCGTCTTTTTCAATGGCATCCCATTTGTTCACAGCAATAATACATGCTTTCCCTTCTTCATGGGCAAAGCCTGCTACTTTTGAGTCTTGCTCCGTAAAACCTACAGTCGCATCTATCATAATCACGCAAACATTTGCCCGTTCAACAGCCGCTAATGAACGCATTACACTATAACGCTCTATACCACTTTCCACCTTTGACTTCCTGCGTAGCCCTGCTGTGTCTGTAAATACAAATTTACCATATTGGTTATCCACTTCGCTATCAATCGCATCACGTGTCGTTCCTGCTTCATCGGCAATAATTGTTCTTTCTTCACCTAAAATGTGGTTTACCAAAGAGCTTTTCCCAACATTCGGCCTACCAATAACAGCCACACGAATGCGCTCATCTTCCTCTTCTGCAACAGGTATTTCAGGTAAGTCTTCGTAAATTCTATCTAGCAAATCACCTGTACCATGCCCATGTACAGAAGAAACTGCGACAGGGTCCCCCAAGCCAAGAGAATAAAATTCGTAAAAATCCGCAGGCAAATCTCCAACTGCGTCAGCTTTATTGACTGCTAAAACAATTGGTTTTCCGCTTCGCATTAAAATATTTGCAACATCATAATCTTGTGCGGTTACGCCCGTTTGCATATCTGTTACGAATATAATTGCATCTGCAGAATCTATGGCAATTTGCGCTTGTTCACGCATGTGAATTAGTAAATCATCATCGGTTTGTGGTTCTATTCCACCAGTGTCAACAAGCAAAAACTGCTTTCCACGCCAGTCACAATCTGCGTAAATTCTATCTCGTGTAACACCAGGTGTATCTTCAACAATGGAAATTCGCTTTCCAACAAGCTTGTTAAATAGAGTTGATTTTCCGACATTGGGTCTTCCAACAATCGCTACAATTGGTTTTGCCATTTTATCACCTGCCCTTTATGTCATTTATAATAATTTTTCTTTATGAAATACGTAGTAATTCTTCAAAAAATGCACTGCCGTTTTGTGTACAAAAGCGCAAGTCAACCTTCATCGCTTCTGATAATAACTTTGGCGTTGAATCATCAAGTAATATTTCTGTTCCATCACTTTCAATTGTATTTACTGGCAAAATAACATGGTTTGAAATAAGCTTTCCATATGTTTGTGCAATAATATCTCTTCCAAATAAAAGCTCTGCGCTAACAGCAGAACCGCCTAAAGACTGGTTTTTTATAACATGAAGTTTTATTTCTAGTCCGCTTACTTTTTTCATGGCGGCATTTGTCATTTCCGTAAGCAAATCTTCTAACGCTTCACTGGAAAGCACATCTACTTTACGTTTAATATTTTTGCTTTCATGGTACTCTTCTAGCACATCAAAAAATTCATCATGGAATAAACGCCATCGCCCTACACCTTTTTCTAAAAACAGCATGTCTTCGTAATAATTTAAAGGTGGTAATTCTTCGCCTGCGATGTGAAAAAATTCATCTGTAGGAAATACGATGCGTGTTGCATATTTTTTAAAGTTCTTTTCTGCCTGTTCTTCAATAATGTTTAATACGCTTGCAGCCGTTTCTTTTCCATATGGAAGTACTTCTGTTAAACCAGAACGATATTTTGTAATGCGTGCAGGAGACACAATAATATTACGAACATTGGGAAAATAATCAGAGAGATTCTGTAAACTTTCTGTTAAATATGCACCGTCATTCACGCCATTGCACAAGGTAATAAAACAGTTCATTTCTATTCCAGCTTTTGCAAAGTCAGGAATATAGGATAATGATTTACCAGCTAATTTATTGCCAAGCATTTCTTCGCGTAATGTAGCATTCATGGTATGTATAGAAATATTCAAAGGTGATATTTTCAAACGCATAATGCGTTCAGCATCACGTTCAGTTAAGTTTGTTAATGTTATTGAATTTCCAAAAAAGAATGACATACGCTCATCATCAATTTTTTTATATAATGAAGTACGCAACCCTTTTGGTAGTTGGTCAGCAAAACAAAAAGTACACTTATTTTTACATACTCGTGGTTTGTCAATTAAAAAAGTATCAAATATAAGCCCTAAAGGCTCATATTCTTCTTTTTCAATGGTTACATATTCAAGCTTGCCGCCCATCATAATACTTAGTTCAAGTTCAGCTTTAGAAGAAAAATATTCATAATCTAGCATATCACTAATTTCATTTCCATCTATCGCTAACAAATAGTCTCCACTACGTAACTGCGCATAATCTGCAGGTGAGTTTGATTCAACTGACTTAATGAAAACTGCCAAAATATTTTCCTCCTCACTATCTTGTCATTGTATTTTTCTAATAAAAAAAGGGAAGGATTTTGATCCTCCCCCTTTGATTCATTGCGGGAAGCTTATTATGCTTCCTTTTTAATTACTTCGCGGCCTTTATAAAATCCGCAATTCCCACACGCTTTGTGTGGAACAGTCCATTCGCCACATTGTGGGCATTTTGTCAATGTAGGCATATCCAACTTCCACACAGAGGAGCGTCTTTTATCCCGTCTTGCTCTGGAAAGTTTTCTTTTTGGTACTGCCATTTCAAGCACCTCCTCATGATGTGAAACTTATTGTAGCAATTCTTTCAAAATTTGTAAACGTGGGTCTCCAGTAGACACTTCACATTCACACCCAATTTTTTTTGGCGTTCCACATATTGCACATAAGCCTTCGCAATCTTCATTGCAATGTAAAACAAGGGGCATATGTAAAATAATTTCTTGCTTAACAAATTCATCAATATCAAATTTGTTTTCAATTAGCGGAAACTCTCTATCAGGGTCATTCATGTCCTTCTGTGAAATGTAAAGTACGCTTTCTGTCTCACAAGGAAAAGTAAAATCTTCCAAGCATCTTGCGCATACACCTTCACAAACAGTGCTACTTATAACATGTAATTTAATGGTAGAAACATTTTCTTTTGAAACATCTACTTTTACTTGCACCGAGCTATTTACAACTGCTCCGTTAGGCAATGTTTTATCATCAAACAAAACTTGCCCTTCTAAATGTTGTTCTTGTTCAGGTTCAGAAAAAAATCTTTTTAAATCTACATACATGTCAAACACCTCAAAGGTCACTTAGACATTATAATGTTTCGTTTACCCTTTGTCAACAAAAAAACAAAAGGAAAAAAGAGTATTAAACCTTATTGAAAAAGACTTTATAAGTACTTTACAACCGCCGCTGGAAGTTCTTCTGCATCAGCAGATACTGTAATAACAATATGTACATTCTCGCCTGCTAAAATAGCCAATTTATCAAGAAAATCGCCAAGTCCGTCTATGTCATTGTTTGTAACACGTAAGGTGCCGTCTAAATATAATTCTTGAATATCGTAGTTTCCCGCAAGAATTCCTGCAACAAACCCGTAAATCATGTCGTAATTTTCGATTTTGTACTCGTCCATATCAATTAATCGAACAGCATAATCAATGTCATATGTCAATTTCATGTTCTTTTCAATACACACTATATTACCATGTGCCGTTTTTGCTGACTGGTTAATCATCTCTACCAGTTTCTTTGTTTTGCCAGAGCCTTTTTTTCCAACAATCAATTCAATCATAAGAAAGACCTCCTTTTATTTGAACATAGAACAAATTATATTCTATGTACGGTACAATACAAAACCTAAGTTATTCAGCGGTTTTCCCAAGTAAGGTAAACATGTTTGTTTTATATGCTTCTACACCTGGTTGGTCAAATGGGTTTACATCAAGTAAATACCCTGAAATAGCACAGGCTTTCTCAAAAAAGTACACCATGTATCCAAAATCATGTTCACATAAGCTTGGTATAGAAAGCAATATATTCGGTACGCCGCCGCTTACATGTGCTTGCATGGTAGCATACATTGCAGTTTCGTTAATTTGATGTATGGTTTTTCCTGCTAGATAATTTAATTCATCAAAATTAGTTTCTTCTTCTTTTACTACTATATTACCAGCGGCGTTTTTCACATGTAATACTGTTTCAAATAAAACAGGGGTACCTTCTTGCACAAATTGCCCTAAAGAATGTAAATCAGTGGTATATCCTGCATAAGCCGGAAACAAACCCTTTCCATCTTTTCCTTCACTTTCTCCAAATAATTGTTTCAGCCATTCGCCAAACATTGTCAAATTACTTTTATAACTGGCAAACAACTCAATTTTTTTGCCAGTTTTTGCGTGAAGTAAATAACGCATACTTGCATATTTGTAACAAGGGTTCTCCATGTTACAATCAAACAATTCTTGTTCTGCGTGCAAAGCGCCCTCTAGTAATGCAAAAATGTCAAGCCCTGCCACAGCAATGGGCAAAAGCCCCACAGCTGTTAAAACTGAATACCTACCACCTACATCATCAGGAACAGTGAAAGCTATGTACCCTTCCCTGTTTACCAGTGTGCGAAGTGCGCCTTTTTCTGCATCTGTTGTAACATAAATGCGGTCTTTGGCTTCTTCTTTTCCAACCGTTTGCTCAAGATATTCTTTGAAAATGCGAAATGCAACAGCAGGTTCTAAAGTTGTGCCAGATTTTGAAATAACGTTAACTGAAACACGCTTACCATTACACCTATTTAAAATTTCTTGTATGTAGGCGTCATCTATATTATTACCAACAAAATAAATTTCTGGTACGTCTTTTCTTGTATTATAAAAAACAGATGTCATTGCTTCAATGGCCGCACGCGCCCCTAAATATGAGCCCCCGATGCCGATGACAATGAAAACATCCGTATTATCTCTTATTTCTTTTGCAGTAAAAGCAATTTGCTCTAATAATGTTTTCGAAGTTTTTGAGGGTAAATTAAGCCACCCTAAAAAAGCATTGCTCGCACCTATTTTGTTATGCAACTTATCATGCGCTTGTTTTACTTTTGGAAATAGCTGTTCAAAGTCGCTTTCTTGCAAGGCATTTGCAAGGTATTCACCGTTATAAGTAATTACCATTGTAATCGCCTCCTAGCAAGAATTTGTTGTTATTAATATAATACTTTTTTCCCTGCATAAGTGTCAAGAAGCATTCATCCTTTTTGGCGGCTTACCCAAATGAAAAAAAAGAGTTTGTTTAAACTGACAAAGTCTTTTATTTTATAAACTTGTCTTTCTCACTTCATCGTTCTTCTTGTGCTTTTTCTTGCTATTTCGTATAATAGCAATGGTTTTATATATAGTATACGAGGTGTTATTTTGAAAGTTTCTTTTTATACGCTTGGTTGCAAAGTAAATCAAAATGAAACTGCTTCTATGAAAGAGCTATTTTTGATGAATGATTATACATTGGCAGAGAAAGATGAACCTGCTGATGTATATATTGTAAATAGTTGTACTGTAACTGCAGGAGGAGACCGCAAAAGCTTGCAATGGCTTCGCCGTGCAAAGAGAGCCAACCCAAATGCAGTAACTGTTTTAACAGGCTGTTTGCCACAGGCTTTCCCTGAAAAAACAAAACAAATTTTAGAAGCCGACATTATAACTGGTTCAAAAAACAGACATAGTCTCCTTCAAAACATTGACACTTTTTTACATTATGGCAACCAAATTTGGGACATTGCGCCATATGAAAAAGAGGATTTGTTTGAAGATATGCCTGTTGCAAAGATGCAAGAACACACACGTGCCTTTGTAAAAATTGAAGATGGGTGCAACCGCTTTTGCACTTATTGCATCATTCCGTATGCACGTGGTCCTGTTCGTTCACGCAGTGAAGAAAGCATTTTAAACGAAATAAAAGTATTGGGTGAAAATGGGTATAGTGAAATTGTTTTAACAGGCATTAACCTTGCTTGCTATGGAAATGACACAAGTACCGACTTACCCTCTTTGGTAGAAAAAATATCTCAAAATGCAAATATTCAACGCATTCGCCTTGGGTCTCTTGAGCCGGATTTTTTAAGTGAAGAGCAATTCATTGCACTTTCAAAGCAAAAAAAGTTATGCCCGCATTTTCATTTTTCATTACAAAATGGCTCTGACAAAACTCTTTCACGTATGAACCGAAGTTATAGCACAGCTTTTTATAAATCACAATTGCATTTTTTAAAATCTTTGTTCCCTAGCGCCACTTTCACTACTGACATCATTGTCGGGTTCCCGGGTGAAACCGATGAAGATTTTAAAGAAAGTTTAGATTTTATTATATCATGTGAATTTTTCAAAATTCACGCTTTTACATATTCACCACGCCCTGGAACAGCCGCTGCAAGCTTCCCAGATCAAATACCTTCAGAGGTAAAACAATTGCGTAGAAAAGCGCTTGTTAAGGCGGCGCAAAAAGTACAGACGAATGTTGCAGAAGAGTTTTTAGGCTCTTCTGTAAAAGTACTGCTTGAAAAACCTATCAAAAAAGATACCTATACTGGGTATACTGAAAACTATTTACCCGTGCTACTTTATGCACCAAAGCATAGCCAAGGCGATATTGTTTCAGCTGTTTTGCAAGAATTTAAAAATGAGCGTTTTACAGCAAGCCATATTTAAAATAAAGTATAATAAAGTTTGCAAATACCACTGCAAACTTTATTATTAATTTACAAGTCTTTTCCTTTATAAGTGCATAATGTGTGAAAAATAACGAAACTCACCTTGAATAACTTGACTATATTAAGTTAAAAAACTAAACTAATTGTAAAGTATATTAGCTGACTAAATATTTTGAACGGAGCATATTATGCAACAAAGTACCGAAAACCCTTCTTTGCAAATTTTAATCGCACAATTTGCAAGGCAATATTCATTTTGCACCTACGGAGATTGTGATGAAATCGGCTTACACCCTGGGCAAATTCCATTATTAAAGTTGCTTTCAAAAGAAGATGGCAGAAGTCATAATGAACTTGCGAATGCACTATGCGTGCGCCCCTCTACCATTACCATGATGATTCGCCGTATGGAAAAAAACAAATTTTTATTACACAAGCCTGATGAAAAAGACATGCGTGTACGCCGTGTTTACATAACAAAAACGGGAACGGATGCCCTTATAAAGGCAGAAAAAATATTTGATAAAATGAATTACCAATTATTTGCGAATTTCTCTGATGAGGAATTATCTATCATGCGTGAACTTATTTCACGCTTACACACAAATTTACAAACACTTACCAACGAATAACAGGAGGCATCTACTTGAGAATCGGATTAGATATAGGCTCTACCACTATAAAATGCGTAGTGCTCGATGATAACAACAACATTATTGAAAGCTCCTATGACCGCCATTTTTCTAAAATAGTAGAAAAAGCAATTGAACTACTAACTGGACTTCAACAAAAGTTTCCAAATGAAACATCTGCCAAAATTTCCATTTCAGGCTCTGCGGGTATGGGGCTTGCAGATGCCTGTAATATACCTTTTGTACAAGAAGTGTATGCTACCCGCCTTGCTGCTGACAAACTTGCCCCTGGCACAGATGTTATTATTGAACTTGGCGGAGAAGACGCAAAAATTCTTTTTTTACAAGGCGGGCTTGAAGTACGCATGAATGGTAGCTGCGCTGGTGGTACAGGTGCTTTTATTGACCAAATGGCCACATTGCTTAACCTTTCTGTAGATGAAATGAATGATGCTGCCAAACAACATGAAAAAATTTACACCATTGCTTCCCGCTGCGGTGTGTTTGCCAAATCAGACATTCAACCTTTATTAAACCAAGGCGCACGCAAAAGCGATATTTCCGCAAGTATTTTTTATGCTGTTGTAAACCAAACTGTTGGCGGGCTTGCACAGGGGCGCCCCATTCGTGGGAATATTGTTTATTTAGGCGGTCCACTCACCTTCTTGTCTGAACTACGTGCTGCATTTGATGACACCTTAAACACCACCGGACTTTGCCCTGAAAACTCATTATATTACGTTGCACTTGGTGCCGCTTTTAACTCTACTGAAGACGTTTCATTTCAAAACGCAATTGACATGTTAAACAATTATCACTCTGTTGCTACCTATGATTTTGTACAACCGCTTTTTGAATCTGCGGATGAATATGAAGAATTTCGTGCACGCCACGCAAAAGCATCTGTTAAACAAGCTAGTTTAAGCACTTATAAGGGTGATTTATATCTTGGAATTGATGCAGGTTCTACCACATTAAAAACCGCTATTATTGGTGAGGATGGCACACTGCTTGATGCAAGTTATCAAAGCAATAGCGGTAATCCTGTCCCGCTCATAAAAGCGTACCTAGAGAACCTATATCAAAAATATCCAGATATTAAATTCAAAGCTTCTGCTGTAACAGGTTACGGGGAAGACATTATTAAAAATGCCTTTATGGTAGACTTTGGTATTGTCGAAACCATCGCACATTTAACATCAGCAAAACATTTCATGCCTGCTGTTGATTTTATTATTGACATTGGTGGGCAAGACATGAAATGCTTCAAAATTAAAAACGGCACCATTGACAACATCTTTTTAAACGAAGCATGTTCAAGCGGTTGCGGCTCATTTCTACAAACATTTGCCAGTGCACTTGGCAAACCAATTGATGAATTTGCCACCCTTGGTTTATTTGCGGACAGACCTGTAAACCTTGGTTCACGCTGTACTGTTTTTATGAATTCTAATGTAAAACAAGCACAGAAAGATGGCGCATCTCTCGAAAATATCTCTGCGGGGCTTTCTATTAGTGTTGTGAAAAATGCTTTGTATAAGGTTATTCGTCCTTCTTCTAAAGAAGACCTAGGTAAACACATAGTTGTACAAGGTGGCACTTTTTATAACGATGCTGTTCTGCGTGCTTTTGAGCAAGAACTTGATATTGAAGTGGTACGCCCTGACATTGCTGGGCTTATGGGCGCCTTTGGTGCTGCTTTATATGCAAAAGAACGCACAGAAGAACTTGGCAAAATGGAAGATAGCGCTTTACTAAATGCTGAAGCGTTAACCAATTTCACGCATGAGGTATCTGTTGCAAATTGTGGGCTTTGCTCTAACAATTGTCGCTTAACCATCAACTCTTTTGACGGTGGCAGAAAATTCATCAGTGGTAACCGTTGCGAGCGCCCTGTTACTAAAAAAGCGACTGATGACAGCTTAAACTTATACGCTTATAAACTAAAACTTTTAGAAAGTTATAAAGGTACACCTGGCCCACGTGGTAAAATTGGCATCCCTATGGGGCTGAATATGTATGAACTTCTCCCCTTCTGGCACGCCTTTTTCACTTCCCTTGGGTTTGAAGTGGTTATGTCGCCTTCTTCTAACCGCAAGCTTTACCTCGCTGGGCAAGCAACCATCCCATCCGACACTGTTTGCTTTCCCGCAAAACTAATGCATGGGCACGTGCAAATGCTGTTAGACAGTGGTATTGATACTATTTTCTACCCATGCCAGTCTTATAATCTTGATGAAAACCTTGGTGATAACCACTACAACTGCCCTGTTGTTGCTTATTACCCAGAAGTATTGGCGGCAAACATGGAAGACTTACAGAATATTACCTTTATTTATGATTATATAGGTATTCACCGCCCACAAGATTTTCCTGAGAAAATATGGGAGCGACTGCAAAATTATTTTCCTGATTTAACCAAACAAGAAATTTCTGAAGCTGCAAAAAAAGCCTATGCCACACATGATGACTATATGCAAAATGTGCGTGATAAAGGCGCCGAAATGATGCAAGCTGCCAAAGAGCAAAATAAGCAGATAATTGTACTAGCGGGGCGCCCTTATCATATTGACCCTGAGGTTCATCATGGCATTGACTCATTGATATCCGGCTTTGATGTTTGTGTTATTACGGAAGATTCTATTAGTCAGTTTGTTGAAAAGTTCCCCACACATGTTTTGAACCAGTGGACATATCACTCTCGGCTATATGCAGCTGCAAAATATGTATGTGACCAGCCTGACATGAACCTTGTACAGCTTGTTAGCTTTGGTTGCGGGGTTGATGCCATTACAACTGATGAAACTCGTGAGATTTTAGAAACCGGCGGAAAAATATATACACAAATTAAAATAGATGAAATTACAAACTTGGGCGCTGTAAAAATCCGCCTACGTAGTTTATTCGCAGCCATTGAAAGGCAGGGTGCTTAATATGGAACATACACGTGTATCTTTCACAAAAGAAATGCGCAAAACACATACCCTGCTTGTGCCTGGCATGGCGCCTATTCACTTTGCTATTTTAAAAAATGTTTTGCAAGACTGTGGTTATAACGTTGAACTGCTTAGCAACCAAGGCCCTGAAGTGGTGCAAGAGGGTTTAAAATACGTTCACAACGACACTTGTTACCCTGCCCTGCTTGTTATTGGGCAAATGATAGATGCCTTAAACAGCGGTAAATATGACGTTGACAAAGTAGCTTTGGTTATTACACAAACAGGTGGCGGTTGCCGCGCCTCTAACTATATTCACCTTTTACGCAAAGCGCTTGAAAAGGCTGGGTATTCACAAATACCTGTTATATCGGTAAATATATCAGGGCTTGAAAGCAACCCAGGGTTCAAAATTACCATTCCCCTCATTCGCAAAGCCATAGCAGCCCTTGTGTATGGCGATGAAATGATGCAACTGTACAACCAAACTAGACCATATGAAGTAAACAAAGGTGAAAGCGATGACGTTTTAAACCACTGGATTGACAAACTTTCAAACGAAATGAACCAAGGGCATGGCTATAAATTAAAAGACATGACCAAAAACCTTGATAAGATTGTAGAAGCATTTGCGAATATTCCACTAGATAAAACACGTCAATGTGTAAAAGCTGGCATTGTTGGTGAAATTTATGTAAAATACTCTTCCCTTGGTAATAACCATTTAGAAGACTTTTTATTTGAACAAAATTGTGAATATATGGTGCCAGGGTTAATGGGCTTTATGCTGTTCAAGGTAGATAACCGCCTTGAAGATATAAAGCTATACGGTGGTAGCAAGCTCAAAAAATTCGGTGTTGGCATTTTATTCAACTATTTAACCAAAATGGAAACTGCCATGATTAACGCCGCTAAAAAATATCCACAGTTTATTCCTCCGTTTGAATATGCCAATACCAAAAAAGTAGTAAAGGGGCTTATAGGTTACGGGAATAAAATGGGCGAAGGCTGGTTATTAACTGCTGAAATGGTTGAACTTACTGAACTTGGGTATGGGAACATTGTTTGCGCACAACCTTTTGGGTGCTTACCAAACCACATTGTGGGAAAAGGTATGATTCGTAAAATAAAAGAAGTACACCCCACTGCAAACATTGTTGCAATTGATTATGACCCTGGTGCTACCCGTGTAAACCAAGAAAATAGAATAAAACTAATGCTTTCTGTTGCACGAGAAAATCTCGAAGCAACTTCTGCCAAACCTGAAATGGCAGCTGGGCAGTGATTTTGAAATACAATGGATTTGAAATGAGTAATAAATCCATTGTGTTTTTTTATATCTTCGATATAATGTAACTAAAACAAAAAGGAGAATTTGGTATGAATACAAATGCAACACTGGTTACTTTAAAAGACTCTGCCTATGAGTTAATTGTGCGTGAAATACCCACTTTACAAAAAGCATATATTGTTATTAAAAAAGCTGAAAGCTTTTCAGCAGTTGAAGAAATTTTACTTATGGCTGTGCCTGAACTACGTATACTAGGTGCCAAAGAAGTTTTTGTTTGCGCACGTGAAGATGCTGGTGTTTCTTTGCCTTCTGAACATTTTGAAATTGACGGCATGCAATTTCAATTTGACCACAACCTGAAAACAATGCTTGTTGACCTTTTAAATTACGGAGCGATGGCCCAGATGAAAAAAGCGGCACCGCAAAAAACGCCTAATATCATTCTTCTTCCCTTAACGGCTATTTTGGCGAAAGACTATCTTGAAATATACAACGAAGCTTTCGCAACTGTGCCCAACGGCGCTATTTACACCATTGAAGATATAGTGCGCATGATGCATAACCCTGATTATGAAGGCGGCGTAATACAAGTAAACGGTGAAAATGCTGGCGTATATGAACTAAACTACACTGAAGATGTGCCCGAAGTTGCCTCTGTTGCTTTAACCCCTGCTTACCGTGGTAAAGGGTATGGCAAAAAAGCATTTCGCTCTGCACTATATAAATTAGAGCAAAAAGGTTTTAAAAATGCTTTCGTGCTAGTTTCTACAAAAAATATTGAAGCGTCTTCTTTATATACTGAACTCGGCTTTGTAGATGACAAGCTGATTTCAACCTGGTACAAATATTCTGTTTAAACAATTTAAAAAAATCTTGACTTTGTTCTCTACATGATGTAGTATGTTACAAACTACACTGTGTAGAGAATTCTTTTTGAATGGATGTGATATTTTGAAAATTTCCGAAGCTGAACTTGAAGTAATGCATGTTTTATGGAAGCACGGTCCATCTATGACGGCCGCTGATATTCAAACATATTTAACTGAAAAAGGCTGGAAACCGACCACCCTTCTCACTTTTTTATCTCGTTTAAAAGAAAAAGGAATGATAACTGCCCGTAAAATAGGAAAATCTAATTTATATTCTGTTATTTGCACAGAAGAAGATTACCAAAGTGGACAAACCAAATATTTACTTGAAGAAATGTTTGGTGGCAGTGTTA
>CAZWXJ010000003.1:0-16129 GCA_964637735.1 uncultured Oscillospiraceae bacterium | reverse complement strand
CTTGAAGAGCTTGAACAATGGCTGAAAGAGAGGTGAACTTATGCAATACTTATTAACCAACATTCTTTTACCGCTTAGCTTCATTGGCAGCATTGGTTTCATGTTTTGGTTCATCTTGAAAAAGCTGTTTCGCAAAAACGCTTATGGTTTGTTTCATAAAATTTTACTAGCCATTGTTTTCATTATGTTTTTAGCCCCTATTCACTTTCTGTCTTTCCCAAAAGGGCTTACGCCAACAAATACCGTTCTTCAGCCGTATGAAACTGCTGGCCCTCCTTCCCCTGTACAAACAAACCCTACGAATGCTACCCCTGCCATACCCGTTATAGAAAAAGTAAATGAAACGCTAACAACAGTTGCGCAAACGTCTACTACTGAAAGTCTTTTCACAGAACAAAACACTACCGCTCATGTTGATGATCTTCCTATTTCTCTATATACAATTGCAACATCTATTTGGGTTTTCGTGGCATTTTGCTTGTTTCTTTTTTATGCTATTCAATATTTTGTTTTCAAGCGCAATTTGCTTGTACATGCGCAACCTGCTTCACAGCATACAAATACTATTTATCAAACTGCTGCGCAAGGCATGAATATTATTTCTGCCCCATTATTACTAGTATGCAACGAAGTGCCAACCCCTATGCTCATTGGGTTTTTCAAACCATATATTTTTATTTCAAATGAAAATTTACCTGAAAATGAATTGAAACTTATTTTAATGCACGAATTAACGCATTATAAACATAAAGATATTCCTTTCAAAATGGTTGCCTCTTTTATAAACATTTTGCATTGGTTTAACCCTGTTGCCTGGTTTTTACCTTCAGTTGCTTCGCAAGTTTGTGAAAACTACTGTGATGAAACACTTTCAAACCAGCTTACACCTACAACACGCAAACTATACAGCATGGCAATATTACACAGCGTAAAACCTGCAAAACAAGCGCTACCTATTGCATGCACTGGGCTTAGTATTCCTGCAAAAAAACTAAAAGCACGCATAGAAAATATTCTTTCGTTTTCAACACCTACCAAATTTAAAAAAGCACTTGCCATGTGCACAGCATTTGTTTTTTGCTTTAGCATGTTGCTTGTAGGTTGCACGGTTGACAACCACTCCTCCACACCTGAAACTATTGCAGATTTTTCAATCTCTTTCCCTGTTGGTGAAGAAAATTTATCTTCTTTGAACATGTACACCTCTGAACAATCAACAGTTAATTCGAGTAACCAAACGATCTCGCACACTGGTGTTGATTTTTATGCAGATTCTGATGACCCCATTTTTGCAGTAAATAATGGCATTGTAAAAGAAGTAGGAACGGATATTCTTTTAGGAAATTATGTGATTGTTGACCATAAAAACGGCTTTGAAAGCCTATATGGGCACTTGAACAATATTACAGTAGCAGAAGATCAGGAAATAAGTGCTGGAGATGTTATATCTGAAGGCGTGCTTAATAGTTGTATTTTAAATAACCCTGATAATAACCCTGATAATTTGCATTTTGCACTGTTATATAAAGGAGCAAATGTAAACCCTTATATTTATTTTGAAAGCGATACTTTCTATTTATTGCATCCGTTACAAAACAGTTATTGGGTTTTGCAGCCCTATATACCCGATACGGAAGATTACCCAGGCAACGGCACCGTTTGGGTCACAGGCGCAGTTGCCCCTATTGCTGCAATGGCAAATGGCACTGTTATTGATGTAGGCTTTGATGAAACAGATGGAAATTATGTTGTAATTGACCACCTTAACGGCTACAAAACAAAGTATTGTAACATTTCTGAGGTATTGGTTGATATTGGCGATTCTGTTTCTATGGGAGATACGATTGCTTGTGTTGGAATGACGGGTGGTACTCTTGAAAATATTTTCACTTTCTATTTATATGAAAATGATATTCTTATCGACCCCTTCCTCTTTCTTGACACAAACCATTTTACAATTTTGAAAACATACGATATAACAAACAACACACAAACATATGCAACTGGCACTATGGTACTACCCCTCGCTGGTGGCAGTTTTTATCGATCAAGAGGATTTTATGTAGGGCATAGTGGAACTGATTTAGCTGCACCATATGGGACACCTATTTATGCTGTAGATAGTGGGGTTGTTATAGAAGCTATATACACATATGAAGGGTACGGTGTGCATCTTCTTATTGACCACGGTGGTGGAATAACCACTTTGTATGCGCAGTGTAGTGCCTTATATGTTTCTGAAGGAGATATTGTTGAACAAGGGCAGGTAATTGCAGCAGTTGGTTCTACTGGGTGGTCAACAGGAAACCATTTGCATTTCGAAGTGCGTGTTGACGGTGAACCTGTAGATACTGCGCCGTATATCGGATATTAATCTGCTTAACGCAAAAAAAGAAGCTGTTTAAAACAGCTTCTTTTTTGATTTGCTTAAGTTTATTCATCATTTCTATTTAAAAGTTTATCAAGTAGTTTTTGTGTCATTTCTTTTCTTTTTATCGTTTCAGTTTCATCAAAGGTGAAATTGTCGTTTTCAAAAAGCAAAACATCCCCCTCGGCTACAGAGAATGGTATTTGCTCAATTAACATTATTAGTTGTTCTTGTTCGTCATTTTCAAGCATAATTTTGCCGTCTTCTATGGCGGCAACTGCATAATACATATTACGCCTCTCTTTCACAAACCACAATTATTTCACCCGTTTCATCTATTGCAAACACAATGCTTCCACATTTATCAGTTCTAAAAACTTGGCAGCCTAATTTTTCAAACAATTTAATAGGTTCTTTATGCGGGTGCCCATAGTCATTGTCTGCACTACATGAAACTGCTATATATTGCGGGTAAATTGCATACAATAATTCTTCTGCATTACTTGTAGAAGAACCATGATGCCCTGCCACAAAAATATCTACTTGCGGTAAGCCGTATGTTTGTACAAGGTTGCTTTCATATTCTTTTTCGCCATCTCCTGTATTTAAAAAAGAAAGGCCATCTACTTCAAACAAAACACCTACTGAATTATTGTTTTGACTATCACTTATAATGCCAGTTGTTACAATTGTCATTTTTCCGCTGCCAAGCAAGTAAGCATTTCCTGTTGTTGCCGTTACTACTTTGCTATTGGTTTTATCAATTGCTTCCATAAATTTTATAACTGTCGGCGCAGTGGGCGTTGGCACAAGTGTCATGTCAGGTAAAATAATCGTGTCAACATCTATATTTTCTATAACAGCTTGCATGCCGCCCATATGGTCAGTGTGCATATGGGTTATTATTATGTAATCAAGCTTTGTTATGCCTAAGTTTTGCAGGTAGCGCACTACAATTTCGCCTCGCGTTCTTTCCCCTGCATCAATAAGCGCATAACTGTCTCCTTGTTTTATTAAAGCACAATCTCCTTGCCCAACATCAATAATGTGTATTTGCGTTTCATAAGGTAAAACAGTTACTTTATCAATACTAACGGCATTTTCAATATCAGCAAAAGTTGGTAAAATGCCAAGACCACACATGTCGTTTATAATAAATGCCAGTAGAACGACGCCTGCGATAACAGTAGCTATTTTTTTCCATTTCGGCATGTTCTTAAATACCTTTAGCTTCTTCTGGGTTTTTTCTTTGCGGAAGGTTTCTGGTTTCCTTTTTGCCAAGGTTGCTTCTCCTGCTCAATGTATTTTTTGCGGTAGTTTGTCAAAACAGGTATCAAGTCTTCTCTGCCCGTTTTGTGAAGTGCTTTGCGCACTAAGTCATGGTTTTTAGGGTTATAGTATTGCAAAAGCGCACGTTGCATCCGTTTTTCTTCAGGTGTATGTGCGGTATAAATTGGTTTTAGTGTTTCAGGGTCAAGCCCTGTATAAAACATAGCCGTTGAAACCGTACCAGGTGTTGGGTAAAAGTCTTGCACTTGTTCAGGGCGAATATTATTTTTGTGCAAATATTCAGCTAATTTTACAGCGTCTTTCAAGGTGCTGCCCGGGTGCGAAGAAATTAAATACGGTACTAAATATTGTTTCTTCCCTGCTTTTTTGGTAAAGTCGTAAAACTTTTTTGAAAATTTGTCATATACTTCAATATTGGGCTTACCCATGGCTTTTAATGTAGCGGGTGCGCAATGTTCTGGGGCAACTTTCAACTGCCCGCTCACATGGTTTTCTACAAGTTCTTTAAAAAAGGTATCATCTTTATCGGCCATAATATAGTCATACCGTAAACCGCTGCGTACAAACACTTTTTTCACCTTTGGTAAATTGCGTATTTGACGCAAAATGTCTAAATACTCATCATGCGTACTAACAAGGTGTGGGCATGGGGTTGGTACAAGGCATTTTCTGTCAGTACACATGCCATTTTTCCCTTGTTGCGTGCAAGATGGCAAACGAAAGTCAGCGGTTGGGCCGCCTACATCATGTATATACCCTTTGAAATTAGAAAGCTCAGTCAACATTTTTGCTTCTTCTACGCAAGAATTGACACTACGGCTGGTTACCCTGCCACCCTGGTGTAACGTTATAGCGCAAAAATTGCACCCACCAAAACAGCCTCTGTTGTGAGTAATTGAAAATTCTACTTCTTCAATAGCGGGTATTCCACCCATATCATCATACATCGGGTGCCAAGTGCGTGTATATGGCAGTGCATATACTGCATCTAATTCTTTGCGCCCCAGCGGCATAGAAGGCTTATTTTGCACTAAATATTTTTCACTTTGCTTTTGCACCAAAACTTTTGCTGCAATGGGGTCTTGGTTTTCCATTTGTAGTTTTGTAGCTTTCGCATAAGCGGTTTTATCTGCAGTTACTTTTGTGTAAGATGCACATTCTACATAGCCACTCGGCAAGTCTTGTAAATTAGCAAAATAGCAGGTACCTGCAACATTCGTAATGGCTGCAATATCTTCACCGTTTGCTAAGCGGTTTGCAATTTCTTTTGTTTGGTGCTCGCCCATACCGAAAGAAATCAAATCTGCTTTACTGCTTTCCAGCACTGATGGCATGACTATATCATCCCAATAATCATAATGGGCAAAACGGCGTAAAGAAGCCTCGAGACCGCCTATCATAACAGGGCTGTCTGGGTAGGCTTCTTTTGCAAGGTTTGCATAAACGGTAACCGCTCTATCGGGGCGTTTTCCCGCTTTGCCATAGGGGGTATATTCATCTTCTTCTCGGCGGCGCTTTGCTACAGAATAATGCGCTACCATTGAGTCAACATTTCCACTATTAATAAAAAAGCCGTACTTTGGTTTTCCGTATAACTTAAGGCTTTCAGCCGTGGTAAAATCTGGTTGAGAGATGATACCAACCTTATACCCTTCCGCTTCAAGCACACGAGAGATGATAGCGGTACCAAAACTTGGGTGGTCTACATAGGCATCTCCTGTAACAACCACGAAGTCGACTTCATTCCAGCCTCGTTGTATCATCTCTTCTTTGGTGAGTGGTAAAAATTCTTTATTTATCATCATTCTATGTTCATAGACCTTTCTAGCCATTGCTCACGGGTCATTAATACTTGGCGTGGTTTACTGCCTTCTGAAGGCCCAATAATGCCCATTTGTTCCATTTCATCCATTACCCTTGCAGCACGGGCATAGCCAAGCCGCAACCTTCTTTGTAGCAAAGAAGTTGATGCTTGTTTTGCGTCTACTACAATTTCAATAGCTTGTTCTAACACAGGGTCAGAATGATCACTGTCAAATCCGCCACCTGCGCCTGTTTTGTTATCTTCTGCTGAAAGTTGATCTACTTTTTCCATAATTTCTTCGCTGTAATCAGCAGGAGCATTTTCTTTCACTGCTTCAATCACACGGTTAATTTCATCATCTTTTACATAGGCACCTTGTACACGTACAGGTTTCGGTGCGCCAACAGGCCAAAACAGCATATCACCCATGCCAAGCAATTTTTCAGCGCCACCGCCGTCTAAAATGGTACGGCTGTCAACCTGGCTTGACACTGCAAACGCAACACGAGATGGAATATTGGCCTTAATAAGCCCTGTAATAACATCTACCGATGGGCGTTGTGTTGCAATAATTAAGTGAATGCCTGCTGCCCTTGCTTTTTGCGCCAAACGGCAAATATAGTCTTCCACTTTTTTGCCAGCCGCCATCATCAAGTCAGCTAGTTCGTCAATTACAATGGCAATGTACGGTTTCACTTCTAAATCTGAACCATAAGCTTCTGCCACTTTATTGAAAGAAGCGATGTCTCTTACGCCATTGTCAGCAAAATCTCGGTAGCGCACTTCCATTTCAGTAACTGCCCAAGCAAGTGCGCCTGCGGCTTTGCTTGGCTCTGACACAACAGGCATTAACAAATGCGGTACACCATTATACCCTGAAAGCTCTACTACCTTCGGGTCAATCAAAATCATGCGCACTTCCTCAGGGGAAGCGTTATATAAAATACTAGTAATAATACCGTTGATACAAACAGACTTACCACTACCTGTAGAACCTGCAATTAAAATATGCGGCATGCGGGTCAAGTCTGCTACTTGTACAGCACCAGCAATGTCTTTACCAAGCGGTAAAACCAGTTTTGATTTTGCTTTCTTGTATTCATTGCTTTCAAGCACGCTGCGTATATTAACAGTGCTGCCATGTTTGTTTGGTACTTCAATGCCAACTGCTGCTTTATTGGGTATAGGTGCTTCAATACGCACGCCAGCAGTTGCAAGGGCTAGTGCGATATCGTCAGACAAACTTGTAATTTTGCTAATTTTCACCCCAGCTTGTGGTTGTAATTCATACCGTGTTACAGAAGGTCCTCTGCTAATATCAAGCACTTTTGTATGCACACCAAAACTCTCAAGTGTGCTTACAAGCAGTTCTGCATTTTTCTTCAGTTCAGCGCTTGCACCTCTGTCATCGGTTATTTCCGTTTCGTCAAACAAAGTAATTTTCGGGTATTTATAAGCACGTTTTTCAAGGCTGTGTTTTACTTGCCGTGTTTCACCTTGCCCTTGTGCTAAATAATTTTCTTCTTCTACACGCTTTTGCTCAGCAAGGGCTTTTGCAGCAAGCGCATCAATGTTACCGTCTGTATTGCTTGCAGTTTGCAAATTTTCTGCACCGCCAAACCCTTCTTGAGAAGCATTAGGTGAATATTGTTGGGCATTATTTGTACCACTTTGTAAGTTTAAGTTTATTTTGTCAGGGTCAGGGCTGGGTTCTTGCGTCATGCCCGTTGTGCTAGGGCCAAGGTCAATATCTATGTCAGACTTTTTACCAAACCCGAAGAACCCTTTTTTCTTTTTCGGCTCATCATCAAGCGAAATATCAATGTTATTTTTACTTGTTTCTCTTTTTTCTTTGGCAATGTCATATGCCTGCCTATTTATTACAGGTTCTTCTTCATACTCTTCATCTTCATACTCTTCTGCTCGCAATGCTTTTTCTTCTTCACGCAAGGCAATATATTCATCTGCTTTTTCTTTTACAGTGCTTGCCTGCTCACCTAAAAAGCCAAATACATCTACTGGTGTTATACCTGTAAACAGCATAAGGCACACAACACCTATAATAAGTAACGTTACATGTGCGGCAGGTGTACCGAAATAGTGCAACAACGTCCACCCAAGTAAAGCACCAATTGCACCGCCACCTACTTCATTGCAGCCCAGGCTGTACAGGCTTTGTACGCCTTCTATAAAGGTGTTACCTGTAGCATATCCTACGCCAAACACTTGAATGCATGCGCTGATTAAAATAAGTAAAAACGTTGCTTGCAAGGCTTTTACCTTTACAGGCTTCCCAAGTGCAATTAGCACCGCAAAATATAACACAATTGGCGCTACCAAATAAGTGGTAAGCCCAAATGTGCCAAATAAGCCATATATACGAATCGTGCTCCAAATGCTTTCACCTTCAATAAAAGTAAGCGCAAACAAAAGGGCACTTACCCCGAAAAAAGCCACACTCCAGTTTTGGCTTACTTCAGGTTTTTGCTGCTTCTTTTTACTACCAGTTTTCTTTTTAGTCGTTTTTGCCATGTAATTGTTTACGCCCCTGTTCAATAAAATCATTAGTTTACATCTAATACATTTTAACATAACTACAAAATACTGCAAAGTATTACTTTTTTTATGGGTAACATTTCCGCATTTTCTTAACAATCTATATAAAAATATATGATATTTTGCTTTGATGATGTATAATAGGCTAAATAATTTATAAACTTTTGGGGAGTGTGAATTGTATATGGGAAAAACAATGGCAGAAAAAATTATTGAAACCCACTTGCTAACGAAAGATGAAGATGGTACTGAACTTGGGCTTCGTATTGACCAAACATTGACACAAGATGCCACTGGCACTGTTGCTTATTTGCAGTATGAAGCTATGGGTATTCCACGTGTAAAAACAGAGCTTTCTGTAGCGTATGTTGACCATAACACCCTTCAAAATGGTTTCATGAACGCAGATGACCACATTTACCTGCGCACCATTGCAAAACGCATTGGTGCACGTTATTCACGCGCTGGTAATGGCATATGCCACCAAGTGCACCTTGAGCGCTTTGCTATTCCAGGCAAAACGCTAATAGGGTCTGACAGCCACACCCCCACAGCTGGTGGTATGGGCATGCTTGCCATAGGTGCGGGCGGGCTTGATGTTGCTGTAGCCATGGGCGGCGGTGCGTTTTATATTCCGACACCCAAATTTGTAAATGTTATTTTAAACGGCAAGTTGCGTGCTGGCGTAACTGCAAAAGATATTATTTTAGACGTATTACGTCAAATGTCTGTAAAAGGCGGCGTTGGTAAAATTATTGAATATACTGGCGATGGCGTAAAAACATTGTCTGTTCCACAGCGTGCCACCATTACCAACATGGGCGCAGAACTTGGCGCAACTGCCTCTTTATTTCCAAGTGATGAAAACACAAAAACTTTTTTAAAAGCGCAAGGTAGAGAAAATGACTTTACCCCACTTGCACCTGATACAGATGCTGTTTATGATGAAACATATATAGTAGATTTACCTACACTTGAACCTTTGGTTGCACTACCACACAGCCCAGATAATGTGAAACAAGTAAAAGACATAAAAAATATAAAAGTAGACCAAGTTTTAATTGGTAGCTGTACAAACTCCTCTTTTCAAGACATGATGACTGTTGCTGCCATTTTAAAAGGCAAAACTGTTCACCCAGAAGTGAGCCTCGCCATTGCACCAGGCTCAAAACAAGTATTAACTATGCTTGCTGAAAACGGTGCACTTGCCGCCCTTATTGAAAGTGGCGCCCGCATATTAGAATCTGCTTGTGGCCCGTGCATTGGCATGGGGCAATCTCCTAATTCAAAAGGTGTTTCACTGCGTACATTCAACCGCAATTTTGAAGGACGTAGTGGCACACAAGATGCAAACATCTACCTTGTTTCCCCTGAAACAGCTGCCGCAAGCGCTTTGGCTGGATATTTAACTGACCCAACTGCAATACAAGACATACCTGAAATTACCATACCAAACGCATTTGAGATAAATGACAACATGATTGCCATGCCTGCATCTCTTGCAGAATATGAAAGTGTGGAAGTTGTGCGTGGGCCAAACATTCAACCTATCCCTTCCGCAAAAGCGCTAGAAAACGAATTGACGTTACCCATTTCTTTAAAAGTGGGAGACAATATTACCACTGACCACATTATGCCAGCAGGGGCAAGCATTCTTCCCTACCGCTCAAACCTTCCAAAGCTTGCTACTTTTTGCTTTGTTGGCGTTGATGAAACCTTCCCTGACCGTGCCAAAGCACTACAAGGAAGCGTTGTTATTGGCGGAGAGAATTACGGGCAAGGCTCTAGCCGTGAACATGCCGCTTTAGCGCCGTTATACCTTGGTGTGCGTGTTGTTATTGCCAAAAGTTTTGCGCGTATTCATAAAGCAAACCTTGTAAATGCAGGTATTCTTCCTTTAGAATTTTCTACGTCTGCCGACTATGATATTTTAAAACAAGATGATATAATAACACTTAGTGATATTTTTAACGGCCTTGAAAATGGTACAATTACTGCAACCAACAAAACTACAAATCAGCAAGCAGTTTTGTCTGTCAACCTTTCAAACAGGCAAATTGCATACATAAAAGCTGGTGGACTTCTAAATTACACAAAACAACAAACCGAAATATAGGGGGCAAAACATGGAAAATGTAACAACCGCAGCAGAGCGATTTGCAAAGCTTGTACAAGCACAACAAGAACGCCATAAGGCAATGCTTGCACAAGGTGATTTTGTAGACTATAAAGCACTTGATAAAATTATTATTGGTATTTGTGGTGGAGATGGTATTGGCCCGATGATTACCTCTGAATCACAGCGCATTTTAGAATATGTTCTTGCCGACGAAATGAAAAGTGGAAAAGTTGAGTTTCGCACCATTGATGGCTTAACCATTGAAAACCGTGTTGCTGTTATGAAAGCTATTCCTGATGATGTGCTTGCAAAGTTAAAAGAATGCCATGTTATTTTAAAAGGGCCTACCACTACCCCACAAGCAGGCGATGAATGGCCTAATATTGAAAGTGCAAACGTTGCCATGCGCAAAGAGCTTGACCTGTTTGCAAATGTGCGCCCTGTTAAAGTGCCTGAAGAAGGCATTGACTGGACATTCTTTCGTGAAAACACAGAAGGCGCTTATGCCCTTGGCTCCTCAGGTTTTGAGGTAGAAGGCGGTGTGAGTTTTGACTTCACCGTTACAACTGATGAAGGCACTGACCGCATTGCACGCATTGCATATGAATATGCAAAAAATAACAAGAAAACGCGTATGTCTGTAGTAACAAAGGCAAATATTATTAAAACAACTGACGGTAAGTTTTTAAACCGTTGCAAAGCAATAGGTGCTGAATACCCTGACATTGCAACGGATGAATGGTATATTGATATTATGACTGCAAAACTTGTTGACCAAAAACGCAGAAAAGACTTTCAAGTTTTTGTTTTACCGAACCTATATGGTGATATTATTACAGATGAAGCTGCTGAATTTCAAGGCGGTGTTGGCACAGCAGGCAGTGCAAATATAGGCAAAAAATACGCTATGTTCGAAGCCATCCATGGCTCTGCCCCACGCATGGTGAAAGAAGGACGTGCTAAATATGCTGACCCTAGTAGTATGTTACGTGCTTCTGTTATGCTTCTTTCGCACATTGGCTACCAGGCAGAGGCTGACAGACTAGAACACGCACTTGATACTTGCATGTTCCATGAGAAAAAAATGTCTGTAACAGGAAGAGACACAGGTGCTACCTGTGAAGAATTTGGCAATTATGTAATGCAAGTTATGAATAGAGAATAAATGAAAAAGAGGCTGAAAAATGAGTACAGAAAATAAAATCTCTTTGCCGGTTATTCGCCGTTTACCACGTTACTACCGCTATATTGAAGACCTTGTGAAGAATGGTGTAGAACGTATTTCTTCAAGTGAGCTTGCCCACATGATGGGTTCAACCGCTTCACAAGTGCGGCAAGACTTTAACTGTTTTGGTGGGTTTGGGCAACAAGGTATTGGTTATAACACCACCCTATTGCGAGACGAGCTTGCAAAATTGATTTTTCAAGACAATACTTTATCAGCAGTTTTAATAGGCGTTGGTAGCTTAGGGCATACCGTTGCCAAATATATCTCTGACAAAACCAAAGGCGTTTCATTGATTGGTGCGTTTGATGTAAAAGAAAGCCTGATAGGCAAAAAAGTGGAAAATGTTGATGTTTTATCTCTTGATAAACTATCAGCTTTTTGTAAAGAGCATAACCCACAAATTGCTGTTATGTGTATTCCTACAGAAGCTGCGCAAAACATTGCTGATGAAATTGGCGCACTTGGTTTTAAAGGCGTTTGGAATTTCAGCCATTATGATTTTTCTTTGCATAATAAAGATTTGATTGTTGAAAATGTACATTTGCAAGACAGCATGATGAGCCTTGAATTTCGCATCAATAATAATTTGTAGAGGTATAACGCATGGCAAAATTATATTTTCGTTATGGCACCATGAATTCTGGTAAATCAACTGCGCTAATGCAAGTTGCCTATAACTATGAAGAACGCGGCATGCGTGTGCTGGTTTTAAAACCTTCTGTTGACACAAAAGCTGGCTCACAGGTAGAAAGCAGGCTTGGCGTTCACCGCCAAACCGACCTTTTAGTGCCACCTGCTCTTGATTTAATGCAAGCTGTAAAAGATGATATTGCACAAAAAGGACCTCTGGCATGCATTTTGGTTGATGAAGCGCAATTTTTAAAAACACACCAGGTAGATGAACTATTACAAATTACTGTTGATTTAAATGTCCCCGTCATTTGCTATGGGCTTCGTACTGATTTTTCTACCAGTGGGTTTGAAGGGTCTAACCGCCTTTTGCAACTAGCCCACAGCGTTGAGGAAATGAAAACCATTTGTGCTTGCGGGAAAAAAGCACTTTTAAATGGGCGAAAAGTAAACGGGCAATATATTTTTGAAGGTGAGCAAGTAGCCATTGACGAAGTAGATAATGTTGAATATGAAGCACTTTGTGCCTCTTGTTACTTTAAAGAGCGAGAAAAATATTACAGTAACTTGAAAAAATAGCAAAAGCTGGCGAATCTTTCGCCAGCTTTTTTCATTGCTTTACATCAACCCTAAAAATAGTATAATAATAGTGTTGTAAATATATAGCACTTGTTCTTTGAAAGGCTGTTATGAATACAGAGCTTTATACATTAAACTTGAGAAAAACGCTTTTTACTCTATTCGAAATTTTGTTTGGAGTGATTTTCTTGTTGCTTCTTTTTGTAATTGTTTTTGATAACCAGAATATATATTACCCATTTCTTGCACAAAACTTGTTATACCCATCTCTTTTGCTTTTATTCATAATTGGCGCTGTGTATTTACTTTCTCAAAAATATTTATGTAACATTGCTACAAGGTTTGAGCCATATATTGTTTGTACATTGTTTTTATCTTTTTTCTTGGTACAATTACTTGCTGCAAACAAACTTGCGGTTGCCCCCACAGAAACATGGGACTACGGCATTGTTTACAATGCCGCTGAAAAATATGTTTTAAATGGCACTCTGCCTGATGAATACTTTTTGCAATTCCCGAATAATAGCCCATTGTACCTTGTTTTAGTAAGTTTTTTTAAAATACTATCTTTTTTTGGTGTTACAAACTTTTTGTTTCCATCCGTTTTACTGAATATTTTTTGTATTGACTTTTCTTTGCTTCTTTTATACTTCACTGCAAAAACAAATTGGGGTACTACACATGCATGTTTTACACTTTTGTTAGGGTTTATTACCCCCGCTTTTTTATTATATACGCCCATATTATATACTGACACCATTACCCTACCCTTTGTTGCGGGCATTGCTTTTTTATGGACGTTGGTGCGCAATTATTTAAAAGAAAGCCAAACAAAAAAAGCTTATACTGCTTTGGCAGTGTTGTTACTTTTAAGCATTTTGGGGTGCACGTTAAAATTCAGTGTTATTATTTTTCCCATTGCTGTTTTAATAGACTTTCTTTTTTTAAAATTTGAAAAAAAATATTTATTGCTCGCTTTATGCATACTCATTTTTTGCGGAGGATACCAATTGTTAACTTATCAGGCAAAGCATTCTCCTGCTTTACCTAAGTATGACTATAACCAAAGCATTCCATATACACACTGGGTGATGATGGGGCTAAATGGGTATGGAGATTACAATAATGATGATTACAAATTAACTCTTTCATATGATGATATGGAAAGCCGAAAAGCGTTTAATATGCAAGAAATAAATAACCGCTTAAAAGTCATGGGTGGTAGTGGTTTATTAAAACATGTTGTAAAAAAAGCTTCTTTTACCTGGGGCGAGGGCACTTACACAGCCACAGAAAAATTAAACCGCAGTGCTTTAACCCCAAATAGCTGGCATTACTACGTTTTGCACACAGAGCCTGGGTATCCCATTTTTGCCGTGATTACTTTTGCTATTTTATTTTCAATGCTATCTCTCATTCTTATTTCATGTATTGCAGCCATTTTTTCAAAAAGTTTTCAAACAACATTTTTACGTATTGCCATTTTTGGTTTGTTTTTGTTCCTGCTAGTTTGGGAGACACGTGCAAGGTATCTTGTTAACTTTTTACCTATTATGCTTCTTTCTGCATCAGACGGGCTATACCAATTCAAAAGTTTTTGGCACAAAAAGAAAACAACTGATAAATAAAGCTACAACATAAAAAAAGGCATTTCCTTCAAGAGATGCCTTTTTTCATTTATACATTGCCAAGTTCTTTTTCAGTTCCGTCCTCGAAATCAAACACTTTTTTGTACTCTTGTGCTTCAAGGCGTTTATAAAGTTTACCCATGTTCTTTTCTTTTAAAATAGCTGCTACACGGTATTCTTTACCGATCATGTCTGCTTTTTTCAGTACATCTACATAGCTTGTACCTTCGTTGTAAAGCAATGCGGCTTTGGTTTTTTGCCCAGGTATTTTTTTGCCTTCTTCAATTAAAATTTGTGCAACACGCTCAAACCCTATTGAAAACCCAACAGCAGGTACTTTTTGCCCAATGAATTTTTCTACCATGTTGTCATAGCGTCCCCCGCCACCTACTGACCCAGGGTAACCTTCCACCTGAATTTCAAACACAATACCTGTGTAATACCCTTGCCCACGTACTAAACTTGGTGTGAACACTATTTCATATTCCCCATTTGCAAGGGCAGTTGCATTGTCAATAACACGTTGCAAGCGGGGCGCTTCATCCCCTTTACACAGCTTTGTTACCCCAGGCAGAGACAGATCTCCATTTTTCAAAAAATCAATTAAGTTTTCAATTGCTGTTGCAGGCATTTCTTTTTCTGCTAATTCTGCTGCAACACCTTCTGGACCAACTTTATCAAGTTTGTCAAACGTAATGCAAACAGAATCAAGTGTTTCCTCCGCAAACCCAAAAGAAGAAAGCATGTCTTTCAAAATACGTTTGTCATTCACCAAAATTTTAAAGTTTTTAAACCCTAGCCCAAGCATTGCTTCAGCTGTTACAAAAATTAGTTCAATTTCAATGTTTTCGCTACTATCACCTAATACATCAATGTCGCATTGAATAAACTGACGTAGTCGACCTTTCTGTGGGCGTTCCGCACGAAAAACGGGACCTGTTTGAATAGCTTTAAACGGTGTACCAAGTTTTTCTTTATTGTTTGCAAAATACCGTACAAGTGGTAATGTTAAGTCATACCGCAAGCCAAGGTCAGCAAGTTCATCACCATCTGCCATAGCTTTAGCAAGTTTTTCGCCACGTTTTAAAATTTTAAAAATAAGGTTTAGGTTTTCACCGCCGTCACTTTTGTCAAGGTTTTCTACGTCTTCTAAAATGGGGGTCTCCACCCTATTATACCCATACTTCTCATATGTTTTTAAAATAATATTTTGCATGGCGCTACGTAATTCAGCTTCTTCTGGTAAATAGTCAATAGTTCCTCTTACTGGTTGTGTTCTCATAATATTACCCTCTCTTTACTATATTTTCTTTTATAAAAAACAAAAAACTGCTCAGCATTTGCCTGAGCAGTTGTGATTTATACACATCTCTCACAGGCAATGCAAACTTAGCAGCTACCCGTGACGCCACGTTTAGCTACTTACCCATGATGATGATGTTTTTTCATAAACATAGTGTGTACCTCAATATAAAATATATTGTGTTTATTATAACGGCTTGACTACATGAAGTCAAGCCAAGAATGGAGCGGGTTACGAGACTCGAACTCGCCACCTTCTGCTTGGGAAGCAGACACTCTACCAGATGAGCTAAACCCGCAAATATAAAAATGACATACATAATAATAAGACCTTTTGCCTAAAATGTCAATTGACAAGATATGTGAAAACCTTTAAACTTATTTTTAACAAACCGACACTATTTAGGAGACGTTAAAATGAATTATGCAATGTTTGCTTTTGCCGCTTTTATTAATGCTTTAATTACTTGTGGTGTGCTTTTATTCATTATGAAAAAAGCTGTTAAAACACGAGTAAGATACCCAATTACATTTGTGCTATATGTTTTAATGGCCTACATGATGACCACTACCGAATGGAACGGTATTTTTTCAGATGGGTTTAAAAACACAGATATGTTACGTT
>CAZWXJ010000002.1:287-40733 GCA_964637735.1 uncultured Oscillospiraceae bacterium | reverse complement strand
CTTGGGTTTAATTTGGTTGGACTTGCCGTTGCTTCCTTTATGATAGCGTTTTTCAGCTTTAAATTTCGGCAAAAACGAAACAAAAACATGTACATCTTTTCTCTAGGGGTATACTCACTTATATTAACAGGGGTATTCATAAGTTACCATATCGGAAGATTTCTTTAAAAAAACCGCCACTGCTTTTAAGTAGAGAGCGGTTTTTATAATTTAAAATCATCAGGAGAGAAAGTAGGTAACTGTGGTTTTTGGCGTGGCTTTCTTTTCAAAGGCGCATATTTGAATTTTTTACAACTATACGTAGGTGAAACAACACCACGTTTTTTGCATAAAATCATGGTAGAGTCAGTTGCGGGCATGCCATGCTCGCAATATTCACATGCGGGTTGTACGTTTGTGCCGAAAAGTTTCTTTTTCAAATAAAATCACCACCAATTGAAAATAGTATATCATATAAAGAGGTAATAAATAAAGTAGATAGCATATTTCATCTATATTAAAATATGGTATAATATTTACATAATGAAAGGGGCGTTATATGACAGAAAAACACATTCCAATTCAAAACATTGAAAATGCAATGACATTATTTGGAAATTGCGATGAAAATATAAAATTAGTACAAGCTGAATTTAACGTGATATGTATTTATAGAGATGACGAAATTAAAATATCTGGAGAAAACGAGACTGATATTGACCAAGCCATTGCTTGTATTGCGGCTATGCAGAAGTTAATTGAAAAAGGAACACCTCTTGATGAACAAACCATTCGGTATTGCATTGGGCTTGCAAAAAATAATACTGAAAACCGTATTGATGAATTAACAGGAAATTTTCTACTTATTTCTGCAAGAGGGAAACCAATACGCCCGAAAACGCTTGGGCAAAAAAGCTATATTGAAGCGATTCAAAACAACCCTATCACTTTTGGGGTTGGCCCTGCTGGAACAGGGAAAACTTACTTAGCGGTTGCTATGGCTGTGAAAGCTTTCAAAGCAAAAGAAGTAGCACGCATTGTATTGACAAGACCTGCTGTAGAAGCAGGCGAAAAGCTTGGTTTTTTGCCAGGAGATTTGCAAAATAAAGTTGACCCATATTTACGCCCTTTATATGATGGGTTATTTGATATGATGGGTGCAGAAAATTACCAAAAGTTAATGGAAAAAGGGCTAATTGAAGTAGCGCCGCTTGCATATATGCGTGGGCGTACGCTGGATGATTCATTTATTATTTTAGATGAAGCACAGAATACCTCTAATGAACAAATGAAAATGTTTCTAACACGCATGGGTGCGGGATCAAAAGTTGTTGTAACAGGTGACATTACGCAAATTGACCTTCCAGATAGCAAAAAGTCTGGGCTGGTGGAAGCAATACGGATTTTAAAAAATATTGAAGGTATTGCGATAACACGATTTACTGAAAAAGACGTTGTGCGGCATAAATTGGTACAAGACATTATTCGTGCATATGACAAAGCAGGAAATTCGAAAAAGAAGAAAAATAAATAGTTTGGAGGCCATTCATTTTGGCAAATAAAATACTGATTAGTAATAACCAAACAAAAGTAAAAATTATTTCTGGAATTAGGTTGCTGATTCGCAGGAGTTGCAATGCCGTTTTAAAACTTGAAAACTTTGATGACCCTGCTGAGGTAAGCGTGTCTTTTGTTGATAATGATGAGATAAGAGAATTGAATCATGCTTATCGTAACAAAGATAAAGAAACCGATGTTTTGTCTTTTCCGCTTGGCAGCGATGGAATATATGATAAAAATGAAGAAACAGGTACCTTTTTGCTAGGAGATATTGTTATTTCTATTGAAAAAGCAGAAGAGCAAGCAAAATTATATGGGCATTCGTTACAAAGGGAGATTGCGTATTTAACTGTGCATTCCATGTATCACTTATTAGGGTATGACCATGAAAATGGCGGGCTTGAGGCAACACGCATGCGTGAAAAAGAAGAAGCTGCTTTGATAAAATTAGGCTTACCTCGTACAATATCATACAGTTTATAGAGAGGAAAACGCACTATGTTTCGAAAATTCTTTCATAGCTTTCGATATGCAATCAGCGGAATTATTTCTGCAATTCGCGCTGAACAAAATATGCGTGTACATATGGTTATTGGCGCTTATGTATATTTTTTCTCTATTTTTTACGACTTTTCAAAAGTGGAATATTGCATATTAACCGTTTTGATTTTTGGTGTAATGGCACTTGAAATGATGAATTCTTCTATTGAACGTTCTGTAGACAAACCAACACCTGGAAAATTTTATATTGTTGGTGCCGTGAAAGACATGGCTGCTGGCGCAGTACTTACATTTAGCATTGGCGCAGCAATTTGTGGCGTGCTTTTGTTTTGGGATATTCCTACAATTGCACATGTTTTCGATTTTTTTTCTCATAACCTGATGGCACTTTTAGGTTTACTTGTATCCTTAGGATGCTCGCTGGTTTTTATTTTTCGAAAAGGAGATTTATAAATGCAAGATTATTTGATGCCGAGTAATGAAAATACAAAATCAGCTTTCATTACAATTGTTGGAAAACCTAACGTTGGAAAGAGTTCTTTATTGAATGTATTAATTGGAGATAAATTGGCAATTGTTTCACAAAAACCGCAAACCACACGCTCGAAAATTACGGGTGTGTTAACGAAAGGTGATACACAATTTGTTTTTTTAGACACGCCAGGGTTTCATATTCCGCGTTCAAAATTGGGTGAACATATGGGCAAAACCGTTAGAGACAGTATTGCAGATGTGGATTTAGCCATAATGGTTTTTGAGCCATACAGGGATTTAAACGAAGCCGAAGAAAAGTTGATTGCAGAAATAAAAAGTAAAAAGATACCCGCTGTTGCTGTTATTAATAAAATAGATACATTGAAGCAAAAAGAAGATTTGCTTTCTAGAATTGACGATTTAAAAGAGTTTGATGTATTTGATGATTTTATTGGTATTAGTGTTTTGAAAAACGAAGGCATTGATGCTTTATTAAAAATGGCAGAAAATTATGCAATACCTGGACCTTTCTTCTTTGATGCAGATACATTGACAGATTTACCTGAAAAAACAATTGTGGAAGAAATTGTTAGGGAAAAAGCCTTGCTATATTTGCGAGACGAAATACCACACGGTATTGCCGTTGTGGTGGAATCTTTCAAAGAAAGAACAGACAAAAATTTAATTGATATTGAAGTAAACATTTACTGTGAAAAGAAAAGCCACAAAGGTATGATTATTGGTAAAAATGGGGCAATGCTTAAAAAGATTGCTTCTGCTGCACGTGATGATATTGAACGCTTTTTACAAACAAAAGTAAATTTGCAATGCTGGGTAAAAATAAAAGAAGACTGGCGAGATAACGAATATTTGATAAATAACTTCGGCTACAAAAATAAATAATATTGGTGAGTATCTATGTTGATTGCAACAGATGGTATTGTATTAAAAGAGGTAAAAATAAAAGAATCTGACAGAATTTTAACGATTTTAACAAGAGATAAAGGGCTAGTGACTGCTTCTGCAAAAAGTAGTTTGCGTATGAAAAACAAACTTGCTTCTGCTACAGGGCTTTTGTCCTGGTCAGACTTTGTTTTGTTTCAAGGGCGCACCATGTATTCTGTAAATGAGGCAGAAAGCAAAAATGTTTTTTTTGACTTGCGTAACGACATTGAAACATTAAGTACGGCACTATATTTAGCGGAACTTACCTCTGTTTTTACCACTGATGCGAATTCATCAGAAGAATTGTTAGAATTGTTGTTATTTGCTTTTGATAAACTGTGTAAAGCTAAACAACCTGCCGCATTTATAAAAACAGTTTATGAACTGAAATTATTAAGTGTTGTAGGGTATATGCCAAACTTGCTTGCTTGTGCAGATTGTTTGAAATTTGAAGATAAAGTTTTCTATTATGATATACCAAACGGAGAGCTTTTTTGCAGTGAATGTGCTGGCAAAAGAGGCTTTCAACCTAATGTGACACTTGCGACCATTGCTGCCATGCGGCACATTGTGTTTTCAGAAACAAATAAAATGTACAGTTTTACACTTGGGAAAGAAAACTTTGAAAATTTAAGCAATATTGTAAATGCGTATACGCAGTATCACCTTGACAAACCATTGAAAACACATCAATTTTTAACACAACTGCAAAATGATATATAAGAGGGAAGTATGACTGAAAAAGACTGCAAAACAATTGAACTTGATAAAATTTTAATGCAATTAAAAGAGTATGTCGTTTGTGATGCAACAAAAGAAACGGCTCTTTTATTGCGCCCGTCATCAGAAACAGATGAAGTAAAAACAATGCTTTATGAAACGAATGTTATGACAAGCCTTTTACAAAAATATTCTGCACCACGGTATAGCAATGTTGCAGGTGTAGTAGATATTATGAATCGTGCCGTAAAAGGAGGCGCTTTGTCTGCAGGTGAGTTACTGCATATTGCATCTGCTTTTCGCAACTTTAGATATTTGAAAAGTTGGTTTAATAGTGCAGAAATAGAAGACAACCAAATGGAATATAAATTCCATCAATTATCTGAGAATATTTTACTAGAAAACAGTATTTATGATGCCATATTATCTGAAACAGAAATTGCAGACACAGCAAGCGCAGAACTGTTTGACATTCGTAAAAAAATTAGAAATACAGAATCTTCTATTCGAGATAAACTGGATAGCATGATTCGTTCACAAAATTACCAGAAATTTTTGCAAGAGAGTGTTATTACCTTGCGCAACAACAAATTTGTTGTACCTGTAAAAGCTGAATTTAAAAATGAAGTGAATGGTGTTGTACATGATGTTTCTGCGACGGGATCTACTTTGTTTGTAGAGCCGGCTTCTGTTGTGGAAGCAAATGCAAAAATTATGCAATTGCGTAATAATGAACAAGATGAAATAAACCGTATATTGGCAAATTTAACTGATTTGGTGGCAGAAAATGCAACTTTTTTTAATGTTAGTTACGAGACTATGCTTGATATTGATTTGTTGCTTGCAAAAGGAAAACTGGCACTATCCATGTCTGCCTTTTGCCCCACGGTAGAAGATGATTTTTGTTTTTCATTGAAGCAGGCAAAACACCCTTTACTTGATAAAACAAAAGCGGTGCCTGTTGATATTTCACTTGGGTATGACTATGACACGTTGATTATTACCGGCCCAAACACAGGAGGTAAAACAGTTACTTTAAAAACAGCAGGGCTTTTGTGCGCTATGGCTTGTTGCGGTTTATTAATTCCAGCGTCTGAACATAGTACGGTTTGTGTGTTTGATGATATTTTGGTAGATATTGGCGACGAACAAAGCATTGAACAAAGCCTTTCTACATTTTCAGGGCATATGAAAAACATTACTGAAATATTACAAAAAGCAAATGAAAGAACGCTTGTTTTAATGGATGAACTTGGTGCTGGTACCGACCCTGCGGAAGGCGCCGCTTTGGCACTTGCCATTATAGAAACATTACGCCAAAAAGGCAGTAAAATAATGGCAACCACCCACTATGCAGAGCTGAAAATTTACGCACTGGACACACTGGGTGTGCAAAACGCAAGTTGCGAGTTTGATATTCAAACCCTGCGCCCAACATATAAATTGATTGTAGGCGTACCAGGGCGTTCAAATGCGTTTTTAATTAGCGAAAAATTGGGTGTACCAGAAAATGTAATTGAGCAAGCAAAAAATAACTTATCGGCTGAAAATAGGCAATTTGAGGATGTGTTGATTCAGCTTGACCATTTGAAAAGAGAATTAACCGAGAAAGAAGTAGAAGTGGCAGAACTTAAAAATGCTGCTGGGTCAGTGTTAGAAAAAGCGGAGAATGAAAAACAAGCGTTAATAAAACAAGGCGAAACTGAACTTGCCGCTGCACGTGCAAAAGCAAAACAACTAGCTGACAATGTACAAAATGAAGCATACAGGTTGCTTGATGAAATAAAAGTGCTACAAAAACAAGAAAATATGGCCGCACAGCAAAAAGCGCATTTGGCAAGGCAAATTGCCAGAAACGAATCTGAAAACTTATACAAAAGCATTTCTGATGGAAAAGACCCTGATAATATGGTTTACCCTGTACTTACAAGCGTAAAGGCGGGCGATAAAGTTGTTTTGAACAGCACAGGTATTCAAGGTGTTGTAACTGCGGCGCCTGATGCGAATGAGTATGTTGAAGTTTTAACGGGTGCTGTAAAAACAAAAGTGCTTTTGAAAGACATACATGCGGCAACCAGTTTTGAAAAACCTGCTAAGAAAAAGCCGATACATAAAAAAGGAGACAGTACGCCAACTAAAGAAGTGCGTTCGACTGCTTTTGAAATTAATGTAATTGGAAAAAATGTGGAAGAAGCGTTGATGGATGTTGACATGTTTATTGACAATGCTGTTTTAAATAATCAGGGTTCTGTTTATATCATTCATGGAAAGGGAACGGGAACTTTACGCAAAGGCATACACCAACATTTAAGAAAACATAAAAATGTTGCTTCTTTTCGTTTAGGCAAGTTTGGCGAAGGGGAAGATGGTGTTACGGTTGTAGAGTTAAAATAAAAAAACAGGCATGCGAAATTTCAGCATGCCTGTTTTTTATATTTGCTTTACTATTTATAAAATTTTCCTGTTGTTTGGGTAGGTGTAATTTTAATGACAGCTGTACCAGTTATCATGTTTTCAGGAAGCTTTTTACCTGAAAAACTAGGTGTATATTTATTTACAATTTCATTTAGTGCAACTTCCTTTTCAGCAATATCTTGCAAAATAATGGCAGTACCAAGCATAATAACACTTTGGTACTCTGTATTAACGTCGCATGCCATGTCAACATCAGCGGTAATATAGCCGCTCATTTCATGTGCTTCAAAGCAAACACGGTTGTCTTTTTTAATATTGTCAATTTTCTGGCCTGCTGGCAAACCATGCATATAAACCGCATCATTCATGTAAACAAAGTGCACAGGTATAGCGTAAGGTGCACCATCAGCATTTAAAGTAGACAATGTACCTACGTGTGTTTTTTCAAGCAGTGTGGTTATTTCATTATTATTCAATGGGTTTTCTTTCATACGATGTTGCATTTTCTTACTCCTTTATATATTATTATATACAGCTCAAGTTATATATAACATATACTTTTCATGTTCGCAAGTTATAAATATCTTGACAAATATTATTTGATGGCATATTATTGTATTAATCATATAATACAAAAGAGGTGAAATATACGTGATATGGCAATTTAAAGAAGATAGGCCGATATATACACAGCTTGTTGAACATATTGAACTGGCTATTATTTCCGAGGAGTTTAAACCTGGAGAAAAGATGCCTTCTGTTAGAGATTTGGCTGCGGAAGCGGGGGTGAACCCGAATACCATGCAACGCGCCCTTACTGATTTAGAGCAAAGTGGGTTGCTTTATACGCAGAGGACTGCTGGGCGGTACGTTACTGATAATATTGAAACAATTTCTAATATAAAAAAGCAAATTGCTTCAAAGCATATAAAAGAATTTTTGTCTGCCATGAAAAAATTGGGGTTGAGTGAGAAAGAAGCTTTAAAAGAGGCGATTGAAACGATTAATAACCCTGTAGAGGAGGAAAGCTAAATATATGTTACTTGAATGTACAAACTTAACAAAAACATTCCCTGGTAAAGTGGCACTCTCTAATATTAGCTTACAAATACCTGCTGGGCGAATTGTAGGGTTATTAGGGCCAAACGGTAGTGGTAAAAGCACATTTATGAAAGTTGCAAACGGGCTTTTAACACCGACTAGTGGTACTTTAACGATTGAAGGAAATGCACCTGGAATTGAGAGTAAAAAAGTAGTTGCTTATTTGCCTGAACGCACTTACTTGAATGACTGGATGCGTGTGTCAGACTTGATTGCGCTTTTTAGTGATTTTTATGAAAACTTCAACCAAGAAAAGGCATATGACATGCTGACAAGGTTGAACATTAACCCGAATGACAGACTAAAGACGATGTCAAAAGGTACCAAAGAAAAAGTTCAGTTAATATTGGTTATGAGCCGTGAAGCTGATATTTATTTACTTGATGAGCCTATTGGCGGCGTTGATCCTGCGGCAAGAGATTATATTTTGAATACGATTTTAACAAATTATAGTGCTACATCTACTGTAGTTATTTCTACACACTTAATTTCAGATATTGAACGTGTGTTAGATGATGTTATTTTTATTAACCAAGGAAATATTGCTTTAGTTTCATCAGTTGATGATATTCGTGCACAAAACGGTATGTCTGTTGATGCTTTATTCCGGGAGGTGTTCAAATGTTAGGGAAATTGATGAAATATGAACTGAAGTCTACTGGTCGTTTATTTTTACCTTTATATGGTGCATTAACAGCTGTAGCAATTGTTAGTAGAATTTTCTCTGAATTTGTAATGAAAGCATATGAAGACTCTTATTATTACAATTTACCTACTACTGTTGAAGTATCTTACGGTACAATACAATTTTTATATGGGTTGCTTGTTATGGCAACATCTGTATTAACAATTGTGGTTATTGTACAGCGGTTTAGCAAAAATCTTCTTTCTGATGAAGGATATTTGATGTTTACGTTACCTGTGAAAACACATCAATTGATTTTTTCTAAATTATTTGTTGGTATTATATGGTCTTTTGCAAGTAGTCTTGCAACAATTTTATCTTTTATTATTTTAAATGCTGACAAATACTTTTTCAAAGAAATATACCAAGAATTGCAATGGTTATTTGAAAATATAAAAAGGCTAGGAATTGGTGCACATTTCACTGGGTATGTTTTTGAATGGATTTTAATTATCTTATTTGGTTCTATGGCTTCTATTTTAATGTTTTATGCATCAATCTCTTTGGGGCAGCTTGCAAAAAAGCATAGAAGTGGCGCTGCGGTTGGTGCTTATATTGGGCTTTCAACAGCTAACTTGTTTGTATATGTTATGATAATCACTTCACTTTTTAGGTCTGAATTTTTTTATGACTGGCTTATGAGTATTGATGAGTATACTGGAGTACATTTGGTTTTTATATTTATGATATTTTGCGCTTTATTGATGACCGTTGTGTATTATTTCATTACAAATTATATTTTAACAAAGAAGCTAAACTTAGAATAATATTATAACAAAAAGCATCGGCAGAAGTCGATGCTTTTTGTTTACTTATGTGTGAGATAAATATGCGCTAATAAGGCTGTGCAGGTATTAATATTGCTGCAATTATATAAGCAAACCCACCAGAAAAGCCAATTGCTGTGAATATAATCCAGGCAAGGCGTACAACGGTTGGGTCTAAGTTAAAATAATCTGCAACTCCGCTACATACACCACACAGAATTTTGTCATCTAAATTACGGTATAACTTTTTTTCCATTTTTATTTCTCCTTTTTTTGTTTTTATATAATATAGTTTTACACATCAACTATGTTGATATTTACAGAACCAACACCTGTTTTTATGTCAATTGTGTTTTTTCCATCACCAATTTTGATGTTATTTCCTAGCCCTCCATAATTTTCTCCATTTATAGAAACATCACCAACACCACTACTTATTTTATATGTGTAGTCTGAAGGGGTTCCATAACCGTCAAAAGTAAATTTGCCCACACCACCATTATATTTTAAATTCAAAACTGTTCCAGAGACATATATTTCACCTATACCACCTTCAAAAACTGATTTATTTGCAGATAGGTTTTTTATTGTAGCTTTTCCCGCTCCATTATCAAATTCAAATTTTTGAGTTGAAAGAGCATTAATAGTCAATTCACCAGCATCTAACTTTATCGAAACAGTATCAAATTCATAGTTATAAGGAATTGTTAAAACAATAGTAGGGAAGTCAGATGAAGAAAATATATCAGAAAAAGAAAATCGATCAGAATCTTCAATAATTAATGTAGAACCGTTTACTTCACATAATAAATCTGTATGCACAAAGCCAGTATATTCTAAGTCGAAGGTATCTCCTTCTTTTATAATAATAGACGCAAAGTTTATTTCTATGTCTATTTTTGTAATCTGGCTTAAATCACTTCCAGAAAAATAAGTATTTAGACTATTAGGTGTACCTATTTTGTGTTTTGCAATTGTTATATCTGCACCCATTTGCATAGCAGCAATTGAAAGCCCAATGCCAATAACAAGAATGATAGAGCCAAGAATGGTAAAAGGTTTAAGAAGCTTTTTCATTTAATGGTCTCCTTCCTGTAAGTTGATTAACTAAATTTCTTATTAGCTTGGACCCCCATTTTATAACGCCGCTTGTAAACAAAATAGCTGGTGTAAACAAGAGAAGCGTAAGCCCCATTGTAATGAAAGCACCACCAAAGTATAAAAGTGCTTGTATGGCAGATATAGCAAGAGTCGTGATGCCGATATACACCAGAGCAAGGCTACTAATGAATAATGCAACAACTGCTGCAACTAGTGCAAACAGTACACCAAAAAATACTGCAATTATGGTAATAAGCACCGAGCCAGTTGTAGCAAAAACCGTAATGATAGCAGGGAAGGCAACAATAATTGCTAAAATCCAAAGCCATAATGGAGGTTTTTTAGGAGCTCTTTTGCTTACAACATCTGGCACAAAATTGCCGCTTAGCCCATCTATAACCTTTTCCGCTATTTCTTCAGGAGACCCAAGCTCATGAAGCAACTCGCTCTCTTTGTCAGATCCTCTTTCTTCAAAAAGTTCTTCATAAAAGTTTAATGCAGCTTCTCTTTCGTCAGTTGTAAGCCCCGCAAGCCTTACACGTAGTTCATCTAGAAATTCTATTTTTGTCATTTATTTCCTCCCAAAAGAACTTTATCAACCATTTTTTTATGGTCAACCCACTCATTTAAAAAATTTGCCAATTGCACTTTACCAACAGGCGTTGCTTTGTAATATCGCCTATTTCTTCCCATATACTCCATATCATAGGTTTCAAGTAAATTGTCTTTTTGCAACCTTCTTAAAACAGGGTATAGCGTAGACTCAGATATCTCTACGGCCTCTCGTATTTCTTGTGTAATTTTATAACCGTATGTGTCTTCACGGCAAACAACAGCTAATACCATAGCATCTAATAAACTTGCTCCAATAGGAAAGGGCATACTGTCACCTCGTTTCAAACAATATTATACGTCGTATAATATTGTTTGTCAATAAATATTTTATTTTCAAAAAAATATGAGGAAATATCTACGTATTATTGAATGAAGAAAAGTGTTGCATCATGCGGTTTAATGTGGTAAACTAATACGGCAAAACACACACCTTGTTTTTATGTATCGGTGCTTGCAATGCAAGTGGTATATAATTACGGCAAGGTGGAGGATTAACAAAAATGGAGGACAAAACATGGCAGTCGTATCAATGAAACAACTTTTAGAAGCAGGTGTGCATTTTGGGCACCAAACAAGAAGATGGAACCCTAAAATGGCACGTTACATCTTCACAGAACGTAACGGTATTTACATTATTGACTTGCAAAAAACCGTTAAAAAGCTTGATGAAGCTTACGGATTCGTTCGTGACACAGTATTAGACGGTGGCGAAATTTTATTTGTAGGTACCAAAAAGCAAGCACAAGAGTCAATTAAAGAAGAAGCTGAACGCTGTGGTATGCACTTTGTAAACGCAAGATGGCTTGGTGGTATGATGACTAACTTTCAAACCATTCGCCGCCGTGTTGACCGTTTGGCACAACTGAAAAACATGCGTGAAGACGGTACATTCGACCTTCTTCCTAAAAAAGAAGTTAGCAAGCTTGAGCTTGAAATTGAAAAACTTGAAAAATACCTTGGTGGCGTAAAAGACATGAACAAACTGCCTGCAGCGTTGTTTATTGTTGACCCACGTAAGGAACATATTGCAGTAGCAGAAGCACACAGACTGGGAATACCTATTGTTGCAATTGTTGACACAAACTGTGACCCAGATGAAATTGATTATGTTATTCCTGGGAATGACGATGCAATTCGTGCTGTTAAATTAATTGCTGGTGCTATGGCTGACGCTGTTTTAGAAGCGAAACAAGGCGAACAATTTGACGAAGCAGAAGCTGCATCTGTAGCTGAAGAAGCAAATGTTGAAGCAGCCGTAGCAGAAGCTTAATAAAGAATTATATAAATGAAATTTGGTATTAAAGGAGAATGAAAATGAGTTTTACCGCACAAGATGTAAAAAATTTGCGTGAACAAACTGGCAGCGGTATGATGGATTGCAAAAAAGCACTAACTGAAGCAAACGGAGATTTTGATAAGGCTGTTGAAATTTTACGTGAAATGGGCCTTGCAGCTACACAAAAAAAAGCTGGACGCATTGCCTCTGAAGGTTTGGTTTATGCAGTTGCTGATTTAACTAAAAAAGCTGGTGCAATGGTTGAAGTAAACTCTGAAACCGACTTTGTTGCAAAAAATGAAACTTTTCAAGGTTTTGTTAAAAATATTGCAGAAACTGTTTTAAATGAAAACCCAGCAGATGTTGATGCTTTGTTAACATTACCTATGGATGGAAAAACAGTTGGAGACGTTTTGACTGAGAATGTTTCGGTTATTGGTGAAAACCTAAAAATTCGCCGTTTTGTGCGCTATGAAGGACCATGTGTTGCGTATATTCATGGCGGTGGCACACACGGTGTACTTGTTCAATTTGAAACAACCGACACTGTAGCTAACAACCCTGCTTTTGAAGCTTTTGGAAAAGATGTTGCTATGCAAATAGCTGCTGTTAACCCACTTTATGTTAACAAAGAGGATGTACCTGAAAATGTTGTTGAAGAAGAAAAGAAAATTTTAACAACACAAGCTATGAATGAAGGCAAACCAGAAGAAATTGCGAAAAAGATGGTTACTGGCAGAGTTGCTAAATACTTTAAAGAAGTATGTTTGCTTGAACAACCTTTTGTGAAAGATGACAGCATAACCGTTGGTGAATATGTTGTGAAAACTGGGAAAGAACTTGGCGGAGACATTCAAGTTGTCGCTTTCTCTCGCTTTGAAAAAGGCGAAGGTATTGAGAAAAAAGAAGACGATTTTGCTGCAGAAGTAGCTAAAATGGTTCAATAATTTAATTGTTCTTAATAAAAAGAGACTGTATTTGCAGTCTCTTTTTTTGTTTGTAGCTAAAAGATTTCATAGAGTTTTCACGGTGCGTTTACCTTTACAACTGCATATATATATTGTAAAATATATAAGAAGAAAATAATGAAGTAGAGAGGCTCTTTATGCAAACAAAGTATAAACGTATTTTGCTAAAAATTTCTGGTGAAGCACTTGCAGGTCCTGGTAAATTTGGGCTTGATTACCCAACGGTTCAAATAATTTGTGACAATATTAAAGCTGCCACAGAACTTGGAACAGAAATTGGTATTGTTGTTGGTGGCGGAAACTTTTGGCGCGGGCGTTCAAACGAAGCGATGGAACGCACAAGAGCTGACCATATTGGTATGCTTGCAACTGTTATGAATGCTTTGGCTATGGCAGATGCACTAGAACAAATGGATGTGCCTGTTCGTGTACAAACAGCATTGACGATGACGCAAGTTGCTGAGCCTTATATTCGCAATAAAGCAATACGCCATATGGAAAAGGGAAGAGTGGTTATATTTGCTTGTGGCACAGGAAACCCGTTCTTTTCTACTGATACTGCCTCGGCATTGCGTGCTGTTGAAATGAATGCTGAAATTGTTTTCAAAGCAACCATGGTTGATGGTGTGTATGACAAAGACCCGAAAAAATTTGCAGATGCAAAAAAATATGACCATGTTTCATTTACCACTGTTTTGAACGACCAATTACAAGTGATGGATTCAACTGCTGCCTCTTTATGCAGAGATAACAATATGCCCATACTTGTGTTTGACATTATGGATGAAAACAACTTAGTACGTGCTATTCAAGGTGAAAATGTCGGTACATTGATTTCAGAATGATTTTCAATTACATAAACATAGAAGGAGTATTATTATGAGTGGTGAATTAAAAGCTTTTGAAGACAGAATGTCTGGTGCTGTAGACTATTTGGGCAAAGAACTTACTTCTATTCGTGCAGGAAGAGCAAACCCTGCTATTTTAGACAAGGTAATGGTTGATTATTATGACACACCGACTCCTATAAACCAGGTTGCCGCTGTTTCAGTTGCAGAAGCACGTGTGTTAAGCATACAACCATGGGACCCAACATTGATAGGGCTCATTGAAAAAGCGATACATACATCTGACCTTGGCATTAACCCTACAAATGACGGTAGAGTTATTCGACTAGTATTTCCTGCGCCTAATGAAGAAAGGCGTAAAGAATTAAGTAAGGAAGTAACAAAGCTGAGTGAGGATGCAAAGGTTTCTATTCGTAATGTTCGAAGAGATGCTATTGATAAATTGAAAACACAAAAGAAAAATGGCGAATTAACAGAGGATGATTTGAAATCTCTTGAAAATGACGTGCAAAAACTAACTGATAAATATGTAAAAGAATGTGACAAAGTTGCAGAAGTGAAAAACAAAGAAATTATGGAGCTGTAATTTTGAGTAGTATAGAAGAAATAAAAGAAATTGCAAACGGGCTGCATATAGCAATTATTATGGACGGAAACGGCAGATGGGCGCAAAAGCAAGGGAAGCCACGTACTGCAGGGCATGTTCAAGGGGCTAAAGTGTTTCAAGAAATTACCAGATATGGGAAAGAACTTGGGCTTTACGCCCTTACTTTTTATGCTTTTTCAACTGAGAACTGGAGCCGCCCTGAAGCAGAAGTAAAACGAATAATGGCCTTGTTAAAAGAATATTTACATAAAGCATATGACTATGAGAAAGAAGATAATCGTATTTGTATTTTAGGTGACAAAACACCTTTTGATGCTGAAACACAAAAAATGATGAACGAACTGGAAGAAAAAACGAAAGACCGTACAGGAATGATTTTGAATATTGCAATTAATTATGGTGGTAGAACCGAAATATTACATGCTACTAAAGAAATAGCTAATGCCATAAAAAACAATGAACTACAACTGGAAGATATTACAGAAGATTTGTTTTCTGAACATTTATATACAGCAGGGCAGAAAGACCCTGACATTGTGCTTCGCCCAAGCGGAGAAAAAAGGTTGTCTAACTTTCTGTTATGGCAAGCTGCATATGCAGAGTTTATTTATATGGATGTTTTATGGCCTGATTTTACACGAAGTGATTTAGATGAAGCACTTCTTGAATACGCAGGAAGATCTCGCCGCTTTGGTGGTGTATAAAAGCAAAATATGCTTGCAATTGTTATATGATAGGAGAATTCTTTTGAGAACACGAATTACAACAGGGGTAATTGCAATCAGTTTTCTTGCAATTGTTTTACTTTTTTTTCACACCATTCTTTTTAATTTAATTTGTATGGTTGTAACTGGTATAGCATATTATGAAATTTTAAATGCGTTTAAACAAGAAAAACAAGTATCGACGTTTATTTATATTGGGGCAATACCTGCATTGGTTTATGCTTTTGTTTTAGCACCACTTGGGTATACCATTTTTTTTGATATTATATTGGTTTTTGAAGTTTTATATTATACAGGTTTACAAGTATTTTTCTTTAAAAAGCTTTCATTTGATAAACTTGCTGCCATTATATTATTTGGAATATATGTTTTATTTGGTTTTTACAGTGTTTCACAGCTTAATACAAATTACCCGTTAGATACTTATGGCTATGATGGCATTTTTTATTTATTACTAATTTTAGCCATTGCCTGGGGTGCAGATATATTTGCTTATTTTATAGGTGTTACATTCGGTAAACATAAGTTAGCACCTGAACTTAGCCCCAAAAAGTCTATTGAAGGGGCAATTGCAGGTTTCTTCGGTGGCATTATGATTGGTGTATTATCGTTGTATTTGTATAATGTTATATCGGCAAATCTTTTGTTGAATTTTGATACAATTATTACGTTTAACAACTATATTGCCGTTGCTATACTGTCTGCCATTGGTGCATTAATTAGTATGATAGGTGACTTGTTTGCCTCTGCTATTAAGCGCCAAAACGACGTAAAAGATTATGGATATATTTTACCAGGGCATGGTGGCATATTAGATAGATTTGACAGTGTAATTATACTAGCACCTGTTGTTGTAATGTACATTAACTTTACACCAATTATCGGTTAATAATTTTCACGACCAAGAGTAAAGAGGTATTGCTTTGCAAAAAATAATAACAATTTTAGGTTCAACTGGCTCTATTGGTACGCAAAGTTTAGACGTTGTGCAAAAACAAAATTATAAAGTTTTTGGGCTATCTGCCCATAAAAACATTGATTTGCTTGAAAAACAGGTAGAGATGTTTATGCCGCAAGTTGTTGCGGTTACTGATGAAGCGTCTGGAGCTAAATTGTTAGAAAAATGGAAAAATAAAAACAATATGCCTAAACTTTTAATAGGCGAAAATGCCGCAGAAACACTCGCTTCTATGCAGGGTGCAACAATTGTATTAAATGCAATTGTTGGCATTGCAGGGTTAAAAGCTACTTTAGCAGCTATTCAAACTGGAAAAGACGTTGCGCTTGCTAATAAAGAAAGCCTTGTAACGGGCGGTAGATTGGTTATGGATGCAGTGCAACAGTATAATGTAAAATTGCTACCTGTTGATAGTGAGCATTCAGCAATTTTTCAATGTTTACAAGACACTTATTCTGCGAAAACACTTAAAAAGATATATTTAACTGCATCTGGCGGACCTTTTTTCGGCTATACAAAAGAACAATTAGTAACCGTTACAAAAGAAGATGCATTGAAACACCCGAATTGGGAAATGGGCGCAAAAATAACCATAGATTCTGCCACCATGATGAACAAAGGGCTTGAATTTATTGAAGCTATGTGGCTGTTTGATGTAAAACCTGAACAAATAGAGATATTGGTGCATCGACAAAGCATCATACATTCCATGGTGGAATTTGATGACAATGCGATTTTAGCACAACTTGGCACACCAGATATGCATATTCCGATTCAATATGCATTGACATGGCCAAGCAGATTTGAAAGCAACGCTGCAGAAGTTGACTTTACACAAATAAGCAATTTAACATTTGCTGGCGCAGATGATGCAACGTTTTTATGTTTAAAAGCTTGCAAGAAAGCGATAAACAAAGGTGGGTTATACCCTTGTGCGGCTAATGGTGCCAATGAAGCTGCTGTTGCTTTGTTTTTAGAAGATAAAATACCTTTCTTGCAAATTGGTGAGCTTGTGATGGGTGCAGTTGATTTTTTACAACTTGATGATGTACCATATAATTTAGAGAATGTTTTTGAAATAGATAAAATAGCACGCGAATATGTATACACTAATAGCGTGATAGGAGAATTTTAAGGAATGAATATTGTTTTAACAGCTATTGTTTCTATTTTTGTGTTTGGGCTGATTATTTTTGTACATGAACTTGGGCATTTTTTAACTGCAAAATGGAGTGGTATTCAAGTCAATGAATTTTCTATTGGCATGGGACCACAAATTTTAAAGTGGGGCAAAGGTGAAACACAGTATTCTTTACGCCTTTTGCCAATTGGCGGGTTTGTTAGCATGGAAGGGGAAGATGAAGACCCCGATGGAGATGAAACCAAAGAAGTTGCACCTAAAGACAATAAGCGAAGCTACCAAAATGCACCAGTTTGGAAAAGAATGATTGTCATTTCTGCAGGTGCATTTATGAATTTACTGCTTGGTTTTTCTGTATTGCTATTTTTAGTCTCACAAGAAGAATATATTACCAGTAAAACGGTTAGCAGCTTTTATGACAATGCTTCAACACAGGCAAGCGGTTTGATGGTTGGCGATGAAATTATTGCAGTAAATGGTAGAAGATGCTTTATTGCCGATGATATTATTTATGAATTTGCACGCACACAAAATGGCACTGCTGCATTTACCGTTATGCGTAATGGAGAAAAAATAGAGTTACCAAGTGTTGTTTTCGAAACAGCAACAATGGAAGACGGGACAGAACGACTGATTATTGATTTTACTGTTTTGCCTGAGGAAAAAACATTTCAAGCCGTGTTAAAAGAAGGATGGAACTGGACGTTATCTTTGTCTCGGCTAGTGTTTTTAAGCTTGGTTGACCTGATAACTGGAAATGTACCTATGAATTCACTTTCGGGCCCAATTGGCATTGTTTCAGTAATAGGGGAAGCAACGTCAGCGGGGTTGCAACCCATACTGCTTATTTTGGCCTTAATTAGCATCAATTTAGGTGTATTCAATATTATGCCTTTACCAGCTTTAGACGGTGGAAAACTGGTGTTTTTAGCTATAGAAGGTATTCGCAGAAAACCGTTAAACCCCAAATATGAAATTTGGGTAAATACTGCTGGTTTTCTTGCGTTAATGTTGTTAATGGTATTTGTTACCTTCAATGATGTAACGAGATTGTTTTTCGGTTAAATTTAGGAGATGCTTATGCGTTTAGATAGAAAGCCTGTACAAGTTGGGAATATTACGATAGGCGGAAGTGCGCCTATTTCTGTGCAGAGCATGTTAAATGCATCTGCGAAAGATGTGAAGGGTAATGTACAGCAAGCTATTAAACTTGAGCAAGCAGGTTGCCAAATTATTCGTGTGGCTATACCTTCACTGGAAGATGTCGTTTTGATCTCTGAATTGAAAAAGGCTGTTTCCATGCCTGTTGTTGCAGACATTCATTTTGATTACCGTATTGCAATTGCTTGCGCAAACGCAGGGGTTGACAAAATACGCATTAACCCTGGTAATATTGGTAGTGCTGAACGTGTTGCAGAAGTAGCAAATATTTGCAATGAAAAAAATATTCCTATTCGAATTGGCGTAAACGCAGGCTCATTGGAAAAAGATATTTTAAAGAAATATGGCTCACCAACAGCAGATGCCCTTTGTGAAAGTGCAATACACCATGTAAAACTTTTAGAAGAAAATAATTTTTATAATACGATTATTTCTATTAAATCTTCTGATGTGCCGACAATGGTTTCAGCATACCAAAAAATTGTTACCATGTGTGACTACCCGTTACATTTAGGCGTTACAGAAGCTGGTATTTATCAAATAGGACTCGTAAAGTCTGCCATGGGCATAGGTTCTCTGCTATTACAAGGAATAGGAGATACAATACGGGTTTCCTTAACAGCTGACCCTATAAAGGAAATATCTGCCGCTTATGATATTTTGCGAGCTGCAGGGTATAACGTGAATGGACCTGAAGTGATTTCTTGCCCAACTTGTGGAAGAACAACCATAGCGGTTGAAGAGCTTGCTTTTTATGTAAATGAAAAATTACAAGGATATGATAAAAACATAAAAGTAGCGGTTATGGGCTGTGCCGTGAATGGCCCTGGCGAGGCACGTGAAGCTGATATAGGTATTGCGGGTGTTGGTACGGAAAGCGCCGTTCTATTTATAAAAGGGGAAAAAGTAAAAACGTTAACTGGAAATTATGCAGATGAATTTATTGAAGAAATAAAGAAATTGTAGTGAGGAAGAATGAAAAAGAAGATTGTTGAATTGTGGGCAGACTTAAGTACTATTGCGGAACTTTCTGACGTAACTGTTGAGAAAGTGAAAGTGAATAAAGCTAAAAAAGAAGCACTGCTTGTGTTAAACGGAAATGTACCGCTTGATGAAGCAGTGCTATTGCAGTGCAAAAAAGCGGCTGAAAAAGATTTTGACAATTTAGAGTTAAACATTGAATTGCATTTTCCGTTTACTGCTTTAACAGGGGATGCTGTAATTGCTTTTGCCGAAAGTTTACGTGGAAATGAATACCCTATCAATGGTTTCTTTTTTGATGCAGATGTAAGAATTGAAAATGAAAATATTTCAATTAAACTAAATAATGGAATACAATTGTTAGATGAAATAAATTTTGACAAAGCATTAGCTAAAAAGATTTTATCAATTACGAATGTTTTACCTGTTGTAACGTTTTCTTTAAAGAACTCTGTACAAGAAATTGAGCAACAACTTGAGGAAGAAACTGCTGTAAAAATAGTTAAAAAGAAAAAAGAAACCCAAGCAAAAGTAAAAGGCGATGTTATAAAAATAAAAGGATTGTTACTTGAAGATATTGCGCCAAAACTTTTGTATGGAGGACGGTTCAAACCGAATAAAACAACTGCTTTAAGTGAATTAAGTGCTGATAGCGGTAAAGTTGTTATTTGGGGAGATGTATTTTCAAACGTTGTAAAAGGAAACTATAAGAAAAACTACACGATTTCTATTACCGATTATTCTGGTTCTGTGAATATAAAGGCTTGGGCTGATAACCGTGAAACCAATACTGTGTGGGATAAAATACAAAATAATGACACCCTAATTGTAAAAGGGGATTATGTGTATGATAAATATGCACAAGATTATGTTATTATGCCGACGGATGTTTTGAAAGTGGTACGACAAAAGAGAAAAGACACTGCTGATGAAAAACGTGTGGAACTACATTTACATACTAAAATGTCGTCAATGGATGCGTTTATTGACCCTGCTGATGCAGCGAAAATGGCATATGAATGGGGGCATAAAGCTGTTGCCATTACGGACCATGGTGTTGTACAAGCTTTTCCTTCTGCCATGCTTGTAACTGATAATATTAGAAAGACTGACCCGGATTTTAAAGTTATTTACGGTACAGAAGCTTACTTTGTAAATGACATGATACCCGTTGTGTATGGGAAAGATGACATGCCTCTTCAAAGTGAATTTGTTGTGTTTGACATTGAAACTACGGGGCTTTCGCCACGTGAAGATACAATGACAGAAATTGGTGCTGTTCTTGTTTCAAATGGTGAAATTGTAGAAACGTTTTCTACCTTTGTAAAACCTGACACAGAAATTAGTGCAAAAATAACAGAACTTACTGGTATTACCAATGAAATGGTTGAAGATGCGCCGTCTCAAGCAGAGGCAATAAAACAGTTTTTAGAATTTGCAAATGGAAGAACCTTAGTGGCACATAATGCACATGGGTTTGATATGCGCTTTATAAAAATTGCTGCTGAAAATGCAAATTTACCTTGTGAAAACACTTATATTGACACACTGCCTTTGGCACAAACCATTTTGCGTGGCTTGAAAAACTATAGGCTTGACACGATTGTAAAACATTTAGATGTTGGTACATTTGACCACCATAGAGCAATGGAAGATGCAAACGTTTTAGCGAAGGCGTTTATTAAGCTAATAGACGAACTTGAAGCACGTAATATAAAAACAACACAAGAAATTAATACAGGTATTGGTGAGAACACTGCAAAGTCAAAGCGGTCTTTCCATATGATTTTGCTTGCAACTAACCAAACAGGTATTAAGAATTTGTATAAACTTATATCTGCATCTCATATAGACCATTTTTATAAAACACCACGCATACCCAAAAGTTTGCTGAATAAGCATAGAGAAGGTTTGCTTGTTGGTAGTGCCTGTGAGGCAGGGGAATTATTTCGGGCAATGGTTGATGGTGCAAACTTTGATGAACTTTGTAAAATTGCAGAGTATTATGATTACTTAGAGATACAGCCTGTTGGCAATAATGCATTCTTAATGCGTGAAGGGTTTGCAAAAGATATAAAAGAACTGCAAGAATATAACAAAACCATTTTGAAAATTGCTGATGCACTTGGAAAACTTTGCGTTGCCACAGGTGATGTGCATTTTATGAACCCAGAAGACAGTATATATCGTTCTGTACTTATGGCAGGGCAAGGCTTTAAAGACGCCGACGAACAACCACCTTTATACTTTAGAACGACTGATGATATGCTTGAAGAATTTGCTTACCTTGGTGAAGAAAGAGCATTTGAAGTAGTGGTGACAAACCCTAACAAAATTGCTGCACTAGTTGATGTAGATACAAGGGCGATACCAAAAGGAACTTTTGCGCCTACCATTGATGAAGCTGATGAAATGTTAAGAAAAGATACATTGCAAAACGCTGAAACAAAATATGGAAGCCCATTACCCACTATTGTACAAAATCGCTTAGATAGAGAGCTTGATTCGATTATTAAACATGGGTTTGCTAGTTTATATGTTATTGCGCAAAAACTTGTAAAGCACAGTGAAAAAAACGGGTATTTGGTTGGTTCACGTGGGTCTGTAGGTTCTTCCGCTGTCGCACATTTTGCAGGTATTTCTGAAGTAAATTCTTTGCCTCCACACTATGTATGCCCACAGTGCCAATGGAGTGAGTTTTATGAAGATGGGGAAGTGGAAGATGGATTTGACTTACCTGATAGAGAATGCCCACATTGCCATACAAAACTTGAAGTGGATGGGCATGACATTCCATTTGAAACGTTTTTGGGGTTTGATGGAGACAAAGAACCCGATATTGACTTAAACTTTTCTGGGGATTTTCAAGCAGAATCTCACCGATATACAGAAGAACTTTTTGGGAAAGAATATGTTTTTAAGGCAGGTACAATATCTGGCTTGCAAGACAAAACGGCATATGGCTATGTGAGAAAGTATTTAGAAGAACGTGGAAAAATTATTAATAAGGCAGAAGAGCAACGGCTTGTGCTTGGTTGCACAGGTGTAAAACGTACCACAGGGCAGCACCCAGGCGGTATGGTTGTTGTACCGAATGATAAAGAAATATATGATTTCTGCCCTATTCAACACCCTGCAGATGATAAAGATAAAGGTGTTCTAACAACTCATTTTGAGTTTAAATATCTACATGATACTCTGTTAAAACTTGATGAACTTGGACATGATGTTCCGACTATGTATAAATACTTGGAGGATATGACGGGTATTAAAATGGATGAAGTACCTATGAATGACCCTGATGTAATATCTTTGCTGACGTCTACCAAGGCACTTGGCATTACGCCAGAAGATATTCAAAGTGAAACGGGTACTTTTGGCATACCGGAACTTGGCACCAATTTTGTACGCCAAATGTTAATTGAAGCGCAGCCAAAGAATTTTTCTGATTTAATTCATATTTCAGGGCTTTCACATGGTACAGACGTATGGACAGGGAATGCGCAAGAGTTGATTCGAGACGGTACGTGTACCATTTCGAATGTAATTAGTACACGTGACGGCATTATGACTTATTTAATGCGGCAAGGTGTACCCGCAAAAGATGCGTTTGATATTATGGAACTTACCAGAAAAGGCAAAATAGCAGAAAAAGGATTCCCTGATGGAAAAGAAGAATTGCTGCGCCAACACAATGTGCCTGCTTGGTATTTAGAAAGTTGCCGAAAAATAAAATACATGTTCCCAAAGGCGCATGCAGTTGCTTATTTAATTGCAGCGGTGCGGTGCATGTGGTTCAAACTTTATCATCCGCTTGCTTTTTATGCTACTTACTTTACTGTTCGGGGTGATGATATTGACTATGATGCAGCTATGGGCGGTAAAAAAGTTGCACAACAAAAGCTAAAAGAAATGGCCATGAAATTGAAAGAAGAGCACACCGCAAAAGATGAAGACGTGTATGCATCTTTGCAAATATTATGCGAGCTTTTATCACGTGGGTTTGCTTTTTTGCCTATCGATTTACAAAAAAGTAAAGCAAAAAAATATGTTATTGAAGATGGAAAAATTCGCTTACCTTTTAACTCTTTAAAAGGAATTGGGGAAAATGCAGCCAGTTCACTAGAACAGGCTTGTGGTGAGCAAAGCGAGTTTTTATCTCAAGATGAATTGCAACAAAAGGCTGGTGTTTCTAGCGCTGTCATGGAATCTTTACGAAATGCAGGCGTGTTTGGAGATTTGCCTGCTTCTGCACAGATATCTCTATTTGGCTTTTAACAAATAAAAAAGAAGTGTGCATGATGAAATGCGCACTTCTTTTTTACAATTTTTAATTATATAACGCTTGCATAACAGTTATTTTCTTTGATAACTTCTCTCGCACATGAGCTGGACTTAAACATTCACAATTTTCACCAAAGCCTAGTAAATAATTGTAAGCCCATTCGCTTTCATCAAACATCATATTTGCTAGAAAGTCACCACTTGGTAAAACTGATATGTTCCCTGGCCCACAAATATCTTCTAGCATTGCCTTTAAAACAGGTTTTATTTTTAATTGAATTTCAATAGACGGGGTTTGTTCATGGGTAGGCTGCATATCATTGATTTCTACATCAGGCAATTTTTTTGGTATAAATGTTTCATTTAAAACGATTAAACTGTCAATACGAGATAGTTTGAAAATGCGAAAATCTTTTCGCAGGGTGCAATACCCCTGTAAATACCATGCAAACCCTTTTAATATCAAGCGCCCAGGTTCAACAGTACGTGTAGTTTGTGTGCCGTCATATCGTGTATAATTGAAGCAAACAACATAATTATTTGTTAAAGCGTCTTGTATTTGTAGTAAATCTACAGATGTTTTTGATGTTTCGCCCCAGGGGGTAGGGTCAATCATTATTTTCCCTGCAGAGATATCAATGTCAGGCAAAAAGCTTTGTAATTTTGCAACCGTATTTTTTTGCGCTGTGTTTGACAACCCAGAAGGAATACTTGCTAAGCTATTTACCAAAACTGTTATATCCTCTTTGGTGAAGAGGTGTTTGTCGACTTTATATTCTTCTAATATAGCAATACCGCCATTTACACCTGGGTAGGTAACAATGGGTATGCCAGCAAGGCTTAGTGTTTCTACATCTCGGTATATGGTGCGTACCGTTACACCTAGCTTTTCTGACAGGGTTGATGCGCTTATTTTATCTTGTTGTAAAAGTAACATAATAATGGCTATTAACCGATCAATTTTCATATAAGCCTCCAATTTTTGCAATTCTGTAAATATATTATAAAACCATGACATACAGATGTCATGGTTTTTTTGTAAAATAGTTATATGTCTTTAAATATTTTGAATATAGAAGGGGAGGTAAGTTCTACCATTTTTCCCGCAAGTTGCTTTAATTCTGCACTTTTTAAAAAGTTTTTAGAAAAGGTAAGTTTGTAGGCGCAAAGTAGCTGGTTTTTTAAATGCAGCTTTTTATTTAGTGTTATGTTTCCGTACTTATTGTCACCTAAAATAGGGGTACCAAGGTACGCTAAATGTGCCCGAATTTGGTGCGTGCGCCCTGTTAATAAGCTAATTTCTAGTAATGCATACCTGTTTTTTATATCAATAATTTTCACTTGCGTTTGTATCTCTTTTGCCCCTTGAAAGTACTTTTCCTTTACAGTTACTTTCTTAGCCATTAAGTCTCTTTTTAAATGGGCAATGTGAATACCGTTTATGGGCATACCTTCAACAATACACATATAGTATTTACTCACATCTCCCGCTTTTATAAGATGATTCATCTCTTGCAGTGCGGCATAGCTTTTTGCGAAGATAACAAGCCCTTCAGTGCCTCTATCAAGCCTATTACAAGGCGTAGGGTGGAATGTTTGTTCTACTGAAATACTATACTTTTTTTCTTGTATTAAGTATGCAATCACCATTTCTTGCAAGGTTTCGTCTTTGGTATGGTCACTATGAACCAAAACACCAGCAGGTTTATGGGCTATTAAAATAGCATCATCTTCATAAACAATACGGTCAGCTGATAAAGGCGTGTGCGCTAAAGAAGAAGATTTTCCATTGTTTGTATTGAAATCCAACGAATCAATAAAAAATTCATCGTTGATATATAAAGTAAGAACGTCATTTTCTTTAATACGGTAGTCGGCTGTTTCTTTTTTGTTATTGACTTTTATGCGCCCGTTACGAAAGCTTTTATATAGCAAAGATTTTGGCATGTAAGGGCACATCTTTTCTACAAAGCGAGAAAGACGCATATTATTTTCATTTTTTCCTGCTGTAAATTCTTTCACAGTATGTAAACCTGCCCTTAAATACTTTTTTTATTTGCAGTGGTGGTGTATAATTATAGTTGGACTTTTAATGGGGAAGGGTGCAATTGTTTGAGTATACATGATGGACATAGAAACCGCATGCGTAAGCAGCTTTTAAAAGCTGGCTTTGAAAATTTAGCACCGCACAATGCGCTGGAATTACTACTTTATTACACAAGCCCCAGAAAAGACACAAATGCTTTAGCACATAGGTTGATTGACCGCTTTGGGTCATTCAGTGCGGTGTTAGATGCTTCTTATGAAGAACTTGTTTGTGTAGAAGACGTAGGAGAGTCAACTGCTGTATTTTTAAAAATGTTGCCGAATGCATTTGGGTACTATTTAAAGTCAAAAGAACAAGAACACCCGATTGTTAATTCGGTTGATAAGGCGGCAAAATTGTTAACACCTTATTTTATTGGTGCAACTGCAGAAATGTTGTTTGTGTTAAGTTTGAATGATAAAAAACAACTTATACGCATTACGAAAGTGTCAGAGGGGATTGTAAATAGCACACAAATTACGTTAAAAAAAGTGATTACAGAAGTGATTCATACAAATGCAACTGCTGTTATTTTAGCACATAACCACCCCGCTGGAAACCCTGCACCTTCAAAAGAAGATATACAAATAACAAATGAAGCGAGAGATATATTAAAACATATACAAGTTGAGTTGTTAGACCATTTAATCATTCATAATACAAGTTATGTCTCGATTGCGGATATGAATTAAAGGAGAGCTATGGACAAATTTAAACTGGTTTCTGAATATGTGCCAACTGGTGACCAACCGTATGCCATTGAAAAGTTGACGGAAGGGTTATTAAGGGGAGATAAATTTCAATCTCTGATGGGGGTAACAGGCTCAGGAAAAACATTTACAATGGCAAATGTTATTGCAAATGTAAATAGACCTACTTTGGTGCTTGCACATAATAAAACATTGGCTGCACAATTGTGTACAGAATTCAGAGAATTTTTCCCTGAAAACGCAGTTGAATATTTTGTTAGCTATTATGATTATTACCAACCAGAAGCTTATATCCCATCTTCTGATACTTATATTGAAAAAGACAGTGCTATAAATGAAGAAATTGACAGACTGCGACACTCAGCAACAGCAGCGCTTTCAGAAAGGCGAGATGTTATTATTGTTGCGAGTGTTTCTTGCATTTACTCTTTAGGGGACCCAATTGATTACCGTAGCATGGTTATATCCCTTCGCCCTGGCATGAAGATGACACGTGAACAACTTGTTTCACGATTGGTTGATTTACAATACGAACGCAACGATTTGAATTTCATTCGTAACAAGTTCAGAGTACGTGGAGATGTTGTAGAAATATTTCCTGCATATCACAATGAAATTGCATTTCGTGTTGAGTTTTTTGGAGATGAAATTGACAAAATAAGCTATATTGTACCGTTAACTGGTGAGCGCACATTAATATTAAAGCATGCGGTTATTTTCCCGGCATCGCATTACATTGTACCGCAAGAAAAAATGCAAGAAGCAATACAAGACTTAAAAGATGAAATGGATATACGTGTAAAGAACTTTACTGAAGAAGGTAAATTGATAGAAGCACAGCGCATTGCACAGCGTACGCTGTATGACATTGAAATGCTTACAGAAGTTGGCGTATGTAAGGGAATTGAAAACTATAGCCGTGTGCTTTCACGACGCCCAGAAGGTAGTATCCCTTCTACACTACTTGATTATTTCCCTGATGATTTTGTGTTGTTTGTAGATGAATCTCATGTTATGCTGCCGCAACTGCATGCGATGTACGGTGGCGACCGTGCACGCAAAGAAAACCTTGTGAATTTTGGGTTTCGATTGCCCTCTGCTTTTGACAACCGCCCGTTAACGTTTGATGAAACATTTGATAAATTAAACCAAGGCATTTTTGTAAGCGCAACCCCTGCAAAATTTGAACGTGAAAACAGTACCCAAATTGTGGAGCAAGTTATTCGCCCAACTGGGCTTATTGACCCAGTTGTTATTGTAAAACCTGTTGAAGGGCAAATTGATGACTTGCTAAGTGAGATTAATATACGTGCTGAAAAAGGGGAGCGTGTGCTGGTTACTACCCTCACCAAAAAAATGGCAGAGGATTTAACTGACTTTTTAGACGAACATAAGGTAAAAGTAAAGTACATGCACCACGAGGTGGATACCTTTGAGCGCATGGAGTTACTGCGAGATTTACGTACTGGCGCAATTGACGTACTAGTTGGCATCAACTTATTAAGAGAAGGGCTTGACCTGCCTGAAGTTTCGCTGGTAGCTATATTAGATGCTGATAAAGAAGGCTTTTTGCGAAGTGAAACATCTTTAATACAAACCATAGGGCGTGCTGCACGAAATGCAGAAGGCGTTGTTATTATGTACGCAGACAATGTTACGAACTCTATGGAACGAGCCATTACTGAAACCGACCGTAGACGTGCCATTCAAATAGCATATAATGAAGAACATGGTATTACACCTACCACCATTATTAAAGGTATTCGAGATACCCTTGAGATTTCTTCAAAAGATGAAAACATAGAGAAACCTGCAAAACGAATGTCTAAAATGGAAAGAGAACAATTAATTACAAGGTTAACCAGAGAAATGAAAGAGGCTGCAAAACTGCTTGAGTTTGAACATGCAGCATTTTTGAGAGATAGAATTGAAAAATTAAGAAAATTGTAAAAGAGTATAGTTAGGAGAATTGCTGAAGTGGCACAAGATAAAATTGTAATAAAAGGTGCACGTGAACACAATTTAAAAAATATTGATATTACCTTACCAAGAGATAAACTGATTGTTATGACTGGTATCTCTGGGTCAGGGAAAAGCTCGCTTGCGTTTGATACGATATATGCTGATGGGCAAAGACGTTATATGGAGAGCCTTTCAAGCTATGCTAGGCATTTTTTAGGGCAAATGGAAAAACCAGATGTAGACTCTATTGAAGGGCTTTCACCCGCTATTTCTATTGACCAGAAAACCACGTCTAAAAACCCACGTTCTACTGTAGGAACCGTTACAGAAGTATATGATTATTTACGGTTACTTTATGCACGTATTGGCGTACCACATTGCCCCATTTGCGGCAAAGAAATTGTACAACAGACGGTTGATCAAATGGTAGACAGTGTTTTGAAACTACCTGATGGCACACGTTTTCAAGTACTTGCACCTGTAGTGCGAGGCAGAAAAGGCAGGCATGAAAAAGAACTGGAAAACATCAAAAAGCAAGGGTATGTACGTGTGCGGGTTGACGGCACAATTTATGATATTGAAGAAGAAATTACCCTTGATAAAAATAAAAAGCATAACATTGAAGTAGTAGTTGACCGCCTTGTTATGGCAGAAGACATTCATTCACGCCTTGCAGATTCAATAGAAGTGGCTCTTGCTTTAACAGGCAGTACCGTTATGATAGATGTTATTGACGGTGAAGAGATGCTGTTTTCACAAAGTTATGCTTGCCCTGAACACGGCATTGGTATTGAAGAGCTTACGCCTCGCATGTTCTCGTTCAACAGCCCATTTGGCGCATGCGAGAAATGTACTGGGCTTGGCACTTTTGTTGAAATTGACCCAGATATGGTTATTCCAAACCGGAACCTTTCCATTAAAGGTGGAGCTGTGAAAGCAAGTGGTTGGTACTATGCTGAAGGTGCCATTTCTGAAATGTACTACAAAGGGCTTGCAAACCATTACAAATTTTCATTAGACACCCCTTTGAATGAATTACCTGACAAAATTATCAATATTTTATTGTATGGTACAAACGGGCAGAAATTTCAAATGGAACGTGAAAACGAATTTGGTTCTGGTAAGTATTTTACTGACTTTGAAGGTATTATAACCAATTTAGAACGCCGCTTTCGTGAAACAAAAAGTGAATGGGTACGTACAGAAATTAGCAATGTAATGAGTTCCGTTACATGCCCTGATTGCCACGGACACAGGTTAAAACCTGAAATTTTGGCTGTTACCGTTGGCGGTATCAACATCAGCGAATTTACGCAAATGAGCATTCGTGATGAGCTGAAATTTGTTGAAGACTTGCAACTGACCGAACGTGAACACATGATTGCTGATGTTGTACTGAAAGAAATAAAAGAGCGCTTGAATTTCCTTGTAAATGTTGGTTTAAGTTACTTAACTTTGGCACGGGCCTCTGCAACGCTTTCAGGTGGAGAAAGCCAGCGCATTCGCCTTGCTACACAAATTGGTTCCTCACTAACAGGCGTATTGTATGTACTTGATGAACCGAGTATTGGTTTACACCAAGTTGACAATAATAAATTAATCAAAACCCTTCAACGGCTGCGAGATTTAGGAAACACCTTAATTGTTGTTGAGCATGATGAAGAGACTATTCGTGCAGCTGATTACATTGTTGACATTGGTCCTGAGGCGGGGGTACATGGTGGCAATGTGGTTGCCAAAGGTACTTTGAGTGATATTGAAAACTGTGAAGAAAGTTTAACTGGGCAATATTTATCTGGTGCAAAGAAGATAAACATTCCGAAAGAGAGAAGAAAAGGGACTGGAGAGTTTCTTGAAATAGTTGGCGCAAAAGAAAACAACTTGAAAAATATTAATGTTAAATTTCCGCTTGGTGTGTTAACTTGTGTTACAGGGCTTTCAGGTTCAGGAAAAAGCTCATTGGTGAATGAAATTTTATATAAAATATTGGCCATTACCAAAAACGGAGCACGCATAAAGCCAGGTAAATTCAAAGAGATTCTCGGGCTTGAACATGTTGATAAAGTTATTGGTATTGATCAATCTCCCATAGGGCGCACACCGCGCTCAAACCCTGCTACTTATACATCTGTTTTTACTGACATTCGCAATGTATTTGCACAAACGCAAGATGCAAAAATGCGTGGCTATACGTCAAGCCGTTTTTCGTTCAATGTAAAAGGTGGGCGCTGCGAAGCATGTGAGGGCGATGGTATTGTACAAATTGAAATGCACTTTTTACCTGATATTTTTGTGCCTTGTGAGGTGTGTAAAGGTAAACGCTATAACAGAGAAACCCTTGAGGTAAAGTACAAAGGGAAAAGCATTTATGATGTACTTGAAATGACAGTTGATGAAGCACTTATCTTTTTTGAAAACCACCCTAAAATTAAAAGGCGTATTCAAACCTTGCAAGATGTTGGGCTTGGTTATATTAAATTAGGGCAAAGTGCAACCACTCTTTCTGGTGGGGAAGCGCAACGGGTAAAACTTGCTTTAGAACTTGGCAAACGTGATACAGGTAAAACGGTTTATATTCTTGATGAACCAACCACTGGTTTGCATACTGCTGATGTACATAAACTAATTGATGTTTTAGAGCGCCTTGTTGAACAAGGAAACACTGTAATAGTAATTGAACATAACCTTGATGTTATTAAAACAGCTGATTATGTGATTGACCTTGGCCCTGAGGGTGGAGATGAAGGCGGTAAAATTGTAGCGTCAGGCACACCTGAACAAGTAGCAAAAAGCAAAAAGTCTTACACAGGGAAATACTTAAAAACACTACTTAGCAAATAAAACAAATTAAAGCGTAACATTTGTGAATTCACATGTGTTGCGCCTTGTTTTATATCTCCTAAAATGGTATAATTATTGGCTGTAGGAAGGTGAATATTTTTTATGGAAACACGCACCATTGAATCTATTTCTGAATTTATTGTTAGTCAATATGAATTTCCACCTATGGCTTTTGTGCAAACATATGGCTGCCAACAAAATACGAACGATAGTGAGAAAATAAAAGGGGAGCTTTCAGTACTTGGGTTTGGTATAGCAAATAGTGCTGAAGAAGCCGATTTTATTTTGTTTAACACTTGCGCCGTGCGGGAACACGCTGAACAACGTGTGTTTGGCAATGTTGGTGCATTGAAACGTTTAAAAGAGAAGAACCCGAACTTAATTATTGGGCTTTGCGGCTGTATGGTGCAACAGAAGCAAATTGTAGAAAAAATAAAAAAGAGTTACCCTTATGTTGACATTGTTTTTGGAACCAATTCAATTGATGCACTACCTGAAATATTATTTCAAAAATTAAGCGGAACAAAAAAGATATTATTAGACCCTGTTGAAAATATTCAAATTAATGAAGAAATACCTACAAAGAGAGATTCTTCTTTCAAGGCGTGGCTGCCAATTATGTATGGGTGTGACAACTTTTGTACCTATTGCATTGTGCCACATGTACGAGGAAGAGAACGTAGTCGAAAGCCTGATGCGATTTTGGCAGAGTTTAAAGAATTGATTGCTGATGGATATAAAGACATCACTTTACTTGGGCAAAATGTGAATTCATACGGAAAAGGCTTAGAAGAAAACATAGATTTTTCAGACTTATTGCAAATGCTTGCAAATGTTGACGGTGATTTTCGTGTGCGATTTATGACGAGCCACCCGAAAGATGCAACACATAAACTAATTGACACCATTGCAAACAATGAGAAAATTTGTAGCCATATTCATTTGCCTGTACAAAGCGGCAGCGATAGATTGCTAAAAGAAATGAACCGTAATTATACGGTTGAAAAATACACTTCTTTAGTAGATTATGCTAGAGAGAAAATACCTGGCGTTACTTTTTCAAGTGATGTTATTATCGGCTTCCCAGGTGAAACAGAAGAAGAATATAACCAAACAGTGAAACTTATAAAAAAAGTTGGGTATATGCAGCTCTTTACTTTTATTTTTTCTAAAAGAAGCGGAACCGCAGCTGCCGAAATGCAAGATGACACCCCACGGAAATTAAAAACTGACCGCTTAAATGCACTTGTAAAGTTACAAGAAACACTTGCTGAAAATGCACTGCAAAAATATATTGGTACAACTGAAAAAGTATTGATTGAAAATTATAACGAAGACCAAGACATATACACTGGAAGGCTTGATAATAACCTGACTGTTGAATTTAAAACAAACCACGCACAAACTGGCGAGTTTGTGTTAGTAAACATAACAGGCGCACGCAAAGCCATGCTAAAAGGTGAATTAATTTAACTTAACATAAAAGGAGTAACTATTATGGATGTTATTGATTTTGCAAAAGAATTAGCCCTTGCAGTTCAAAAAGATGATAGATATATCTACTTAGATTCTGCAAGAAAAGCAAATGATATGGACGAAGAATTGCAACAACAAATTGGAGATTTTAACCTTGCACGTATTGATTTAAATGCAGAAACGAATAAATCTCAGAAAGATATGCACCGCATTGATGAATTGAATGATAAAATAAACCACTTATATAATGACATTATGAGCAATGAAAGCATGGTAGCATATAATAATGCAAAGAACGATATTGAAGCACTGATGAAGCATATTAATGCTATTTTAACAACTGCAATTAACGGAGGAGACCCTGCCACTGTTGAAGCACTACCTTCCAGTTGCGGTTCAGGAGATTGCGGCGGTTGTACTGCTTGCGATTAACGCTTTTTATAATTTTGTGAGGCGGTGTTTTTTTTGGCAGAACTTTCCCCTATGATGCAGCAATATTTTGCAATAAAAGAAAAACACAAAGACCATATTGTGTTTTTTCGCCTCGGAGATTTTTACGAGATGTTTTTTGATGATGCTGTTTTGGCATCAAAAGAATTAGAGCTGACTTTAACTGGCAGAGATTGTGGGCAAGAAGAACGTGCCCCTATGTGCGGCGTACCTTACCACGCAAGTGAAGGATATATTGCTAAGTCAATTGAAAAAGGTTATAAAGTTGCCATATGTGAGCAAACAGAAGACCCTGCGCAAGCAAAAGGCATTGTGAAGCGCGATGTTGTGCGTGTTGTTACACCAGGCACTGTTATTGAAAGCAGTATGCTTTCTGATGATAAAAACAATTACATTGCAAGTATTTATTATGGTAAAAATACCATTGGTTTATGCTTTGCTGACATTTCTACAGGTGCAGTGCAAGTAACAAGTTTAAGTGATGATGACCTGAACAAACAGCTTATTAGTGAATTATACCGGTTTATGCCAAGTGAGGTTATTTTTAACAGCGAAATACTGGCACATAATGATATTACTGCTTATATTAAAGATAGGGTGAATTGCTCGGTTGAGTTAATTGACGATAGCATTTACAACCCCTTCAAAACAGAAGAATTATTAAAAGAACAATTTGAAGGCGCAATAAAACAGTTGCTAAAAACAGATGAAAGCTCTTTTGCGCTTGCTGCACTTGTTGCTTATTTACATGAAACACAAAAGAAGGGGACAGAGCGTTTAAAAACAATACAGGTATACAACAGTAGCCAGTATATGCAGCTTTCACCTGTGACACGTGCAAACCTTGAGTTGACAGAAACGATGCGAGGAAGAGAAAAGCGTGGCACACTTTTATGGGTGCTTGATAAAACGCAAACTTCTATGGGGAAACGTTTACTGCGTACTTTTGTAGAACAACCACTTTTGAATGTTGAGCCAATAAATGACAGATTAAACGCTGTTGAAGAATTATTTGAAGACCATATTGGCAGAAGTGAACTACAAGAAATTCTTGCAAAAATATTTGACATTGAACGTTTGATGACACGTGTTGTATATGGCAGCGCAACCCCACGTGAAGTATATGCACTTGGTTCAACAAGCTTGCAGTTGCCTGCGCTAAAATCATTACTCAAACAAAAAAATTCTGCGCTTCTTAAAAACTTATATAATGACTGTGACACATTAGATGACATTAAAGAAAAAATATTTTGCGCTTTGGTTGAAAACCCACCCGTTACTTTAAAAGATGGCGGGGTTATAAATGCTGGTTATAACAGCGAAGTGGATGAACTGCGTGGACTTGTAACAGGCGGTAAAGGTAAACTTGCTGAAATGGAAAACCGTTTGAAAGATGAAACGGGCATTAAAAACATTAAAATTGGCTATAACAAAGTGTTTGGTTATTATATTGAAGTGACAAAATCATACTTGAGCCAAGTGCCTGACAGCTTTATTAGGAAACAAACCCTTGCCAATGCAGAACGTTACATTACTGAAGAAGTGAAAGATTATGAAAATAAGATATTAGGCGCTAATGAGCGATTAGTTACATTAGAACATGAACTATTTCATGAGCTGTTACATTTTTTATCTATCAATTTATCTCGTATTCAAAAAACAGCATCTGCTGTTGCACACATTGATACATTAATGGCTTTGGCTGATGTTGCTGCAAAAAACAACTACACACGCCCACATGTAAACACTGCAGATGTTATTGACATTACAGAGGGGCGCCACCCTGTTATTGAACAAATGACTAAAGGGCAGATGTTTGTACCGAATGATACACTTCTTGATAATCATGAAAATAGGTTACTGATTATTACTGGACCAAATATGGCAGGGAAGTCAACCTATATGCGCCAAACAGCATTGATTACACTAATGGCACAAATTGGTAGCTTTGTACCTGCACAAAGTGCAACCATTGGCATTGTAGATAGCATTTTTACCCGTGTTGGGGCACAAGATGATTTATCAAGTGGGAAGTCTACCTTCATGGTGGAAATGACAGAAGTTGCCGAAATTTTACAAAATGCTGGGCCGAAAAGTCTCATTATTCTTGATGAAATAGGCAGAGGTACTTCAACCTTTGATGGCATGAGTATTGCAAAAGCTGTTGCTGAATATATTGCAAATAAAAATGGTAGCGTTGGCTGTAAAACCATGTTTGCTACCCACTACCATGAGTTAACTGATTTAGAAAATGAACTTGACGGTATAAAAAACTACAACATTGCCGTGAAAAAACGTGGAGATGACATTACTTTTTTACGCCGCATTGTGCGTGGCCCTGCCGATGATAGCTATGGTATAGAAGTTGCGAAGCTTGCAGGTGTGCCAAATGAAGTAATTCAACGTGCAAAAGAGATTTTGAAAGAATTGATACAATTTTCTGCCGAAAATGCAAATGTAAGTCAGCTTCATTTTGGTTCTGCTGCTTTAACATTACAGCCGCAAGAAACACCTAGCGAACTACTGGAAGCCCTTGAGAGAGTGGATGTTGAAACGCTAACCCCCATTGAAGCCCTTAATTTACTGTACAAATTAAAAGAGTTGTTATAATGATGCTAGGAGGTGTGCTATATGGCCGTTATTCATGTTTTAGACAAACATACAGCAGAATTGATTGCAGCTGGGGAAGTTGTTGAACGCCCTGCCTCTGTTGTAAAAGAATTACTTGAAAATGCGATTGATGCCGAGAGCACCTCTATTACTGTACGCATTGAGCGTGGAGGGATAAAGTTAATTGAGATACAAGACAATGGTGCAGGTATTGAGCCTGATGAAATACCGAAAGCTTTTATTCGCCATGCTACAAGTAAAATTGCAACAGCAGATGATTTGAATTCCATACTTACCCTTGGTTTTCGTGGGGAAGCACTTGCTTCTATTGCGTCCGTTTCTCGTACAACACTGACGACCAAAGCGCAAAATGCTGAATTTGCTATGCAGTATGTTGTAGAGGGTGGGGAAGAGGTAAGCTTTGAAACCGCTGCTAGACCGAATGGCACAACCATAACGGTGGAAGACTTGTTTTATAATACCCCTGCGCGCATGAAGTTTTTGAAAAAAGACCAAAGTGAAACGAATTATATACAAGATGTTGTGTTGCGCCTTGCTATGTCTCATCCTGAAATTTCATTCCAGCTAATAAAAGATGGAAAAGAACAATTTCGCACGCCGGGTAATGGAGATTTATTAACGACCATTCACGCATTACAAGGTGCAAGCTTTGCGAAAGGTTTATTGCCTGTTTACGCAGAACAAGATGGAAATACATTGTCTGGCTTTGTTACCATGCCAAAAGCATCTCGGGGTAGCAGGGCAATGCAGTTTTTCTTTATAAATGGTAGGTACATTAAAAACCGAACCATGATGGCAGCACTAGAGCAAGCTTGCAAAGGGTCTGTTATGGCTGGAAAATTCCCAGGGTGTGTGCTTAATTTAACCATTTCACCCGAAAAAGTAGATGTAAACGTTCACCCTGCCAAAACGGAAGTGCGTTTTGCAAATGAAGGTGAAGTGTTTAATATTGTTTACCAAGGTGTAAAAACTGCGCTTGCAACACCTGAGGCGAGTGAGCGTGAAATTATTCTTGATACCGATAATAGAGATGTAAAGCAAAATGACTTTGCACTGAACAAAAATGATGAAAATTTACAATTAAGCGGGCGTTCTATTCTTCGCCCGAACCCCTTTGAAACCAATGAAACAAAGGCAATTAACCAAGAACTTCTTTATTCAAGAAGTGATGTTGCGTATATTAAAAACACTGGTATTGACGTTGAAGCAGATACAGATACAGTTTTTTATGATGCAGACGTTGTGCAAAGTAAAAGTGAAAATACTAGTGCAGATGTGAATAAGCTTTCTTTTGCATCTGAAACTGACATAAACGCCAATTTGCCGGTGCAAACCGACAATAATGATTTACATATACGGGTGATTGGTGAAGTTTTTAAAACATATATTGTTGCACAAATAAATGATGATATTTGTTTTATAGATAAACACGCTGCGCATGAGCGTATTTTGTATGAAAAGCTTATTAAAAACCTTGGTAAAACGGCTGGGCAAACATTGCTCTCTCCTGTTGATGTGCAGCTTTCTGCTGAGGAAAAGAACGTACTGCTTTCTGAAAGTGATTTTTTGAGTGACAACGGAATTGACATTGAAGATTTTGGTGGAAATACTGTTTTAGTACGTGCTGTTCCGCCCACTGTTTTAGAAGGAGAAATACCTGCGTTTATTTCTGAAATAGCGCAAAAGCTTGCAAAGGGCATTAAAAGCGCATTGAGTGAAAAACAAGAATGGCTTTATGCTTCTATATCTTGCAGAGGAGCAATTAAAGCAAGAGACTACACAACAGAGCCTGAAATGTTAGCGCTTGTGCAAGAAGTTATGCTTGAAGACACACCAAAGTTTTGCCCACACGGGAGACCTATTGTGTTAACGCTTACCCAAAAGGAGCTTGAAAAGTATTTTGGACGCCTTGGATAAAAAAGAAAAACTTTTGGTGATATGTGGGCCAACAGCAACTGGTAAAACAAGTTTATCTGTTGAACTTGCGCAAAGGTTTAACGGTGAAATTATATCTGCTGACTCTATGCAGATATATAAAGGGCTAGATATTGGCACTGCAAAAGTGACCACTGCGGAAATGCAAGATGTGCCGCACCACCTTATCGATATAATTGAACCGCATGTTTCTTACAGCGTTGCTGATTATATTTCTGCTGCAACAGAGGCAATTCAAGATGTTACAAGTAAAAATAAATTGCCTATTTTATGCGGCGGAACAGGACTGTATATTTCTTCTTTGGTGAATGGTATTGACTTCTCTCCTGCAAAAATAGATACCGTTCTTCGTGAAAAATTACTGAAAGAGCTTGAACTTTTGGGCACACAAGAAATGTATGCCCGTTTACAAAGTATTGACCCTACTTATGCAGAGACACTACACCCTAATAATACAACTCGCGTTTTGCGTGCACTTGAGCTGTTTGAGCAAACAGGTGTAAAAATGTCTGACCAAATAGCGTATTCTAAAAAAGCAGAAAAACCTTATCATACGCTTATTTTGTTTTTGACTTACCAGAACAGAGCGCTTTTGTATGAAAAAATTAATATACGGATAGATAAAATGATGGATGAGGGGCTTTTAGAAGAAGCAAAATTTGTGTATAACCATAAAGAAATTTTTACAACAGCCGCAAAAGCGATAGGGTATAAAGAGTTCTTTCCGTATTTTGATAAAGAACAGCCACTAGACTTTTGTATTGATAAACTAAAACAAGCTACCCGCAATTATGCAAAACGACAATCGACCTGGTTTCAAGCCATACCTAACACAATTACCATATATGTTGACGAACAAGACTGTTTGCATGAAGGTATAAAGTATGCACAACAGTTTATGAAGTAATAATAAAAAATGATTATTTGGAGAAGTAAATGAGCAATAAACACAAACAACAAATTATTATACTGCTAATCGGTATGTTTATCGTGTTCATAGGCTACCAATTCTTTCAAATAATATATAGCCCATACAGTACGCAAACTGCATTTGAGTATACAATGGCTTCTTCTGTTGAAAGTACAGGTATTGTTGTGCGTGATGAAACATTAATTACTTATAGTAGTGGTGGCGTATATGGTTTTACTGCTGTAGATGGCGAACGCATAACAGCAGGTGGGAACGTTGGCGAAGTTTTTTCAACTGCGGAACAAGCTTCTATCTACCTTCAAATACAAAGACTTGATGAGGAAATTGCTCTGTTAGAAAATGCGCAAAGCCTTTCCGCGATGACAAACACCGACGTTGAAATTATTTTAAAACAATCTCAAAACACTTCCTATGAAATGATTGAACTTCTTGACAGTGAAAATTACGCTTTACTTTCTAACACACGAAATAGTTTAAACTTTTATTATAACCGCATGCAAATTGCAACAGGAAAAGAAGAAAATTTTTCTTTGTTAATTGAGCAAAAATTGGCTGAACGTGTTGCTCTTTCTGCTATTGTTCAGGCGCCTGTTAGTTATATTACTTCTCCTATTACTGGCTATTTTTCTTCTTCTGTTGATGGCTATGAAAGCATCGCAACGATTGATGTTATTCATGAAATGCCACCTGCGGAGTTACAAAACTTTATTTTGAGTAGCCTTCCACAGCCAAATACAGGTACAATTGCAAAAGTGTCTGAAAATTACAAATGGTACGTTTACTCTGTTCTTCCATTAGAGGGCAGCCATGCCTATACTGTTGGCGGGCATGTGACTATTTCTTTTTTATATACACCTGCTATTAATTTAAACGCAGAGATTATTTCGGTTGAAGAAGATGTAGAAAATCAAATACTAAAAGTTGGGTTTCAATTTACAGAAGTTACACCAGATACTGTTAATTTGCGTATACAACCTATCAAAATATCTTTTAAAGAATATACAGGGTTACGTATAGATAAACGTGCTTTGCACATTGTTGACGGTGTAATGGGCGTATATGTAAGATATGGTAACATTGCTCAATTTAAACCAATTACACCCATTTTTGAAGATGAATATTATTATTTGGTACCACTTACAACCAGTGAAAACAATGGTGTAAAATTATATGATGAAATAATTGTAGAAGGGCGAGATTTGTACGATGGAAAATTATTATCTTGAGTGTGTTGAAAATTACTATGCGGTAAAAGAAAAAGTAGCAAATGCTGCTGTGAAATCTGGCAGAAAAACTGAGGATGTACAATTGATTGCCGTAACAAAAACGGTAGAGGCAGATGCTATTGCTGCCGTAATTGAAGCTGGAGCAAATATAATAGGTGAAAACCGTGTACAAGAAATTATACAAAAACAGGAAGATTTGGCACATTTACAAAAAGAAGTACATATGATTGGGCACTTACAAAGCAATAAAGTGAAATATTTACCTGGTCTTGTAGACATGATTCAAAGCGTTGATTCTGAAAAGCTTGCACAGCAAATTAGCAAAGAGTTTTTAAAGAAAGATTTAACGACAAAAATATTGATTGAAGTAAACATTGGTGGGGAAT
>CAZWXJ010000002.1:0-268 GCA_964637735.1 uncultured Oscillospiraceae bacterium | reverse complement strand
CAAGTGGAAGAATTGCTTTATCAAATTAAAGATTTACCCGCAATTCAAATTGATGGACTTATGACAATTCCTCCCATTTGTGAAACAGAAGCAGAAGCACGCAGTTATTTTGCACAAATGTACAAACTGTTTGTTGACATAAAGCAAAAAAACATAGATAATGTATGTATGAATACGCTGTCAATGGGTATGACTGGCGATTTTGAAAGTGCAATTTTGGAAGGTGCGAATGTTGTTCGTGTTGGCACTGGAATTTTTGGTCGACGAA
>CAZWXJ010000001.1:10859-42740 GCA_964637735.1 uncultured Oscillospiraceae bacterium | reverse complement strand
CCCATTATTGAAGCCATCATTCGGCAAATTGTCGGTCCTGACATTCATCTCATCAACCCGGGGAAAGAGGTTGCCCACAGCGCAGCGCAGTTTTTGAAAGAGAATGACATGCTTGCTACCCCAGGCAACAACGCCACGGTTGACTATTACGTGAGTGACACGGCAGACAGTTTCAACGAGCTTGCCAGTATCTTCCTTGGTATGCCTGTTACCAATGCCCAGAAAATTGATATTGAAAGTATATAACGCAGGAGAACTTATGAACCAAGATTATGTGATTAAAATAGAAGGAACCCAAAGCCAAGACGGAGACGAAAATGTCGTGTCTTTGTCTACACGGGGCGGGTATACCCAAAAAAACGGCAAGTACTACATTACCTATGAAGAAAGTGAAGCCACTGGCTTTGAGGGTTCTACCACCACCGTAAAGGTGGAAGACGACAAAAAAGTCTCGATGATTCGGCACGGAGATGCCCCCAGCCAGCTAATTATTGAACCAGGGCAGCGGCACATTTGCCACTATGAAACAGGGCAAGGTCCACTACTGCTTGGCATTTCGGCACAAGGCATTCAAAACAAGCTAACGCCACGTGGCGGTGAACTTTCTTTTTCATACACGCTAGACGTAAACGCTGTTGATATTTCTACCAATAATATAAAAATTACCGTGCGGGAGGTTTAATGCACACCATGCAATACACACATTTTGACGCCGTAGCCACGGCACAAAACAAGGCTTATAACATCATTGAAACAGCACTGCAAACAGCCGTGCAAGAAGGCGCATTACAAGGCGAGGAAACCCCATCCTTCGTGGTGGAAATTCCTGCTGATACTTCGCATGGAGACTATGCCACCAACGTGGCCATGGCAGGTGCAAAAGCATACCACAAAGCCCCCCTCCAAATTGCTGACATACTGGTGAATTACATGAACCTTGCAGACTCCCCTTTTGAAAAGGCCGCCATTGCAGGCCCTGGGTTTATTAACCTGTTTGTAAAACAAGGCTATTTCACTGACATTGTAAAAGCTGTGTTAGAACAAGGCGAACACTACGGGCGCACCAATGTGGGCGCAGGCAAAAAATACAACGTAGAGTTTGTTTCTGCCAACCCGACGGGACCCATGCACCTTGGCAATGCACGTGGCGGTGTACTGGGAGACACCCTTGCCGAAGTCCTCAGCTGGAGCGGGCATGACGTTACCCGTGAGTTTTTAATTAACGATGCAGGCAACCAAATTGCAAAGTTTGGTAAGTCTCTCTCGGTGCGGTATATGCAACATTTTGAAGGAGAAGAAAACCACCCCTTCCCCGAAGACGGCTACCAAGGCGCTGACATTACCCAGCGTGCTGAAGAATACATTGCTATCAATGGTAATGATTTGATTGCCCTTTCAGAAGAAGAGCGCAGTGCTGCCCTTATTGCTTTTGCCCTCCCGAAAAATATTGACGGTATGCGTACCGCTCTTGAAAAATACCGTGTTACCTATGACGTTTGGTTTAGCGAGCAAACCCTGCATGACAGCGACGCTGTTACAGATGTCATCAACCTATTAACTGAGCGGGGCTACACCTATGAGCAAGACGATGCCATTTGGTACAAAGCCACTGCCTTTGGTGCTGAAAAAGACGAAGTATTGGTGCGTGGCAACGGCATTTCTACCTATTTTGCCGCTGACATTGCCTACCATTATAATAAATTTGCTGTACGTGGGTTTGACACCGCCATTGACGTTTGGGGTGCTGACCACCACGGGCATGTTGCCCGTATGAAAGGCGCCATGAACGCCGTTGGGCTAAACGGAGACAAACTAGACATTGTGCTGATGCAACTGGTACGCCTTACCCGTGGCGGAGAGCAAGTGCGCATGAGCAAACGGACAGGTAAATCCATCACCTTGGTTGACTTGTTAGACGAAATACCCATTGATGCAGCACGGTTCTTCTTCAACATGCGTGAACCGTCAAGCCATATGGACTTTGACCTTGACCTTGCCGTTGCGCAAAATTCTGACAACCCTGTGTATTATGTGCAATATGCACATGCCCGTATTTGCAGCATTATTAAAGCGTTAAACGCCGAAGGCATTGCCTTTGCAGGTGCTGAAAATGTAGACTATGCCCTACTGAAAGAGCCCGCTGAAAGCGAGCTGATTCGCCATATTTCTTACTTCCCTGGTGAAATTGCCGCCGCCGCAAAAGGGTATGACCCTGCCCGCATTACCCGTTATGTGGTTGAGCTTGCCACAGGCTTTCACAAGTTTTATGCTGCCTGCCGTGTAAAGAATGATGACACCGCTTTAATGCAAAGCCGTTTGGCACTGTGCATTGCCACCAAAACCGTGCTTGCCAATGCGCTTACTATCTTGAAGATTTCTATCCCTGAAGTAATGTAAAGGGTGTAAAGCATCCTTTACATTACTTCTAGTAGTCGTTAGTCGATAGACGTTAGACGCTAGTCAAAGACAAGTTCAAGAGCAAAAGGGGGAAGGCTAGAATGGAAACAGGCATTGTTGTTATTTTCCCTGGGGCTCGTTATACCTGCCAAGAAGAACTGCTTGTAAAATGTGCTGAAAAATATGAAACTGCTGGTTACCACGTTATCAAGCTTGTTTATCATCAAATTCCTTTCAAACAGCTTGCCACCTATGAAGAAGTGATTTCACTTTGCACCCCGCTTATTCTTGCACAATTAAAAAATATTGATTTTAATGCCTATACCGATATTGTTTTTATATCAAAAAGTGTAGGCACCATACTTGCTTGTTATTTTTCTGAATATTTCTCTATCTCTCCCAACCATTTATTTTTAACACCTGATCAAGAAACACTTGCTCGTATACAACCATCTTTTTATGTCATGGGGCTTGTTATCGGAGATGAAGACCCGCATATCCACTACGAAGATATTGTGCGTTTTGCGAATAAATATAACTTTCCTTTTTTAGTCATTCCCACCGCTGGGCATAACTTAAAACCTGAAGCTGAAAGCGACTTTGACGCTATTCGTAGCATTTTACCGCTTTGTAAAATAAAATAATGTGGAGAGGATTTTCATGAAAGACGATAAGCCCGGCAGTCATATCTCTACCTACCTACCACTTGGCATGTGCTTTGGCACTGCGTTTGGTGTTTCTTTTGCTACCATGTTTGGCGCAAACCCCGGGTTTGGCGTTGCCATAGGTGCTGGGCTTGGCATGCTTTTTGGGGTTCTTGTTGGCGCTTTGTTAGATGAAAAAGATATAAGGTGAACGCTTATAAATTTATGTTTACAAATGTAATAAAAGCAATTTCTATTCATTTTTAATTTTATAGGGGGACATTATGGAGGCAAACACAAAAGCAGCAATTGACCAATTGATTGCAGTCATGGAAGACCGTGAGCAAATCATTCGCAAAAACATGAGCGAAAAAGAAGACCGTGTACAAGACGACCGTTTTATGCCTGGCTGGGCACGTGGCATTCATCTTTCATGGGGGCACCATAAGCCCCGCCCTGAATGGGACATTGAAGGCGAAAACAAAATCACCTGCTTTTATGAATTCAACGGCATTCACGTTTCTGAACACCGCATGGTTGAGGAAACCGACGTTGACCTCATGTTTTTGAACAGCGAGATTTTTGCAAACGACATTGTGCCCGCCCTACGTGCATGGGCGCAAGAAAAGGTAGACAATGAGCCTTATGGTGGTTTGTTTGGTAGCAACTTTTGTATTACAACAACCCTTCAAACTTCACGTGAGCCACGCGAGAGCGACCCACCGCACATGCAAGGCACCTCATGGGAGCAAGAATACATTCGTGTAACAGACGAAAAGCGCATAGCACAGCGCAGCCAAATGGTACACAACTTTATTGCGAACAAAGAATACCTCACGGAAGATATTGCAGAAATAGACAATTCGTTAAGTGCCATTTGCACATATGCCGTGAAAGATTATTTTGCAGAATTTGGAAAAGATACGCTGCTTACTTTTTTTGAAGCGTTGCTTGCTAAGTCAAAGGATGAAGATTTTGACAGTACTTTAAGCGACTTAATGTATGGGTTTGCAAATGCTGCCGTAAATTTAACCAGTATGAAAGACGGGCATGTGCCAAGTGAGGATGAGCTTGACCTCACCTGCCGCCTGTGCATCATGATTTTGCAAAACGGCACTAATAAATATGAAAAAGACTACGGCAGAACATACCTAGAAAAAGCTGCTGACCTTGGCTACAAAGAAGCTAAAAATATTAAGAAGTTCGGTACAGGGCAAATTCCGCTTGACATTACCCAGTATAAAGACAAACTGGTTACTTGCACTGCGAACGACATAGACAAAGTGGTAGACATTAAGCTGAAAGAAGAAAGTGCCGAAGCATACATTGCCGCAGTCACATTCATCACCCGTTTATTGCAAAACGGCTTCCCTGGTGAGTACAAAATAAAATGCAATTCAAAGGTGAAAAACTATATTCCAACCGAACTGAAAGAGACCAAAACCAACAACTTTTTTGCAAATGCTGCTGGGTACCCTGCCGCTTATGCTGCTTTGAAAGAATACGCACGGGAAGCCTTTGATGACTATAACTATTACAGCGACGCTGACGATGAAGAAGCTGTAACTTGTGGTGGTTATGCCGCCATGGCGCTTGCCTTTGCTGACCCTACCACAAACTTTGATATTGGCATGGAATTCATCTCTCATTCTGACTTTGAGCATGCCATTACGTCACGTTATTTTGTTGAGGACTTCGCCTCTGTTTGCAAAGGAGATAACAAAAAAGAAGTGCTGAAATATACGAAAGAGTTTATGTAAACTATCAGTGTAATATACACAATATATAAATCTCTTCGCCTATAAAGAGGTGCATACATGAAAAAACTTCTGATACATTTTTTTGATACACAAGAAACATTACTGTTAGACGAGGATTCTGACATATTTGCATGGGGAAACCATGCGGAAGAGGGGCTATCTACAAGCATGGTTCTTACCTTCGATGAAACCTTGCCCCAAACGCTTCAAAAGTCTCCGCTTATGTTTTATGTGTATGATGACACCTCTATATTAAAACTGTATAGAAGCGCCTATATTGATTTTATGGAGTGGATTGATTGATTCCAAATTAGTACAAGCATAATAAAATTAGGAGGTTTCTATGGATATTATTCAACAATATGACACTTGGCATGAGGCAGAAGAACACCAGCAAATTATTGACCATATGCAAGCCGAAGAACAAACTGACCCAGACGCCCTATGGCGTGTGGCACGTACTTTTAATGCACTTGCGCAATATGAAGATGCCCTTGACCTACTTTCCCCTTTTTTAGAAGACCCTGACACCGTGCCAGATGAAACAGCACTTGGCAATATACTTATGCAGGCGGGCTACGCATACTACGAAACCGAATGTGCCGTAGAAGCATTTGAAGCTTTTTCTGACGCAACCATGTACCTGCCTTCTGACGAAGCGGATAGCATGATTGCAGTAGCCTATTCCCTAATGGAAGAACAAGACGAAGACGCTGACCTTGGGGCAGAGTCTGGGCATGGTGAATAAAAACAAACTGTTATTGCGTTTAGAGGAGGCACCTATGAACATCAGACCGTACCTTACTTACCAAGGTACCTGCAACGAGGCAATTGCCTTGTATGAGCGTGCCTTTCACACAAAGGCGCAACAAATTATGCACTTTGCTGACATTCCCCAAAGCCCGCAAACCCCTGTGCCTGAAGGTTTTAAAAACCAAATTGTGCAAGCCACCTTGCAAATTGGTGGTGGTTTCATTCGTTTGTCTGACTGCCCCACTACGCTAAACGCTCCTGAGTCGGAGCGGTTTGCCCTTGCCGTAGAAGCCTCTGCAAAAGAAGTAACACACGCTTTTGCTGTTTTAGCAGAAGAGGGGCGTATTGCCATTCCGTTAGCTGAAACATTTTACAGCCCTTGTGCAGGCGTTGTATTTGACAAGTTCGGTGTCATGTGGAATTTTATTGCACAAAAATAATTTATGTCACAAATAATGAGGAGACCCCTTATGAATTACCCATGGATTGATGACTATTTACTTGCCAAAAAAGGCGTGAACAAAGACCTGAAAATAGAATGGAACTGGGTGCGCTACCGCCTTGATGACAAAATGTTCGCCGCCGTTTGTTTAGATGATGACAATAATCCGAAATACATCACCTTAAAGCTTGACCCCGCCGAGGGTGAATTTTTGCGCAAAGAGTATGAAGATATTATTCCTGGTTATTATATGGACAAAGTGAACTGGAATTCCATCAACCCTGATGGCAATGTACCTGATGACTTGATGAAAGAAATGCTTGATAAGTCGTACCATCTCATTCTTGCAAAGTTCAGCAAAAAGAAGCAGGCAGAACTTTTAGGCTTGTAAAAATCCTGTTTCTCGCTTACAATGCTTATAATATCTTTTAAAATAATAAACAAAGTGAGGAGTGTACCTATGAAAAAACCAATTATTCTAATTCCAACCACCTACTTTACCCCAGAGATTTTGCCCCAGTTTAAAGAATATGGCTCTCGGGAAAGCAATGTTGACAGTATTATTGATGCTGGCGGCATACCTATTTTTGCACCGTACTGGGCTACTGAGGAAGACATTGCCCAAATGGTTGCCATGGTTGATGGTGTGTTTATGGCAGGCGGAGAAGACGTTGAGCCTATTGAATACGGCGAAGAGCGCCGCCCTGAATGTGAGGCAAGCGTGCCTGAGCGTGATAAGTTTGAACTTGCCGTTATTAAAGAAGCACTGAAGCAAGACAAACCCATGCTTTGCATTTGCCGTGGTATGCAAATTTTAAACGTTGCCCTTGGCGGTACACTGTATCAAGACATTAAAACCAACAAACCAAACGCCATTGACCACACCGTTTATGACGGTTACGCTACAGGTTCTCATAATGTGAAAATTGAGAAAGACAGCCGCCTGTATGGCTTTATGGGCAAAGAAGAACTATTTGTAAACAGCTTGCACCACCAAGGTATTAAAGACCTTGCCGACGGTTTGAAAGTAACTGCAACAACGTCTGACGGGCTGGTAGAGGGCGTTGAAATGCCCGGCAAAACCTATGTACTTGGCAGCCAGTGGCACCCTGAATTTATGCCGAAAGACAACGAGCAATACCAAAAGCAATTTGCAGACTTTATTGCGGCTTGCAAAAAATAAGCACATTTCTATAAAACAAAACACCTCTTTGAAAGAGGTGTTTTTTATTTGCGATTGTAAGCTTATTTATTGCTTTTTGTCTCGTGGTACTCGCCCTCGGTGTTTACATTCCAAACAGCATCTTTGCTTGCCACTTTGCCCTGCAGCAAGTCAACAGCACGCATGGCAGTTAGCATAGAATGGTCCATATTATTGTAACGGTGTTGCCCGTTGCGCCCAATGCAGTATAGGTTGTCAAAGCTGTCTAAAAAGGTTTGCACCTTGTCAAACTCGCTATAAGTGCCAAAGTAGGCAGGGTATGCCTTTTTTACACGAATGCGCACGGTATCTAGCACGTCTTCTCTGTCAATAATCTGCGCTTTTATCAACTCATCAATGGCAAACTGTGTAAAGTCTTCGTCGGTGGCATTCCACATGGCATCCCCTTCATCGCAGAAGTACTCTAGCCCAATCCATACAGTGTTTTCAGGGTCAGCCGTCATGTACGAAGACCAGTTGTTGAATATTTGCAACCGCCCAATTTTAAGGTCCCGCTCTTGCATGTAAATCCAGCAGTCGGGCACAATGTTGCCCAGTGTTTTTTTCTTGGTTTTGTTTTCCAGTTTCAGCTTGTTTACAAGCAAGCCAACTGTCATAAAATCTCTATACGGTAATTGTTCACCTACCGTTTTTACCTCGGCAGGCACAGCGTCTTCCATGGCAATAATAAGGTCTTTGACAGACATGGTTGAGAAAAAGTAGTCTCCTGTCCATGTGGTTTCTTTTCCGTCATCACCTACAGCAACTACTTGCTTTATTGCACCGTTTTCGGTAAGCACTTTGTTTACGTTTTGCCCAAAGTGAATTTCACCGCCCATGCGCTCTACTTCACTGGCAAGGGTTTCCCACAATTGCCCTGGTCCTCGTTTTGGGTACCAAAATTCGTCAATTAAGCTTGTCTCGTCAGACTTTTTAAATACCGCCAAAAGCGCCTTCCAAAGAGAAAGCCCTTTTACACGCTGTGCGCCCCAGTCAGGCGCTATTTTAGAGGGGTGCACACCCCATAATTTTTCGGTATAATCTTCAAAGAACATTTCATACAAGGGGCGCCCAAACCGGTTGATGTAAAAATCTTCCAGTGAATTTTCTTCCCGTTTGTGCACCATAGAACCAAGGTAGCCAAAGCCAGCCTTCATGGTACGCCAAAAACCCATGTTTATAAAAGTAGCAGGTTTTAAAGAAATGGGGTAGTCAAAAAATTTGCGTAGGTAGAATATACGTGACACACGTTCACGTACAAGCATGACACGCTCTTCCTCTTCGGGGTTTGGTCCGCCTTCTGTCAGCGGTTTTTCTCTGCCCAGCAGTTTATCATCAAAGGCCTCAGCACCTTGTAGTGGCATGACATGTAGCCACAGGTTATTTACTTCATCGCTTTTTGAAAAGAAACGATGCCCCCCAATGTCAATGCGGTTTGTGCCATAGGCTACCGTGCGTGAAATACCGCCAATTTCATGGCTTTCTTCTAAAATAATAGGGTGAATATCTGTCTCTTTCAACAGCTGGTAAGCTGCTGTTAATCCTGCGGGGCCTGCCCCAATAATTACCGCTGTTTTGCTGCCCATTTCCGTCTCTCCTAAACCCAATATTTCTAATCTCTCAAACGCTATTTATTGTACTGTATATAGCTTTGCTTGTCAAAACACAAATGGTGTCAATCAGCAAACAGAATGTCTGTCAAATCGGCAAATTCTTGCAGTGCCATTTTTTCGGGGCGCACCATAGGGGCAAGCCCTATTTGCTCTACCGCTTGTTGTACTTGTTCTTTGGGTAATTTCAGCCCTGCACTTATGGCATTTACCGCTGTTTTACGCCTTTGTGAAAACGCTGCTTTTATCACTGCAAACATGTTCTTTTCACTTTGCGGGTGCACGGCTACCTCTTTGCGTGGCGTTAACCGCATCACGCAAGACACTACCTTCGGCGCAGGTATAAACGAGCCCGGCTGTACATCAAACAGTTTTTCGCCCTCAGCATAATATTGCACCGCCAAGGTAATAGCCCCTACCTGCCTGCTTTGCGGGGTGGCAAGCAACCGCTCTGCGGCTTCTTTTTGCACCATTACGGTAATGTGCTCAACAGGTATGCGCTCTTCTAATAGTTTCATCAGCACGGGGCTGGTAATGTAGTACGGTAGGTTTGCGCATACCACAACAGGCATGTCGCCAAATTCTTCTTGTATTAGGGCATGTAAATCTAGGCTTAAAACGTCAGTCCAAACAATTTTTACGTTGCTTGCATCTGCCAAGGTTTCTGCCAAAATAGGCTTTAGGCTTTCGTCAATTTCAACCGCCACCACTTTTTCGGCGCATTTTGCAAGCTCGGCTGTCAGCACGCCAATGCCAGGGCCAATCTCCAGCACGCCGTACCCTTCGCCTATGCCTGCTTCATCTGCAATGCGTGGGCAAACAGATGGGTTTACAATAAAGTTTTGCCCGTATTTTTTCGAAAACCGAAACCCATGTTTTGCCAGTAATTCTTTAATATACCCAATGCTCGTCAGTTCATTATTCTGCATGTGTGTCTAGCGTGAAGAAGGTATACGGCAATAAACTTTCTACCGTTTCTTCCGCTTGTTCCTTTCGGTTAGATAAAAAAACAGGTACGTCTTTGTCAGCACAAAACTCTGCCATTACCTGCCTGCATGCACCGCAGGGCGGTGTTAGGTCAGCGCCTTCGGTAACAATGGCAATGGCGGTAAAGCTTTGGCAGCCGTCTGCCACCATTTTAAACAGGGCGGTGCGCTCGGCGCAGTTTGTTAGCCCGAAGGAGATATTTTCAACATTGCAGCCAATATAAACCTCACCGTTTGCGCCCAGTACAGCGGCACCTACAGGGAAGTTTGAATAAGGGCTATAAGAATTTGCAAGCCCGTCCCAGGCTTTTGCAAGCAGCATGTTTTTTTGTTCTTCTGTTATGCTATGCATATCGTTCCACCTTTTTCATTTTTCCGCAAAATATTAGTTTTTATTATAGCATATTTGCTGTTAAAATCCTATTTGAAAACAATATATCAACCTGTTTTTATTGCATAAAATATGAAAATAGCATAAAATAAAAGAAAACCTCTGAAGGGGGTACAGGCATATTATGCGCAGAGACAAAATCAACTACTATTTAGACATCGCTGACATGGTGTCTCGCCGTGGCACATGCTTGCGCCGCAACTACGGTGCCATTATTGTGAAGAACGACGAAATTATTGCAACAGGTTATACAGGCGCGCCTCGTGGGCGCAAGAATTGCTCAGACCTTGGGTATTGCATTCGGCAAGAAAAAAAGGTGCCCCGTGGTGAGCGGTATGAACTATGCCGCAGTGTACACGCTGAGGCAAACGCCATCATCAGTGCTTCCAGAGACGAAATGATTGGCTCTACCTTATACCTTTGCGGAAGAGACATGGAAACAAACAACTATGTTGAAAAAGCCATGAGCTGCTCTATGTGCCAGCGGATGATTATCAACGCAGGCATTTCTGCGGTGATTGTACGTGATGGTAACGACGGCGACTACCACAGTTATGACGTAAACAGCGAATGGATTGACGGGGAAGAGCCTTTCAAAACAGGCTACTAACCCCTTTTTGAAGGATGGCTTATGCAGCTAACACTTTTAACTGAAACACCACACCGCATTGCCTTTGTAGAAAGTGCTTTGCCTATTATTACCCATGTGCAAGATGCACTAGACTTACTGGCAACCGTGCAATATGAAGTAGATGCCACCCGCTGGGTTATTTCAAAAACCGCTTTTACAAGCGACTTCTTCAACCTGCGCACAGGGCTTGCGGGTGCTGTTTTGCAGAAGTTCACCACCTACCAAACCAAAGTTGCCATTGTAGGAGATTTTACGGCTTACACCAGCCGTGCCCTGCAAAACTTTATGTATGAGAGTAACAACGGCAATCAAATTTTCTTTGTGGCAACCATAGAGGAAGCTGTACAGAAACTGAAAACCGCTGTTTAGCTGAAAGGATATTTTATGAACTGGAACACCCTCTACCCAAAGCATATTGTTCCAACCTTACTGGACATGAACACTTATGTGCAAAACCCCCTGTGGGAAAGTTGCAACGCTTACCTACAAGAAACTTACAGCACCACGCCCACTTTTTTCTATAGTGGTTGTGTGCCCACTGGGTGGAATGTGAAATACAAAAAAGGTGGTAAAGCGTTAACTACTCTTTACCCGCAAGAAGGTTTTTTTATTGCACTTGTGGTTATTTCTGCAAATGAAAAACACACTGCTGAACTGCTATTGCCAACATTAACGCCCTATACGCAAAACTTATATGCCACTACAAAAGAAGGCATAGGGCAACGGTGGCTTATGTTGCACGTTACAAGTGAGGCCATTTTGCAAGATGTAAAAGACCTCATTGCTCTTCGCAAAGCGCCTTAATTTTATATCATACTGTTTTACGAAGGAGGCTTATACCATGTTTTCCCTGAGTTTTGTATTAATTATTGTTGTGGTAGTACCACTTGTAATAGGCATTGCCGCTATATTGTTAGGCGGTAAGCGGTAATTTTTTACAATTATAAACCCCGCATGGAATTTCCATGCGGGGTTGTTTTATATAGCCACCAATTGAGAGTTGAAAAACAATACAATATCGTTAACGTCTTGTCTCATATCTGTTTAAAATGAAGCATTTGCATACGTAGAAACATCTTCCATAAACTGCGCATAATTCCTGTCCGTTTGTTTCACATAAAATAATTTTTTATTGCCTTGCCCTACTAATTTTACGTCCACCCCGATGGATGGCTTTGTTTTTTGAATGTCTGAAAAGTGGAAGTGTTTGGTTTTACGTAAAAAAGCGTGGTAAGCAATGGAATCTCCGTTTATTTCTACTTTATAAAAGGTGCCCATAAAAAGCAAGAAATGAGCATATAAAGCAACTGTAACCCAGCTGAAAATAGCAAGCGGCCAGTCCAAATAAGTGGGTTCATCTCGCCAAATAATAAACATACCTATTAAAAAGGCAATTAAAAGTCCTTCTGCAAGTAAATAGCCAATGAAAAGTGAAATTCTACTTCTTCGTACAGTATATGGTTTCATGAAAATCTCCTATTCAAATGGAAATGGTTATTGGTTGCTAGTTAAGTAAAAAGAGTAAGTATAATGTATTTATGTCTTGGCTAGCGGCTAGTAACTTATGGCTAACGGCTAAAAAATATTAATTTATCAGGCTACTATTAAAAAATCCGCCTCAACAGAAAATAGCAACCTACTAAAAATGTAATATCTAAACCTCCAATGCCCATTGAAATAGGCCCAAGTTTGCTTGGCGTCCAATCTTGCGTAACTAGGTAATCTTTCGGCTTCATAGGGTTATAGCAAAGTGCAATCCTATCTCCCATTTTGTACCCAGCAGAAGGGCTGTTTGTACCTGTATATTGCTCATTACCAACATCATATGCAAAAACTATTTTATCATCGGTTTCGTTTATTTCTATAACAGTGCCTGTCGTTTTATTCCATTTTTTAATTTGAATGGCAAGCCCGCACCACAAAACCCCACGAACAAGTAGAGCAGCTGGAAGCGTTCCCACCACAAAAAGTATACCCACAAACACATCTCGCATGGCAACCCCCTCTTTGCAACATACGTGTCAAAAAATATTGCAGAAATTCTTTTTCAAACTTACATCTATTCCCAGCTATAATCTTTTTGCTGTCTCTACAACTTCTTGCGCATTAACTAGGTACGTTTCATATTCATTCACTGTTGCTGAATACATGACCATACAAATTTCATCTTCATATTTTACTAGCCAAATGTACGCCTTAATTGGCACGTTGTTCACGGTTAATTCTGCTTCCATGGTATACACTATGCCACCTTGGGCAAGTGTTTCTTCCTGCACATGGGTTAGTTCTGCGGCTGCATCTATATTTACCAACATTTCACTTAACATCAGCCCTATGCTTGCTTTGTTCATTTTCTGCCCGCCTAGGTTTTGCGGGGCTTGTATGGCCATGCGGGCAACAATGCCATTGTCACTGTCTTCAAAAAAGGTAATACCTATTTCTGTATCGGTAGTGTCAATTGCCCAGCCACCATCAATGGTAAACTGTACATCTCCTATGGTGTAAACAGTTTCTTTTACTGTGCTTTCTGCGCTAGCACTTTCGTCTACACCAGTGCTACCCGTTTCTGTTTCTGTACAGCTTGTTAGCAACAATAACAACATGCAAAACAATGCCACTTGTGTTTTTATTTTTTTCAGCATAAAGCCCTCCTGGTTTTACTGCTTTCCAAAAGGCATCTGCCTTCCTCATAACTATAATTCATGCCCCACTTTTTTGCAACAAAAAAAGCAAGGCGCTTGCCTTGCTTTTTTATAGTTTGCTATTAAACTTTAGCTGTTGCTACAATGTATTCTGCATCTGCAAGGTATGCGTCATAAACGCTTTGTTCTGCAGCATAACCAATGAAGTATACTTCACTGTCATATACGAAGCACCAAATAGCCATTTTAGCTTGTACGCCACTTAATTCGGTTTCAATTTCAACCATGTAACCTTTTTGGCCAGCAATTGTTACTTCCATAATTTCAGATGCTTCAACGTCGCCTTCTGCTTCAGAAGCAAAACCAGTTACAATGTCTTTCTTGTCATTCTTTGTTAACGTAATGTTGCCAACATAGGTTGGGTCCATAAACATAACAAATGCATTGTCAACTGCGCTGAACTCAACATAAGTGTATTGCCCGCTTGTTGTAACGTTCCAGTCATCAGCACAACCATATTCCATGCCCGCTGCTGACTTCCATGTGTAGCCGTCTTCTAAGTCAGTAACAGGGGTAATTACGCCTGTGCCGCCTGTGCTTTCGTCTTCACTGTCAGGTTCAGGTAAGTTTGACTTACAAGAAGCGAAGACCAACATAATTGCCATTAATAATGATAGTACTTTTAAAGTTTTTTTCATAATCCATCCTCCATTGTTATTCGTGCAAACTCATTATATCATACAAATTCTATTTATGTACAGTTACAGAGTTTGTATCTTCTATCGGTATTTTTCACAGGAATTTATTCATTTATTTGGCACATTTGTTTCTTTTTTCAAATTTATACATTCAAATTCATAAAATACTGCTTTTTAATAGCCAAGCACATCATTCACAACCACCACATGTATGCGGGCAGGGTCTTTCTGGTGGGCAATGCACACAAAGCTGTTGCAAATGCGGTTTGGGCTGTTGCAGTTGCTACACACACCCGTGTAAGCACAAGGGGTTTCTTTGCCAAGGCGGGCAGCGTCTGCGGGGGCGGCAATGGTGCGCATACGTAGCATTGCTTCATCGTCTCCGTTCACCAGCTTGTTGCGCCCTATTACCACAATCACTTTGCGTGGTCCGTATATCATAGGGGCAACACGGCTGCCGTTGCCGTCTATGTTAAACAGTCTGCCGTCAATGGTGGCGGCATTGGTATCTGTTATAAAAACATCTGCATCAAAATTTTGCAGGTATATGGCACGTTTTTCTGCAGGGGTTAAGCCTGTGGCATATTTGTCTAAAAAGTGGTAGGGGCCTTGCCGTAAAAAACTGTATACCCCCAGTTGTTGCAAGGTTACCGAATCTCCACACCCGACGGTGCTATGTTCGGGCAGCAAGGCATATTGCAAAATGGTATGTAGCTCGTTTTGGTCTTCGGCATAATACCCTTGCATATTGTTTTTTTCAAGGTTTTCTAAAAACAGTCTCACAATATTCTGCATGGCTTTGCCCCCTTGCATTTTCTATATCATACAATAAACAGGTAGCGCATCACAACCATTTTATTGAAAAATGCCCATGTTTCACTTTCCCCTTTTCCTTTTATATGCTATGATATTTTCAAAAGTATAGGTATGTAATAGGAGAGATTTTATGGATGTGCAAAGTATTTCTTATGCGTATGTAGACAAGCTTCCCCTTGACCAAATTTTGCAAATGTACAAAGAATGCCCGCTTGATGCTGTTTCAACCAGCAACGGCAAACAAACCCTTTTGCATGTAGCGGTGCAAAATGCCCACCCCGAAGCCCTAGAGTACCTGCTGGCAAATGGTGCAAACCCGAACGAGCCTGGCGGGTACGGAGAGAGCGAGTACCCCATTTTCATGCTGGCAAATGCGGCGGGGTCTTCCCGCAGTTACACCCCACGTGAAGGCGACATTTACAAAACCACCTGCCTGTTGTTAGATGCCCGTGCCACCACCATTCGTAAAGATGATGAAGGGCTTTTGTGCTTTCACCATGCTGCCAAATGCGGAAACTACGAATTTTTGCAAGCCTGCCTTGAAAAAGGCGTAAAGCTAACCAAGGCAGATGATGACGGCAACACTGGCCTGCACCTTGCCGCTGAATGGACATACAACCCCGTGAAAGACTTAGAACGTGCCGAAAAAGATTTGCAAGAAAAGAAAGACGGAAAAGCAACGCCTGTCTCTATGGAAGAATTGCAAGCCCGTGTTACCAAAGCTGAGCAAAAGGTAGACCGCTACTTTAAAACTGCTAAAATTTTTATGGAAGCTGGCACCGACATAGATGCCCAAAACAATATGCTTGAAAAAGCCCATACCCTTGCCACACGCCACGGTGCACGAAAAATGGCGGCACTGCTAGATGGTTCGTATATAGAACCCTCTGCCGAAAACGGCATGAGCGCTGAAGAGGCTGAACTATATGCTATTGCTGGCGGTATGAGCTTACACCAAGCCATTTTGTACCATGACGAAAAAGCCGCCAAAGCACTTCTTAAACTGGGGGCAGACGTAAACGAGTTTAGCGATGATGAAAAAACAGCGGGGTATACCCCACTGGCTATGGCCTGCGCTTACTGCAATGTAGAGCTTGCCCGCTTAATGCTTGAAAATGGGGCAGACCCCAACTTGAAGCTGGCAAACGGTAGCACCCCGCTCTCTTTCTTGTTTGGTACACAGTTAAGCTTGCATGGTCCACAAAACTTGTATAAAGACGCCCTACCTCGCAAAATGGTGCGCTTAATGGTAGAAAGCGGTGCTGATTTAAACGACACCGTGAACGCAGATGAAGACACCTTGCTTGCCCTTGCTAGCCGTGTGCAAGGTGGTGGAAACGGGCGAGACACCATACGCTTTATGGTAACCGATGAGCTTTGCCGCCTTGGTGCAGACGTAAACCGCACCAACCGCTTTGGCATAAGTGCCGCCATGTACCTTTGTTTGCTTGACATTGGCGAAGGGGAAGATGTGCTCATTACTCTGCTGGAAAACGATGCCAACCTGACTTTGAAAGACATGGGGGGCAACAACATTTTGCATTATGTGGCATCTAACCCATCTTTGCACTCTGCCGCTGCCTTTGCCGAATTATTGTTTGACGTAAACCCAGACGACCTTGACGTAAACGCCGTGAACAATGACGGCAAAAACCCGCTGGAATACGCCACCGAAAACAACAATGAAGTACTGGTGAAATTTTTGCTAGAACGTATGTAAGCAATGTCGCTTGTGCATACATAAGCAGCCCCCTCTTGTGCATACAAGAGGGGGCTGTGTCTTACACGGTTTCGCTTTCTTTATATGCTTTGTAAATTCCCCAACCAAAATAAATATTTGTTTCAGATACTTCTATGGTATTCACTTCTTTGAAGAGCAATAGATTATGATATGTAATGGGAATATATGATGCTGTTTCGTATTTAACATATTGCGTTTTATTTGTTGTAATTAAATTTTGAAATATCATCTCATCAATTTGCGTAACTGTGATTTCTGGGTAATCGTCCTGTGAAAACACAAACCCTTGCTCAAAAAACCCCTTGGGGCAATTCACGGCATTTTTGAAAGTATAATATTCTATATTATCGGGGTCAAAATTATGATCAATTGTTCTTGCAACAATCGGCTTATAATCACCCGTTGTTAAGTTAAAAGCAACTAGCGTTTCGAAATCGGTATACGTTGCTTCCATACCAACCCATTGCAAAATAGCGTATTCGTTCTCATATGTTGTATATACCTTCATAGTATAATCCTCGCCTATTTCCCACGGCGTTTCTTCACTTACACCAACTTTACCAAAAAAGCCCCCCGTTGATATAAGCTCTTCTTCCCCCACTTCAAAAATTTCACAGTTCGAAATCGTTCGGCTAGAATAGAAATTCATAATGATAACTTCATTTTTTCCATCAAGGTTTATATCTGAAAAAAATATATAGCATTCTCCACCAGGCACTCCGTCATAATACAAAAAAGGCTTACCATAAAACCCATACCACTCAAAATTACAAAAAGTTGTAAGTTGTTCTTGTTCTACCTCATTCATGTTCTCTATTGTCACTTTGTCTTCATCGCTTACCAATTCACTTGCAAGTAACACACCAATACATTCTTCTACCGAAACAGCCGCAAACGCAGGTTCTTCGAAGTTAGTGGTATAGTCCATTTGAACTGCACTTTCGCTGGCTTCACCACTTTCACTTTCTACGCCTGTTTCTTGTGGGGCGCAAGAGGTCAAAAGCATAGCCACCAATAAAAGGCTCCCTATTTTTTGAAGTGTTTGTTTCATGGTTTTCTCCTCATGCAAAATAAAACTCTGTACTAATTGTACAGAGTTTTTATATGTTTGGCTATATTATTTTACACGGTTTCGCTTTCTTTATATGCTTTGTAGATTTGCCAAGCCAAAACTGTATTGCATTTGTATAAAACATCTTCATTCCCCTTTTCAAACACTTCTTCTAATGAATACCCACAATAAAAAACTTGATATTTCAAATTTTCGAAACCTGTTAATTCAACATTACCTACCAATATTACTTCATTAAAATGGTTCTCAAATAAATCTGCGTATTCATCATTTGTTATTGGCTTACGTACTGCATCTACTTCTTCATCACATAATCCTGTTCCAGTTCCTTCAAGTGTTATTCTTCCCAGCCCTTGCGCATCATCTGTAAATTTGTAGTACCCATCTATGTAAGATAGTTTCCATGTTCCATCTTCGTTATATTCATCATATGCCAAAAGTGGTCTCCATTGAGATTGTATATTGTTTTCTACCAACACTGTTGTTCTGTAAAAACTTGTATGCGTTTCTGAAATACTGAAAAGAATATATTCACCCTCTTCGTTTTTATATAAAGAAAATGTATTTTCTTGTTCTCCATATGGCTCTCCCATATAGCCGCCAGCTGAAAAAATTGTCTTCTCTTTTACTGAAAATATCTCACTTGCAATATACGCCTTTGGTGAATAAGAGGCTGTTAATATTATTTCATTTGTTCCATCCAAGTCAACATCTGCAAACCTCACACTGACAAACCCACCAGGTGGTGCATTGTTTGCCAAAAAGGGTTTGTTTTCATACAAAAACCAATTGAAATTGTAAAATATTTGAAATTCTTGCCAGTCCGCTTCCGTCATATTCGCAAGTAACTTTTTATCTTCTTCAGTTGGAGGAAACCAATCTTCCCTTGTTTCATCTTCATCTAATATAATATTCTCTTGTTCTTGAAAAGAAAGCCGCGGTATAGCAAAGGGTTGTGAGGTTTGTGATTCATTCAAATTAGTTGATGGCGTTTCAACTATTCTCGAATAATCTTCATTTCGTGCACATGAAGAAAGAATTCCCACCAATATTAAACCCATTAAAACTTTCTTTTTCTTCATTATCGCATCCTACCTTTTACTCTAAAATTGTCATATTTAACCGAACTAAACGTTTAATACCAACTTGTTCTTCTGGTTTGTATCCTGTAGTATTATTTGTTGTTGATAAACCATACACCCCAACACCATTTAGAACACCCACCCCTTTTCCATTTGGAAATCTTTCTGATGGCTCTGGTATAACACATGCATATTCATTGTCGTAGTCCATAATAAATTCAATCACATCCGTATTATTTTCGTCAATATCACCTGCAACAGTGTATCTATTTGTTGGGTCGGTGTCAACGTCCGCTTTCATATCTCCTGCGACCGCATAAAACACTCTTCCATCCTCCAGTTCAACTAAAAAAACTAAACCTCTATTGTCTTCTCCAGTGTATGCTGATCCTAATGCAACCATATATGCGTAATCATCTATTTCTGGAACATATATCTTTCTAAATCCATATTCATCTGTAAATGCCATGTCTTGCAAAACTGCTTGATTGCTCCTTTTCAAACTGCGATAGTCCATTGAACGATAAAACCTTCCAATTGTTTCTTCTTCATTTTCTCTTATTGTTATAGGAATTTCCATTTCTTCAACAATATCACTGTTCATTAATAATTCGATTTTCATCCTATGTACGCCATTAGAAAATTGTGCTTCTACTGTATTTTCTTTACTTACTGAAGTTGTCAAAGGAATATCATTGTTCATTGAACCAAGCAAATTAAAATTTTCTTTCTCAATTGTAACTTGCTTTAACATATTTTGTAAAGTGTTGTTTTCATCTACTTGCATTTTGTTTTTATATGGGCTAAAATCTTCATTTCCGCTGGTTCCCATCACTTCTGCAAAACCCTCCTCAAACGGGTCTCTCATTCTGCCATTTTGCTTGTCTTCTTTTCTTGCTTTCCGTCTGGCTCGTTCTGCATCAAGGGTACCTCTTGCCTCATAAAACCCTTGCAAAACTGGGTCTGTGTCTATATCAATGTCATCTTCATCAAAGGGGTTTACAATTTGAGGTTCTGCTTTTGCGGCTGGGTAGGGTTGCCAAATTCGTCTAGCAACCCATTTATATACTTGTTTACATTTACAGGGTCATCAAACCACTTTTTAGGTTGCTGTGTTGCCTGCACAAATGGTGTTGTAGCGGGGCTTTCTGGTGTTTTCAAATACGGTGTGTTGTTATAGCCCTGCACAGTGTCCCATGTTCTGTCTTTTATAAACGGCACATTCTCTGTGCCAACTTTCGGCATTTGCAGGGTTTGCATGTATGGCAATAGGGTATTGCTGCTTGGTGGTTCTATTATGGGCATATGGTTACCGTAAGCTGGCAAACTATCATATGGTTCCCATGCTATGGGCGCAGGTTGCCACCCACCTTCAAACTCTTGTAAAACAGGTGGCGCATCAAATACATCACGTGCTGTTTGCTTTGTTGTTTGTGGCACTTGCTGTTGTTTTGTTTCTACTCCTTTCTGCACATTTTTCGCAAAGTCTTGCAACACTTGCTTTTCTTTTCTGTCTTTTTTCTCACTCATGTTTTTCTCTCCTCATCTTTTAGAAGTTGAACGTCTCTCGCTCTATTTTTCTACTTCTATATAAATTGTAAAGAGAATTTGGGCGGATGTTTACTAAGAGTTACCCTTTGGGTAACTCTCAAAAAGCGTGAACGCTTTTTTACAAGCATTTTCACATATTGTAAATGCTTTTTTTCATCCTATTCTTTCATAAAACTGTTTTATGCATGTATATTTATTGACATAGGTAACCCGTCGTATTAAAATAGTAGAGTATATAAACAGTATATAATATAAACTATTTTCAAGGAGGATATATGGACAGTAAAAAATCGCTGGCGTATCAGCTTATAAAGCTACACCTTACCTTAACCCAGCCCTTGCAAAATGCTTTACGCCCTGTCGGCATTACGGTAAAAAACTTTAATGTCATGCAGCTTATTTATGCAAACCCCGGCATTCACCAAAACGCCCTTGCAGAGCTTATGCAAAAAGACAAAACCCTTATTGGGCAAGTTGTTGACAAGCTAGAAGAAAAGAATTTGGCAAAAAGAGAGTCCGTCAAGAATGACAGACGGGTGTACGCACTTTTTTTAACAAAAGAAGGCGAGCGGGTTTTACAAACCTATGCGCACATCCCCTTTGAAAGTGAAGAGGCGCTGCTTGCTCCCCTTTCTGCCAGTGACAAAGACGCCTTTCGCCGTATTTTAACCCAGCTTATAGAGCAAATATAAAACAATACATAATCTTTCAATAAAAACAGGAGGCAACAAATGGATTTTAAAGGAAACTTATCACGCATTGGGCTTGGCTGCATGACTCTTCGCGATGAAGAAGGTGTGCCTACCATACGCACTGCGCTTGATGCAGGCGTTAATTTTTTAGATACAGGAGACTTTTACCGCACAGGCCTTAGTGAAATGATGGTTGGTGAAGCTATAAAAGGCTATAACCGAGACGACATTTTTATTTCCGTTAAATTTGGCGGCATGATGCAACCAGGTGGCGGCATGTATGGTATGGACGTGCACCCTGACAGAATCAAAAACTATGTTGCACATTCTCTTACGCGCCTAGGGGTTGACTATATTGACCTTTACCAGCCCGCCCGCCTCGTTGAAGATATACCTGTGGAAGAAACCATTGGTGCCATTGCAGACCTTGTGAAGGAAGGGTATATTAAAAACATTGGTGTGTCTATGGTAGACGCTGACAAACTGCGCCGCGCACAAGCTACCCACCCTATTGCCCTGCTGGAAACAAACTACTCTCTTTTCAACCGCAGTATGGAAGAAGAACTTTTGCCAACCGCACGGGAAGCTGGCACTAAAGTGATAGCCTTTGGGCTATTGGCGCAAGGGCTATTAAGTGGTGCGTGGACACAAGAGCGTGTAGACAACGGTGATGTTACCACCAACCCCCGTTTGAACATGATGAAAAAAGGGAATATTGAGAAAAATATCATTCTGATAGAACGCTTGCGCCGCATTGCGGAAGAAAAAGGATGCACACTCTCTCAACTCGTGCACGCCTGGGCACTTACCAAAGGCGACGATGTGATTCCGCTGATAGGTGCCAGCAAAGAAGTATACTTGCAAGAGGCATTGCCATGCTTTACCATTCCACTAACCACTGAAGATGTTGCCCGCATAGAAGCAGCTGTACCTGCTGACGAAATTGCAGGGCAAAACATACAAATTGAAAAATTCTACTCCAACGGGTTTCGGCAAGCACAAGCCCAAAAATACAATGGGTAATTGAAAGGGGCACCATAATGGACAAAACAGCAATTGAAGCCGTTTTACAAACTTATTTTGACAGTAACTACGCACTAAATACCGACCTTGCACGCACTGCCTTTCACCCAAGCGCTTACATTTATGGTATTGGTCGAGATGGCATCTTCAACTGTAAAACGCTAGATGCTTTTCTTGAAATATTCAGCACCCTGCAATCTCCTGCATCTACAGGGCAACAACGGGAAGACGAAATTCTTTCCATTGACTTTGCTAGCAGTTACACCGCTGTAGCAAAGGTAAAACTACGCATTGGAGAGATGCGCTACACCGACCTTTTATGCCTTGCTTTTACAGATGGGCAATGGCGCATTGTCTCAAAAGTGGCGTCAGGTGAACGTATTTCATAATGCGCACTTCTTCTTTTCACAAACACTTTCATGTTGCAACCATAAAATAAACAGGGCGCTAGATGAATTCATCTGGCGCCCTGTTTGGTTATATACTTCTAAAACAAATTATTCAGTTTTTCAATGCTCTCTTCTAATATGTCTCGTCCAAGGTCAATTCCTTCTTCAATAAGCTCTCTGCTTTTTTCTATGCTTTTCTCAAGGTCTTCTTCTAGTTTGTCAAACCCATAGTCTTTCTTCATGTTTTCTTCAGTCGGCAATTTCACGGTAAGGGTAACAGCATCTAACTGTTCTACTTCTTGCAACAAAATACCAATCCCTATGCCTGTTAAGCGGAAGTACTTCTTCACCAAATCTCGGGAGAAAAAGGTAACGCCTTTGTGGTTTTTACTTTGCTTTTTCACAGCAAAAGCGCCTTCTTGTTGCTCTGCCACAAACTGAAAGCCCAGCATAGCGGGCTTGCCGTTTACCATACCCACCCGCACTACCGCCCAGGGGTATTGCTCAATGTTTTCTATAAGCGCCACTGCCGCCGCATTAAAGGTAATAGAACTTGATGTAACCCGTGCCATTGGTGTGCCAGTTGCATTGTTGTGTGGTTCAACATCTATCTTTTCCCAGTGCACGGTGTTGTCGGTTTCCCTTGCTTGTTCTGCCTCTGTTATAGGCGGGGCATTGTTCATGTCTTGGTTTATGTTGTTTCCATATTGGTTGTCCATATTGCTCTCCTTTTATCTTATTTCTTTTTTGTGATTTTGTGAATTTGTGTTTATTCTATCATGTGAATTTACATCTGTCAACTGTTTTGCATTAAAAAAAAGAACCCCTATGGGTTCTTTTACTTATTTCTATTTCACCTGTGCCACGCAGAACGAGCGCAATATTACCCTTCCATATTTGCATAAGCAAGTCCATCTTTTAAACTACCGCCAACATGTACGCTATGCCCCCAAAACATATCACCATCGTCATACCAAAGGCTATACCTGCCCTCTTCAGTAAGCCCTACGCTTTGCAAGGTAAGGCGGGCGGCAAAATCAGCCGCAGCCAATTGTTTATAGTCTGCCTCTTCGCCGCCGTCGTTCATCCACGCATCTAAGCACCAATCGTTGGCAAGGTCTAACAGTTCGCCTGCGGCAAATAGCTTTGCTTTTTGCAAAAAATTGTCGAAGTCTTCATACAAGCTATGCAAGGTTGTTAGGTCTTCCGTTTCATCTGCTGTAATGCTTATTCTACACCCGGCATGGTTCAACTCACCCTCAAACCAGTTAAGCCTTTTGTTTTGTGTAAAGGTGCCAAATGTGCCATCTGTAAAAATAACAGGGCGTTGTTGCTCTTCTAAAAAGCGTCGCTCTGCTTCGGTGGGGGTAGCACCATTTTCAAGCACCTGCGTTACCGTGAAGGTATTGTCATCCTTCTCAGCGTCAATGTGCATAACGGTATATCCTTTTATTTGCTTTTGCCAAATACGGTACTGCGGTTCATCACAGGGTATCAGCACACGCCCACGCTCCGTTATTATTTCTTCTGCGCCTTCTTCGCTATAACCTATATACATAACGCCGCATGTGCTAATAGGGCCACCCAGCCCAAACACGCCGCCTTCATTTACATATACATGGTACTTTGCCATTTCGTCACCTTCCTGTTTTTACGCATAGTATAGCACATTTTTAAAACACTCTTTCAAAATAATAAAAATATATTTTCTGTTCTACTTTCGCCCTGTAATAAGGTTATGCGGTTTATCAAATTTTTTGCCATTTGTGCAAAGTATATTTGCGCAAACGCACCTTTTATATCCAGTACTTTTAACACCGCCTTGCAAGCATTTTGTAATTTTGCATTTATGTCGCCTCTGTATTCACTCAACAGCAATTCATCAAGCAGGGCAAGTTCTTGTATATTTAGTTTTAATGCCTGTACATTTGCCCCTGCCAATGCACAGCCAATGGCATTTATGAATAACGGCTCGCAAATGTTCAATATTTCGTGGCGGTAATTTTGTATATGCTCTTGCAACAATGCTTTTGCATTTACCGTTTGCACGGCATTACAAAATGCAAACTCTGTAAGTAGGTGCTTTAAGTATTGGTTGATAAACACAACCCCTTCTTCTATGCTTGGTGGCACGGAAACCGCCAGTTGATAGTCAATGTCACAGGGAATACGGTGGGCAAAAAAGTCTATATCATACGCTTTGAAAAAAAGGCTAATACCCTGCAATGCTTCCGCACATGGCACACTGGCAAAAGGTGGCAATGCCTTTTTTGCCATACGCAACAAGGTTTTGCCCTTTTGCACTTCTGTTTCTAAATGTGCTTTTCCCTGTGCATACAGCATGTGTAATGGCTTTGTTTGCAGTACATCTTGCAAAAATCGCCACTGGTCTTCCTGTTTAATATATTGTTTCGGTACTGCCTGCAAAACCGTAAACTGAATAGAGCGCATCAACTCTTCCGCCACTTCCTCTGGCATAGAAGACGTTTCACCTTTGGTAAAGCGGTGTGCTTTTTCGGCAAATAGCTTCCACATTTGCGTGTCCAAGTCAGTTTGCTCATTCGCTTGAAGATGATTTTCGTGCTGTTCTGTCGGTATCAATGCCACATCTTGCATGCAAACCCCCTATTCACTATACCCCATATAGCTCATTCTTTTTTCACGTACCCACTCTGTCAACAACGTTTCGCTTAATTGTTCTACTGCGCCGTGGCAAACCTCATTAAAGTAATAGCTCATTTTTTCAATCAACTCATCATCGGGCACAGTGTCTCTCGCTTCTGTTTTAAAATAGTAAAACGTTTCTTGCAAGGCTGAAAGTGTGCTTTCATAGTTCTTTCTGTCAATATAGGGTGAACTTGCAAATGCAACCACCAGTTTTTCAAAAGCGGGTTTTCCAAATTCAATTCTGCCCGCCTTTTTCAAAACGACTTTCCGCTCATTCCATAAAGTCAACATCTGTTTTTCTGTTAATACTAAACCAAACTGTGCGCTATACGCATTGCACCCTTCCAGTGTGTTCGTTAAAGCAACTTGTTCATTCTCCTGTATGTTCATTAACCAGTTTTCACGCATATCATCACCCACTTACTTGCATTATACGCCACCTGTAAAGCAAGGTATAGACTTGTATTTTCACCCATTTTGTGGTATAGTAATAGCAGATAAAACCCCGACTTCTCTATGAGAAAGTCGGGGTTTTATGCGTTTTCAAAACCTTTTATTCCATTCCCGTCCAGGTAAATATGCGGGCGGGGCGGGTTTTTGTTATATGGTAGGTAATGCGCACCCTGTACATTGGCGCCCCTGCGGCAAGGTTTGCCTGCAAAACCTTTTCGGTTTCGGTGCGTACCTCCTCTTCTACATCTGCCCATGTTTGCAATGTGGCTTCAGTAAGGGGGGTTACTTCTACCTGTACATTTGCTGACGTTTCGTCCTTATAATACTGCAACACGTCAGCCTTTGTTATCTCTCCGCTGATAAAAAAGTCAATCTGTGCGCCGTAGTCGGTGCTTTCAGTGCTCGTTTCAAGCCCGCCATAGGTTGCAAACCTGCCATGTAACGTGGTGCCTTCAGGCGGGGGTACTTCTATCGCATAGTCTATAAACACAAGGGCAATGTCTTTTTGCTCTTCTAACATAATATTGTTATAGCGCAAGCTTTGAAATTGCCGAAACGTCATGAACGCAAGAAACACAAATACCAACGCACTGGCAAGGTACAACGCAAGCCGTTTTTTGTTGGTTGGTTTATTTTGCATGGTGCGCTCCTTTCGGCTTGGCAACTGATTTCATTTTTCCAATACTTTTTTGCAATTTATCAGTGCGTAAATGTCTGCAAGCGGGGCGGGGTTTCTTACATCAAACAAAACAGGGAAGGTAGGTACTTTGCCCATGGTCTCTGACTCACGAACACGCTGTTTTGTTTCCTCGCTTAAGTCAGCACTAAGCAGTTCTGCACGGTTTTTCTCTTTAAACCAAACTGCCACGCTAAAAAAGCCTTCGTACACATAAAGCCAGTACAAGGTTTTCTCTTTGTTGTTGCCACGGGTGCTCGTCCAAAAATACTGCCCCCTTGCAAACCACGCTTTGTGGGGGGTGTACCATTGCCATGCTTGTTCCATGCCAAGGCTCGGTAAGGTGTCTTGCAACAGTTCATAAGCGGCATAGCTGTCATCACCCAGCGCCGCCAGTAATATTTCGGCGGTTGGCGCTATGTCTTTGTCTTTCAGTTGCAGGTTGCCATGCTCGTTCATGTTCATGTCTCCTTGCTTTATGTATATGTTATATTCTTGAAGCTTCCCAGTGCATGCAGTGTTCTTCACAGCAAAAATCTGGGTTTGTTTCTGTGCTAACAATGTCAAACCCACCCTGTTTATAAAACTGCACCGCACGGGTGTTATCCGTAAATACATCTAGTTTTAAAACGGGGTACAGGCGCTTGCAATGGTTTAACAGTTTTTGCCCAATGCCTTGCCCTTGTGCAACTTCTTCAACAAAAAGCCCTGCAATATAATTCTGGTTTGTAATGCCAATAAAGCCTAACACATTGTCATTTTCAAGAAATACAAATACATCTGCCAAAAGCATGGCTGTTTTCACTTCGGCAAACATGCCTTCCCAATAAGCCTGCGCAATGAATGAATGCGCCGCAATATTGGTTTGCAACCAAATGTCCATTATTTTATCTATATGGCTTGCCTGCGCTTTTTCAATCACTTTTTATTGCCCCATGCTTTCATATGTTACGCCCGTTTTATAACTGTATTTGCGGTGTAAATGCGCAGGTTTTTGTTTGCCAACAGCTTGTCTTTTTTCTTCTCAAACGCTTCTTTGCTTACAATACGCAGTGGCGCAAAGGTGAAAACATCTGCGTTAACATTTTCAATGTACACGTCCTCTGCCTGCGCAAATGCAGTAATGGCAGCAAAGGCTTCTTCGTCTGCCTGAATATGCCAGTGCATTACCGCTTGTTTTGGGCTTTTCACAAAAAGAGAGCCCTCGTCTGCACTTGACGTATAATCTCCTTCATAATAAGCAAGGCATAAATATTCATTGAAAACAATCAGCAAACAATTCTCGGTTTCATTGTATTGCAGTTTGCCTTCAAAATACGCATCTTTTTTTAATGTTTCATGTAGTCGGTTCATATTTGTTACCACGTGAATTAGAATTTTATCAGTTCATATTATTCCCATAAAGCGGTTCTAGTCCTTGGCCACATATAGCTCATGTGTATACTGCCCGTGATTAGCTGTCTTGTTTTTATACTGAATAGAGAATTTAGGGCAATGATGTAAGCATCCAAGGCACATCACACATTTGTCTTTAACCCAAGTGGGTTTTCTGTCCTTCATTTCGATAGTTTGAATTGGACATTGCTTTGCACACAGCCCACAACCGATACAAGAATCTAATAGAACAAAGTGTTTTGTTTCTCGCTCTTTTTCATAAGTTGGGTTGTATATTTTTACAGCAAGCATGGGAATTTTTGCCTTCATAAAATCCCCTGAATCTCTACTGACGATATGCTTTATCATTTCTTCAATCTGTGGCTCTGCATTTCGGTTGATTTCCGCCACCTTATCATGATTACTCAAATCGAAAGTCGGAGTCCATGTATCTGGCATTTTAATGCTGAATTTCGCATCTATATTGAGGCCCTTCTCCCGCAAATAGTTTTCAGCAAATTGACCTGTTTGTCCACTTGTAGTGCCATACGTTGCAGCAAAAAAGACATATTTGGGTTTCGTATAAAAGGACACGGTCTCAAGAAAATCTTTAACAATAGACGGTAGCCCCCAATGATATGTCGGACTGATGAAGCCAAATATTTCATCATCCGAAAGTCGAATTGAGGAATTGTACTCTGTCAGCGATACTGCCTTTGTATGAATACTATCTGCAATTCTATCCGCCACATATTTACTGTTTCCCGTGGCTGAAAAATAAATAATCATTATATGTCTCCCTAAAAAGCAAATACCATATCATCTTTTCTATAACGCCATATTGCCATAAGACACCAATATCACACAAAATCTAATTTATGCAAGTAGAAATTTACCTGCTCCCATTTGGTGTGAAAACACATCGGTGCTATACACAAACAGCGCTTCATCATACTCACTAATATGCAGGTATGCTTCAAAGTTTGTGTCGTTCAAATACCGCATGTCTACCAGTTGAATTTCACTGTAGTCTGCCAACATCATGGGGGTGAGGCAGTGCGCGTAAGAGTCTCTAAAAACAATCAACTTCTTGCCTGAGGTTGATGTAGTGTAAATGGTTACATAGGGTTGTACCTGCCCTAAGAAGTACGAATATTGGTCTTTTTTATTCAAAAACTCTGTAAAATAAATATCGTCATAGGTTAGCACTTCTTCACCAGTGTTTACGGTAAAGCTTGTCGCCTGCCCACGGGCATATACATCAATACTGTCTGCCTGCACCAGCGGGTACCCTGTTTTAGAATGATAGGTGCCCAAAAAGCTATTGCTAATGGTTTCCACCGCAAAGTCCTCTATGGAAAGAGCAGGCAGCCCCATGCTTTCTCGTAGTTCCGTGTAGGCAAGGTAAGCGCCGTAGGTCGTCCAGTGGTGGTCGGTGCGGTAATAAATATAATCGCTTTCATGCTGTGCAAGGGTGCCTGTTACGTCTACAACGGTTACACCACTGCTAAACTGTGCGTTTGCGTCTTGAATATAAGCAACTTCGTCCCAGCCTTCGGCAAAGGTGGGTAGCTTACTGCTTTGTATGGTGGTAGAGCTTGGCACCAGCATAGCATAGGTAGGCATATCATACAGCTCGGCAAAGGCATTAATGCCCTCAATGTTGTTTGCGGTGTTGTTGCCAGTTGGTGCATCTAGGTCACCTAGCAATGCGCCATCGCCAATATATACATTGTTAATTTCACGTTTTCCAATGCCATATTCCATTAAGCTTTGTGCAGACACCCAGTATGACCGCCCTGCAAATTGGTCATTCAACCAGGTGTTTACACCGTCCATAAAGTCTCCGTCTAACAAGTCTTGTGTGTTGTATTTTGGGAACTGCGCAAGGTTACGGTTTTCCGCCTCGGAAAAGGTCTCGCTCGGGCTGATGTAATTCCAAATACACATCACGCCCCAAACAGCAACAAACAAAATAAAAAACAATTTATTCTTTTTTGGGTCTTCTTTAAACACTTTGTTTAACATATCATCAGCACCTCCTTAAAAGCGGAAATATAGGAATGGGTTGTAACTACTGTTTACAATAAATGCCACGCAGGCAAGGAATATAACAATGTACCCGACGGTTGTCGCCGTCCAAACAGCCGTGCTGTTTGTGTTTTCGGTTTTGGCAAGTATTTTTTGAAAGTGCGGTGTGCAAAAGTACGCCGCCACAATAAAAATGAACGCATACTGTACGAGGTAAAACAGCGCTTGGTTGTTGTAAAGTGGCAAGCCGCCCATGCCAAACATGCCTTTTAAATAACCTGTCATGGTAATGCCTACAAAGTCATCTCCTGAGAAAATAACCCAGCTGATGATAACCAAAAGTAGCGTGTATACATGCTGGAAGAAACCGGGCACCTTATCCCAAAACTTGAACAGAATAAACTTTTCAAGTACTAGGAAGAAGGCAAAGTACAGCCCCCATAAAATGAAGTTCCAAGACGCACCATGCCAAAAACCTGTCAGCGCCCATACCACCAAAATGTTGAATATTTGGCGAGGTACCCCTTTGCGGTTGCCTCCAAGGGGAATGTACACATAGTCTCTGAACCACTGCCCCAGCGTAATGTGCCATCTGCGCCAAAACTCGGTAATGCTTTTTGAGACATAGGGTGTGTCAAAGTTTTCTTCAAAGGTAAGCCCGAAGACAGACGCAAGCCCAATGGCCATGTCTGAGTAACCTGAAAAGTCAAAATAGATTTGGAAAGAGTACGCTAAAATGCCTACCCAAAACAACAAGACAGACGGATCTCCCGCTTGCATGGTAGACACTTGACTCCATAAAAAGCCAACGTTATTTGCAATAAGTACCTTTTTACCAAGCCCCACTAAAAAGCGGCGCATTCCCATTGAAAAGCCATCACGGGTTACCTCGTGGCTATCAAGGTCATCAGCCACGGTTACATAGCGTACAATAGGCCCTGCAATAATTTGCGGGAATAAAGTGGTGTAGCAAAGGTAGTCATAATATTTTTCTTCGGCATGGGTTGCCCCGCGGTAAACGTCAATAGCGTAAGACATTGACTGGAACGAGTTGAACGACACGCCAATGGGTAAAATAATGCTCAAGTCAGGAATGTTCATGCCGAGCACTAAATTGATATTGTCCACAAAAAAGTTGGTGTATTTAAAGAATAGCAATACCCCAAGGTTTGAGCAAACCCCTATTAACATATACATCAAACGGCGTTTGTCATTGTCACGGTTTTTCTCCATCATGCGCCCGCAAACAAAGTCTATTACTGAAAGGGTAAGCATAACGGGAATAAAGCGAATTTCACCCCATGCAAAAAACACCATGCTGGCTAAAATCATCACGCCATTTTTCCACTTTTGTGGTGTGATGTGATATACAATAATTAAAACTGGCAAAAAGTAGAATAGAAATGCCACACTGCTAAAAACCATACAATCCTCCGCTAACAAAATGTTCCTTAATTTATACCATTGTATTCTAACACATATATAAAAAAATGTCAGTGTGCATTTGTAAAATTTACAAACAAAAAAGCATTTATTAAAACCAATGTAATATTAAAAAGAGGCAGCATTACGCCTGCCCCTTTTCCTTTAAAATGCTCAGCCCCTATAAATGGCTTTTTTGTTTAGTCTCCTATAATAGTACCGTCCATATTGCAGGGGGCATTGACAGAAGAAACCGTTAATGAATGAATGACCCATTCATCGCCTTCCGCATAAATAATAATATAAATTTGCCCTGTGTCTTGTGCGCCGTCTGCGTAGGTAAAGGTAGCCTGTGTGGTTCCATAATAGGCAAGGTCAGGCAGGTTTTCTATATCGTTGCTCATTTCTTCATGTGGTATTTTGTCAAAATGCCACTGCGTGTACGCTTCTTCTGACGCTTCTATCGCAGTCAGTTCATCATTATACGCATATAGTTCATACTCTGCTAAAAAAACAATAGCGTTTCTTTGTTCTTTCAAAATAAACCATTTTTCAAATGGGGCAACCGCTTCTTTGTCTTCGTAAAAAACGTAATGGTGGCGGTCATCTGCGTCAAAATATTGGCAGGAAACATCATTCAATATGCCGTCTTCATCAAACACAAGTTCCAGTGTGTAAAAATCATCATACACGGCTGTTAGGGCACGGTTCTCTGCATCATACGCAAAGTCCGCAAG
>CAZWXJ010000001.1:0-10849 GCA_964637735.1 uncultured Oscillospiraceae bacterium | reverse complement strand
GTTCATAGTCTCCGCCTAGTTCCTGGTAAACAGTTAGCACGTTTTCGGCTTGCTGTTCGGGTAAGCCTGCTGCCACCATGCCTTCTGTTAGCTTCGCCCGCAAATTTGCTTCTATATGGTTATCGGGTCTGTCAGTGTGGCAGGCGGTTAGAAAAACACTTAGCCCAAATAATATGGCTAATAAAAGCCTTGTCTTTTTTGTTTTCATAATTTTACTCCTTACTAAAACATATGCTGTTTTCAAACACTTCTTAAAAATCTTCCATTTCTTCTATCACTGTAATGGTCTCGATAATCGCCCCTGAACCTTTGTTTTGTACGCCGAACCATAAACTTCTCACAGTCCAGTTTTCATCTTCTACTTTTATATTTATATGCACCTGCAATGTTTTAACTGTTCCATCTTCAAAGGTAGCATCCAGTGCTGCCATTGCAATGTAATATACAACACCTTGTTGCGCTTCTATTTCGCCTATGGTTTCATATTTATCATAATGCCAATAAGAAATATATTCTTTGCTACTCTCGGTAATGCTTGCGTCTGGGTAATAGTTTTGCAGTTCCGTTAAAATGGTGGCTTGTATGGCAGTCCGCTCGTCTGCTTGTGTCAAATAGTATGACAATTCTTTTTCCATTTCCCCGCCCGTGTAGAACACATAATAATGCCGCTCGGTGGAATACTCACAGCTTACTTCTTCTACATTGTCGCCATCAAAGGTGAATTGCAATATATAAAAATCATCAAACAATGCAGTTAACATGCTTTCACTGTCAACATACAGCAAGTCCGTCAGCTGTGCGGGCTTCCCGCCCAGTTCTTCATACACTTGCAGCATGCTTGCTTTTTGGGCATCACTTAACCCTGCGTCGGTCAATTCCTCTTGTAGCATAGTCAGTGCTAGTTCTTCTGCGGCATTTGCACTGTCTACCTCTGGCTTGTCACTGCAAGCGGTGAATAACAAGCCCACCACCAGTACCAGCACGGCCATTCGTTTACGCATATCTTTCATGGCAAAGCCTCCCTTTTGGCAATTCAGGTTTATGAAATTGAAATTATTTGTTCTATTCGCATTATACAAGCCACTTTATAAAATGGCAAATTTGAGCCATCCTTTGCATCACAAAAAACGCCTTTCTGCAACAATACAGAAAAGCGTTTTGGCTATGGCTATTTAGTCGTCTATTCTTTCTATTTTGAAAATAACAGGGCGGGTGCCGTCATTACAGCTGGCAATCATCATTTTTTCGTCGTTCGTCCAGCCTTTCATAATCGAGCCACCTTGCAGTGCGGTATAAACATACCTGCTAATGCAGTCCCACGCTTCGGCGCAAAACTGCCCGTTTAGTAGTTTGAAGTAGTCTCCCATTTCTACCAAAAACTCTTGCCCGTCTTCAAATACGGTGCATTTGCCAGCCTTTGGGTCTGCCAAATATTCTTCTTGCAGGTCTTCATACAGTTCTCTTCTCAGTACGGTAATTTTGCATTTTGCCATCTGTACCCCTCCTATGTCATATGTCGTTGCATAAAGTGTTTGCTAGGCTGTTTGTAAATATCTTTACAAACAGCACCTTCTATTGTTATCATAAGTAAAATGGGGCGTAAAAACAAGTACTACCTTTTTTGAAAGCGCCCTTTTCAAACAATAGCACAAAGCAAATAGGCATACTATAACAAATAAATAAAAGGGGTATGTAACATGGCACGCACATTTATTTACCAAGATGATTCATCTCACAAATTCTGGAGCATTGATGTAACAGAAACAAGCTTCACCGTTACTTTTGGCAAGGTGGGCACGGCGGGGCAAACGCAAACCAAAACCTTTGAAAGCGAAGACGCATGCCGCCTTGCCGCTGACAAGTTAATTGCAGAAAAAATGAAAAAGGGATATGTAGAAGGGGCTTCTACTGCAGAAACTTCTGCCGATGCCCCAGACCCAAAAGCCTTGCGTGCAAGGTATGTAAAAGAATATGAAGACGTAGAAGACGAAGATGCCTCTTCTTACTATTATGGAGAGGGCAATGCCATGTCTCGGCTACTTATTACCATGCAAACAGGCATTGACGAAGCCCGTGCCAAGTATGAAGAACGAAGTGGGTTTTCATCAAGTGATGACGTTTCGGTAGGGCATGGTGATGATGACGTTGAAATTTACATTAATGAAGACAAGTTGGAACTCGAATTCAGCATGGGTGAAAACGTTTTCTTTCGGTATAGCGTGGGCGCCCCTATGGCAGAGGCGCTGGTACTGATGGAAAAAATGGATGACAGTGGTATGTCAACCAGTATGGGGCAAGCCATTAACAACTGGGTAGAAGACCTCAATTTTAGTGGGTTTGGCATGTACAGCGTAAGCGACAGCTGGTTTGAGGTGGAAGGCGCCGAAGGGTATGACGACGATGACGATGATGGGTATGACTATTGAAAAACGAACAAAAAAACCAGCGCTTTTGGAACCGCTATGCCAAAATTTACGACGTTGAAATTAACGCCTTAAACAAAAACGGCTACTCCGAACTATACCGCCTCATTTCTGCAAGGCTCACGAAAGACATGCGGGTGCTTGAAATTGCCACGGGCACAGGGCTTGTTGCACTACAGGTTGCGGCATATGCGCACAGTATAGAAGCCACCGACTATGCCCCAAAGATGATTGCCGCCGCAAAGAAAAAAGACGTTCCCGCAAACGTGCATTTTTCAGTGGAAGATGCAACTGCTCTTTCATTTGCACCGCAAACCTTTGACGCTATTATTATTTCAAACGCTTTGCACATTGTGCCAAACCCTGCGCTCGTGCTTGAGAACATTCGCCGTGTATTAAAACCTGGCGGGTTGCTTATTGCACCTACCTTTTCAATGGCGCATTTGAAAGGAAAAAAAGGCGGGGTAAGCGCCCGTATTCTAAAAATGCTTGGGTTTGAAACCTATGATGAATGCACCATTTGGTCTCCCGCAGAATTTGTTACTTTTATAAACAGCAACGGGTTTGCAGTAAACAACTGGCGTGTGTTACAGGCAGCCTTTCCGCTGGTGTATTTAGAAGCAACGTTGCTATAACCCTACACGTTTATGGTAACCTGCCATAAACTTTCTTGTTGTTCACACATTGTTTATTTTTTTGCTATATGATATTGCTATTATTCGTAACACCGCACACATAAAGGGGGAAACTTTATGATAAACTCACTCATATTGCTTGACAGCCTTGCCCACGCAACCTTTTTGGCCTGTATGATTACCGCCGCCATTGTGTTCGCATTCATTAACAAGGTAGACACCTGTGCACAGCACGCAGCCTCAGACAAGTCAAACTAAAAAATAGGCAACCTAAAAAACGGTACAAGCAAATGCTTGTACCGTTTTTACTCGCTTATAAGCTTAAATTGGGTGAAACAGATTGTGTTGCCGCTTCGGCGAACATTGCATCCCAAGAGTCAAAAGACGTTACCCGCTTAATGTATTTATCAAGCGCTCTTTCTGGTACCGTTTCTAGCTGGGCAGGGGTTGTTACGTCAAACCCGCCTGCATTTAAAAATACATAAATGGTGTCAAACCCGGTGTGGCGCTGCACAAAGGCAGGTGTAAAAACTTCTTCAACGGTGAGTGTATATTCTACTACTGGTTCTTCTTTGTGTGCGGGGTCGTCTTTCACAATCAGTTTATATTTTGCCATTGTTATCAACTCCTTTAACCAAAGTATAAACAAAAAACAATAACCCGCTGTGAACAGTTTGTAAACCAATTATGAGAAGGGATTCCCTTCACTTTTATTCAACTTTTTATTTTGACCGTGCAAGTATATTCTCAGGTAAATCTTTTTCTAAAACAAGGTTCCCTATATATTCTTCATCTTCTTCATTTTCAAATGGGTATAAAATAAATTGGTCAATCACTTGCCCATAATTATAACCATATTCTTTCAATGTTACATATGCTAATTGCCCATCTGTTAAGTTATAAATAGTATAAAACATCATGTAATCGCCATTATCATCAGAAAATTTTTCTACATTAAATTTTGAATTAAAATGGAAAATTGTAACTGGATACGTCATATCTAAATTCCTGATAAGATCATAATGTTCAATGGCAGTTAAATCTTCAAAAGTAAGGGTTGTTGTTTTATCATAATAAAATTCGACTTCATTATCAAACCACGGGCCATACATTATTTCAGGCGCACTATTCTCTTCATCTAAACTACTACTTTCAATATCAATATGAGATGTACTACAGCTAGCAAATAAATATACAAAGCATAATACCAAAGCAATTATTTTTTTGCTTTTACACATACTGTTTCACCTTCACTTCTTAATGTGTTTTACCATCATTTTTATTATATCATGTTTTATAAATTTGAAGAAACTGAAACCCTTACATATTAAATTATCTAAACTTACACATAAAAAACACGCTACAACGTAACGTGTTTTTTTGGTTGGGCTGGATGGATTCGAACCATCGGAATGACGGAGTCAAAGTCCGTTGCCTTACCGCTTGGCTACAGCCCATTATAAAAGAAACTTTGCAGTTTCTTTATTTGTTAGGAAAGCGAACAGCACGCTATTCGCTTTATGGGGTGGATAATGGGGCTTGAACCCACGACACCCGGAACCACAATCCGGTGCTCTACCAGCTGAGCTATACCCACCATGTTCCACTTCATATGGTGCGCCCGGAGAGACTCGAACTCCCGGCCCACTGCTTAGAAGGCAGTTGCTCTATCCACCTGAGCTACGGGCGCACATGTCAGCCAACTCCGGTTGTGCTGCGTTTAATATAATACTATATTCTGCGGCGCAAAGTCAAGCGGTTTTGTAAATGTGTTTTGTGTTTTTTCACGGTAAAATAGTTTACCCACTATTGCCCGCATAGTAACAACGTATCATGAAAGCGCAAGCAAAGCACAAGTGCTCTGTACACATGCACTTGCACTTTGCTTTTTTGGCTTTATTCTTCTATTTCATCTGCCACAGGTTTCTGTTTGCTTTTTCTGCTACGCATTATGTAAAACAGGCACACCGCAATGTAAACCACCGCCATACCTGCCAGCACGCCATTTTGCGTTACTGTTTTTTCTACAAAAAACACTTCACCATTTTTGTAAGCCATTATACATATGGGCAACACAATTATGCCGTAAGCCCCTAACACATAATACAAAAACCGTTGCCGCTTTTCGCCTATCGGGTATACTTCGTGGTAAATCATTTCCATGCAAAGCATAGCCACCATTAACAACAGCACTAGCAAATAGCCAAACGGTTGCTCAATGTAAAACAGCCCTAATAAGTCAAGCATTGTCACCAATAGTAGCAAGGCAAAGCCAAACAACATGGTGTGCAGTGCCACCCCACCCCGAATTTGCAATTCCCGCTCATCTAAGTTTTTATCTTTCCAGTTTCGCATTATGCGTCCTCCCAAAATAGTTCATCTAGCGTTTTGCCAAGCACTTTGCATATTTTTATGCAAAGGTTTACCGTGGGGTTATAGTCTCCCTTTTCAATGGCATTCAGCGTTTGTCGGCTTACGCCTACGGCATCAGCAAGGTCTTGCTGGGTCATGTCCATGGCGGCACGTGCTGCTTTCAGTTTTAAATTCTTTGCCATAACGCTCCTCTTCATGCGGTTATTCTATTGCCGTTTTCTTATTCTTCTGTTTTTGTAAACAAGCCACGTTTCCACGCTTTTAGCTTTTGCCGTGTGCGCTCAGGTATCAATGCTATCATTTCAAATGAAATGGTTGCCCCTAGCAAAAAGCACATGAAAAAGTCAGTAGGCTCAAAAAATTGCCGCAGCACCATTGAAATTGCCAGTAGCAACAACGCCAATTTTAATTCCCATCGCATTTCATTTTTGTTTTTCATAGTGGTTGCTCCTTTTGTCCGTTCGTTTTGTTACTCATATTATATTTTATAGTTTACTTTTTGTCAAGTATATTTTACATTTTTGTTTTAATTTTTAACATTCTACAAATAAAAAAGCACCCACTATGTGGATGCTCTGCGCTTTTTCGCTATATATGCCACTTTATTTGTTTTCCATTTCTTCAAACACCACAGTGGTTGCGCCCAGTGCTGTCGCTTCTTCTTCACTGTGGGTTACCACCAAAAGCAGCCTTCCATTTCTTTGCTTCAATATATAGTCTATTACTTTTTGCTTGGTGGCAACATCAAGCCCTTTAAACGGTTCGTCCATTAAAATGGCAGTTTTGGCAAAGTCATCTTCATGGGTGGCGCCTAGCATGCTGCGCACAATGGCAACCCGCCGTTTTTGCCCGCCAGACAGTGTTTGCACTGGTTTTTGCATCTCTTCTTCGGCAAGGCCCACTGCCTGCAAATGTGCGGCAAGCTCTTCTTCGGTGCAGGTAGGTGGGCACACCATCTGCAAGTTTTTCAGTGCGCTAAATTCCTCGCACAGCCTGTCCTCTTGAAACACCGCTGTGTAATAAGCAATGCCCTCTGTTTGCACTGCGCCACTGTCTTGTTGTTCTAGTCCTAACAAAATGCGTAGCAGGGTGGTTTTGCCAATGCCACTTTCGCCCATTAAAGCAACAGGTGCACCGCTTGTAAAGGTGGCGTGCAGGTTTGCAAACACGTGCTTTTCATCATACCTTTTAGAAAGGTTTTCCACTGTTATCTTCATGCACAGCACCCCCTTTCAGCTTGTTTGTGGCATAGGTAACCACAAGTGAAAACAGGTGCTCAAAGCCCATGCTTAAAAGCACAACCACCAATGTCCACGCAAACATGTCGGGTATCATCAAATATATTTTGGCGCTGTACATTTTTTCCCCTATTGAAAGCGCAGTTAGCCCGATGATTTCGGCTGCAATTCCACTCTTCCACGCAAGCCCAATTGCCGTTTTACAAGCAGAAAGCAAAAAAGGAAGTAGTGCAGGTAGGTAAATATACAGTGCCTTTTTCAGCCACCCCATACGGAAGACTTGCGCCATTTCCAGTATTTCTTTGCTGGTTTCTTCCAGCCCTTGCAAGCACCCTCTGTACACAAGCGGGGTGCACATCATGAAAGAAATAAATATAGGTAACGTAGCCGCATGCAACCATACCAGCGCCAGTATGATGAAAGACGCCACAGGTATCGCTGTCATCACGGTGATAAGTGGAGACAGCACTATTTTTATAACAGGCTGCCAGTGTGCCAACACCCCTAGCACACACCCAACCAATACACCCAGCAAAAAGCCTGCCATAATGCGCAGTAAAGACGCCCAAACAGTATGCCAAAACGCCCCTTCCGCTATGAAAGAGAAGAGCGTTTGCACCGTTAAAATGGGCGAAGGCAGTAGAATGTTACTGCCAACCCGCATGCTTACAACCTGCCATATGGCAAGCCAAAACAAGCATACCACTATGCCAGTAAACCATTTATGCTTTTTTGTAGTAAAATGCTTCATCAGGCAACGTGCCTCCTACCGCCTGCGGGTTTTGGTTATACAGTACTTCTAAATAACCACCCAATTTTGCTTGCATGTCAGCACCGTCAATATATGTAATGTTGCAAAACGGAAGTGCTTTTATGGCAATGGGTTCTGCCGCTACAATTTCATATTGCACGGCCAAAGCGGCAGCTTCTTCCGTGTTTGCGTTTACATAGTTGATAGAACTTTCATACTCTGTTAAAAAGTCTTGCACGGCTTGTGGGTTTTCTTCAATAAAGGCTGTGCGGGCTACAATAACGCCTGTTACTAGGCTACTCCCGTTTGACACATTATCCCACTCTTCCGTCATGTTCAGCGCAATGCGAATGTTTGGGTTTTGTGCTTGTACTGCTGTTACATACGGTTGTGGCAGCATGGCAATGGCATCGTCAGCTTCTGCAAGGCGTGCCGCCACTTCGGTGGCTTCTGCAAAATATTCAACCGTTACATCTTCGCCAATGGTTAAACCATTTTCTTCTAAAATATAAGTCAGCACATATTCGGGTGTGGTGCCTTTGCCCGTAGTGTAAATGGTTTTGCCACGCAAGTTTTCCACGGTGGCAATGCTGTCTCCTGTTTCTACCATATAGAATACACCCAGTGTGTTAATGGCAAGCACTTGCACAGCGCCGTCCGTTTGGTTGTACAAAACAGAAGCAAGGTTTGCAGGCACTGCCGCCATATCAATTTCCCCTTGTATTAGCTTTGGCACAATTTCATCTGCTGTGCCGTACATGGTTACTTGGTAGTCCTGTATGGTTTCACCGTTGGCGCTGTCTTCCATTAGTTTTACCATGCCCATGGTGGTGGGGCCTCGCATGCCAGCAATTTGCATAGTAATAACTTCTGTCGGCTCGGTCGGTGTTTCTGCGCTGTCATCTGCACCGCCATTACAACCTGCAAATAGCATAACAGCCATGCTAAGCGCCAATGTTAAACTTAATAACTTTTTCATAGTGTCTTCCTCTTTTCGCTTATTACAACATTTGTTATTTACTTAACAAGTACATTATATTATAATAAGGCTATTATTTCCGTTGCACAGGCAACGAATTTATAGAATACCTAAAAAGAGGCGTGTTTATGAAAACAATTCTTTCTAATATACACATCATACAGCAATGTAGCTTATTTCAAGGCATTCATGAAAATGCCTTACCTGCCTTGCTTACAAGCTACCACCCCACCGTAAAAACCTTTCAGCCTGAAGAAGTGGTTTTGTGGGCGGGCACTACCGTGACAGACGTTGGCGTGGTGTTAAACGGGCGCCTGCGTGCCGAAAAAGACCATATGAATGGCAACCGTAGCTTATTTACTTTTTTAGAAGAAGCCGACATTTTTGGTGACATTTTGGCAGGCAGCCAAAACCAAAGCCCTGTTACCCTAACCGCCGAAACACCCGCCATCATTTTGTTTTTATTGCATGACAATTTACTGTACCCCAAAGGCACCCCCACCCTTGGGCATAGCCTTGTGCTACATAATTTCATTACGACTATTAGTGATAAATACTTCGCCCAAAATAAACGGCTTGAACTTGTTACTCTGCCCACCTTACGTGAGAAAATAACCGCTTACCTTGCCGAGGCATGTGCCACCCAAAACAGCTTGACGGTAACCACCCCCCTGAACCGAGAGCAACTTGCCGTTTACCTACACTGTGATAGAAGCGCCCTTTCACGTGAGCTTGCCCGCATGAAACAAGCAGGCGAGATTGACTATTACAAAAATGTATTTCGGGTACTTAAACCGCTTTCATTTTCTGTATAATTTCTTCTGCAATGGTTGCAATGGGTTTGTTGTCTGTTGCAATTTTGGTGGTTTGCATGCCAGCATACAGCGGTAGCCTGTTTATACTACGGTCTATCATTTCCTCTTCTCGCTTTCCGCTCGCAATATCTGCCTGCAGCCTGCTTTTTAAGGTGCCTTCACTTGCCATTAGCGTGAATAAATGCAGGCTCACATCTTCCATGTTTAGCCGTTTTATAACGTCATCAATTATTTCTTTGTTTTGCATCACCCAGCAAAAAATAATATGTTCATATGCTGTACATTGCAAAAAATTGTTTAATAAAAAAGAGATGTTTTTAAGCACCATTTGTTTGGTTTCTTCTGTTACCACAAAAGGGGTTGCAAGCCAGCACCAGTCTCCATCTAAAAACACATTCTTTTCAAGCTTTTTACACAGTTCTTCACTCACCGCAGTTTTTCCTACACCCATGGTTCCGTTTATAAAAATTAAATTTTTCACGGTAACACCTCGTTTCTTTGTTTATAATGACCGCCTACTAAACGCTTAACATCGCATTATACAGGCAATAACCTTGTTCTCTTTCACAAAAGCCACCCTGCACGCTTTGTGCAAGGTGGCTTCTTTTTTATTCACGTGTTTTCTTTCTTAAATACAGTAGTACAATGGCCGCCAACGCCAGCCCTATTATAGGGCCAATAACCAGCCCATTACGCACCGCATTGGTGGTTTTTTCTTCTATGGTTTTCTCAGGCACGGGGGGCGGTGCTACATAAATATTGCCTTCTTCGTCAAGCATGGGCGGGGCAAACGCCATACTTTGCACCATTTGCAATACTTCCGCTCGGGTATAAGGGTATAGGGTTTTATCTTGAGAGGTAAATTCTATGCTGTACGCAACATTGTTTACCACTGTACCAACAAACAACCTATATTCATACTGTGATGTACTCCATGGTTCTATGTTTTGGTAAAGCGCTTCTACTACAATAAAAGTCGCCTCTTCTGTTTCTATAAATGTACGGCTGAGCTGTGTACAGTTTTCTCTTTCTTGGTAATCAAACGGAATATAAATGGGTGCCTGTGAAAGGTCGCTTAAAATCAGTTCTCTTTCTTCTGCTGTCAAGGTATTCATGTTGCCAATTTTTTTGCTTTTGTAGTTTATTTCTGCACGCAGTTCCAGTATCTCATCTACTTCATAACTTATGCTTGGCGTAATGCTATTGTCCCATCCAAGTAAAAATAGGTCACTGTTATAATCCCATTCTTCCTCGTCTTTTTGCACCTGTGTTTGCCAAAAGCGCCCCGGTATGCGCACCCGCAAACCAATGCTGTCTATCTCTGTTAGTAAGGCACGTTGTGGGGTGTAAAAACCCTGCCATTTCATATGTGCCAAACAGTCTTCTGTCTCAGCAAGGGCCATGTCAAGGGAAGGGGTAAGGGCATAACATTCCACAATATAAAACGTGCCGTTTACAAAGGTTGCATATTGCACTAGGTTTTCAGTTTGCTGCACACCGCCAGTGTCAACCGTGTAAACCGTTTTCATATATTCTGTGCCATTTATGTAAACGGCTTCGTAACTTGCCACTGAAACAAATTCACCCATATGCTTTGCCTTACTGCGTATGGTGCTATCTTGTATGCTTTGCACA